>JANQHN010000422.1 GCA_028282665.1 Phycisphaerae bacterium | reverse complement strand
TTTGGTCCTGCGTCCAGTCGGTAGGCCAATCGATTGCATACCGGAGAAGTTGATCGTTAGTATGGCGTTCGATCAGGACAATCTCATCGAGGTTAACTGCGCCGTTGCTGTTTTCGTCATGAGCCCAGAGGATGAGGGTATCCGTACCGGCGTCCAAAAAGGAAAGGGCGTTGTGAATTTCCTGCCTGATTCGAGTATCGAGCGCGTTTGCGGACACTACTAGGCGTCTTGCGTCGTTTCGCAGTTCGGTGGCTGTGGAAGTTGCATAAAGAATACTCAAGCCCGCAGCAGCGACCAAACCTGACACCGTCAACGCAAGAAGCAGCTCGACAAGTGTCATGGCGCGGCGCCAATACGAAAAAGTCGATCTCGTTCGACGAGTTGCGGCGATAAAAAAGTTGGCTTGTATGAAGGATCGGTGCATGGACCAACCGTTTCTAAGAGCTGGGATCGGGATCAGCCGAGAAACGCGAAACAGAGAAAACTTCTATGTCGTTTTGCGTTACCGAAACGGTAATCGTGACACCCGTTACCGCTGCGGAAAAGCCTGCCGGCTGCATGCTGGCGGAGGTAATGGTTACGTTTCTACCGAAGCTTGCGTATTCGTTGGGGTAGGCGTTACCGTTTTTGTCGCTAATGGTTCCCGTCGTTTCGGTCAGGCCGTGGTAGTCGTCGATGTTGTCGAAGTCGGCCCGTGAGGTCTCTGCGGCGTCGGCACCGAATCCTGTCGCTCCCTCCGGATCGTTATAGGGTTGGGCGAGGATTTCCTCCATCATTGCTTGGGCTAGTTGAGTGGCCCGTTTCGCATCTACGCTGGCGTAGGCTTGCTGCGTGCCTGCGATCAGAGCAGTACTCACAGCGGCCACCGCGACTGAAAGGACCACGGTAGCAACGATGGCCTCAACCAGCGTTACGCCGCGCCTGCCCCTGCGTTTGCTGAGTTCAGTGAATACTCTGTGCATGTCGTGTGAAGTCTACAATTCGCGTCCCCGGGCGGATCACTGCCTATCCGTAGCCCGAATCGGCTTCCATGCACTTGGCGGGAGTTCCGCCGACGTGTGGCGGCGGAATAGCCCCATCATTTGTTTTCGGAACGAGATGTGCCAGCATTGAGCAAATGATCCCCTTGACTGCCCAAGGGGGCGGGTTATGTTCGCGAGTCCTGTAATAGGAACGAAATTCAACCAAGAGTAAGGCCATGCAAGAAATCCTTCGTAAATTCGGAATTGAAGAAATCAGTCTCGGCGGTTACTGCGGTGAGTGGTTGGGCGGCGGCGATGAGCTGGACGTGACCACTCCGATCGACGGTTCTAAAATCGGCACAATCAAGCAGGTCACACCCGAAGATTATGACCGGATTGTAGAGCGGGCGCACAAGGCGTTTTTAGAGTGGCGTATGATCCCCGCGCCGCAGCGCGGTCAATTGGTTCGCGATTTGGGCAACGCGCTGCGCGATGTGAAAGACGACCTGGGCGCACTCGTCACGATCGAGATGGGCAAGATCCTCGCCGAAGGCAAAGGCGAGGTCCAGGAGATGGTCGACATCTGCGACTTCGCGACGGGGCTTTCGCGACAACTGTACGGCCTGACCATGCACTCTGAGCGCCCGCTGCACCGGATGTACGAACAGTGGCATCCGCTTGGTGTGGTGGGAGTGATCTCTGCTTTTAACTTCCCGGTGGCGGTGTGGTCATGGAACGCGGCCATCGCGGCGGTGTGCGGCGACGTGACGCTTTGGAAACCTTCCTCGCAAACACCGCTAACCGCGATTGCATGCACGAAAATCGCGGAGAAGGTATGCAAGGCGCACGGTGTCGACCCGGCCGTGTTTAGTATGATCGTCGGTCCGGGACGAACAGTCGGCGAGAAAATGCTGCACGACAAACGCGTACCTCTGATTTCTGCGACGGGTAGTTGCAAAATGGGTTACCGCGTAGGTTCTGTGGTTGGTGAACGCCTGGGGCGGACGATTCTGGAACTCGGCGGCAACAACGCGATCATTGTGACGGAGAAGGCAGACCTGCAAATGGCGATTCCGGCGATCCTGTTTGGTTCGGTGGGAACCGCAGGCCAGCGATGCACGAGCACGCGTCGTATTATCGTGCAGGAATCTATTCGCGATCAGTTGGTCGAGAAGCTTGTCAATGCTTACAAGCAGGTGCGCATCGGCAATCCGCTTAATGAAACAACGCTGATGGGGCCGCTGGTTAAACCCGGCGCAGTGGACGACATGATGAACGCGATCACCACTCTTAAAAACGAGGGCGGTGAGGTGCTCTGCGGTGGCGAGAAGCTGTCGGGCGATGAATACCCGGGAGGCCACTATGTGACACCGTGTATCGCGGCGGCGAAGAACGAGTACAAAATCGTACAGGAAGAGACGTTCGCCCCGATCCTGTACATCATCGGTTATGGTAACCTAGACGAGGCGTTGCACATTCACAACGACGTGCCGCAGGGGCTCAGTTCGTCAATGTTCACGTTGAACATGCGCGAGGCGGAGACGTTCCTGTCGCACAAGGGTAGCGATTGCGGTATTGCGAACATCAACATCGGCACGAGCGGGGCGGAAATCGGCGGGGCGTTCGGCGGCGAGAAGGAGACGGGCGGCGGACGCGAGTCCGGATCGGACGCCTGGAAAGCCTACATGCGTCGTCAGACGAACACGATCAACTGGTCGACACAGCTGCCTCTGGCGCAGGGAATCAAGTTCGATTTGTAGGATTTGGATTCTTGCGGAATACTGAAGGGCGGCTTACCGTAGTTGCGAGCCGCCCTTCGTCTAGACTCGTTGAAGATGCCTACGAGGTGCCAAATAATCTCGACAGATCTCTCCAGGATCGAGCAAAGATCATGCAAAATGGTCACGGTTGGAACGACGATCAAAGACAAGCCTACCTCGACTACCGCGCGAGATGCATGCAGGCGTTTACGCCTTACGCCCCTATCGATCTGCCCGACTTTTTTGCGGGCAGAAGCCGGCAGATAGAGCGTTTGCGAGACCAACTCGATTCTCCGGGTCGACAGATTGCGATATTTGGTGAGCGAGGTGTCGGCAAGACCTCATTCGCGAAACTTGCTTATTTCTTTGCCAATCGAGAGGAAGACAACACGCACTTTGTTCGGTGCGAAACACAAAGCACTTTCGATTCGATCTTTACTGACGTACTTGCCAAATCTGGTGTCGCGGTCGAGTTGAACGGCATCGAATCGAACCGAGAAATCCGTGGAACCATAGGAGGAAAGCTTGCAGGCGCAGGCGCTGCAAGCAGTTCGAAAAGAATCTACAGGCGGATCAAGACGGAGTCGCGCATTGATTCGTCACTGCTTTTAGACCAGTTCACGAACCAGGATGGACTCATCATTATTGACGAATTCGATCGCGTCAGGGATAGCGATACGTTCACGCGTCTTTCGGAGTTGATCAAACATTTCTCCGACGCCAAGTCCAAAACGAAAATCATTCTCGTTGGTGTGGCGAATACGCTGGCGCAATTACTGGGCGAGCACGCTTCGCTAACGCGAGCGCTCGCCCAAATCAAGTTGGAACGAATGCCGCATGATGAGCTTCGAGATATTTTAATGCGCGGCGAGGAACGGTTGGCTGCCAAGTTCTCCGAGTCGGTGAAACGCAGGATCGTTTGCCTCTCGGATGGCTTCCCTTACTTCGTCCACCTCGTTGCACAGCAAGCGGCGCTCGAAGCAAGCAAAGCCATCACGCGAAAAGACTATGAGCCACTCGCGATAACTGAGCGTCACTACAGGCTGGGGTTGGACGAGGCCTTCGCAAACTGCGAGCAAGAACTTGCAGAACAATTTGAGGAGGCGATTGTAACGACGCGCAAAGCTACGGAAAAATACGAACTGGTTCTTAGGGCGATGGCTGTGGCTGTAGAGTCGGAAGTACAGGTTCGTGACCTTGTTACTTATGCCAGTTACTTTACAGGCAGAGACCATCAGCCGTCCGAGTTTTCCCACCATTTGGGGAAACTCACAAAGACCGAGCGTAAATGCATTCTCACGAAAATTCGCGAGGGTTTCTACAAGTTCTCGAACCCTCTCATGAGACCCTACGTTCGCTTGAAACTGGAAGTGGAGCTTGAGATTGGAAAGGAAGTCGAACGCGACCAACTCGAGTTTCCGTTTATGCGTCCCTAGTGTCGGTATTGCGGAAAGTGTGACTGAGTATTAGGTGGAGAATAGCCAACAAATGTCACTTTTCAACTTCGAAACATTCCGCCTGGGCGTTCGCAATTTGCTGTTGCACAAATTGCGGTCGTTGTTGACTTCGCTGGGGATCATTTTTGGTGTCGCGGCGGTGATTTGCATGTTGTCGGTGAGCGAGGGAGCCTCGGCAGACGAGTTGCGTATGATCAAGCTGTTGGGCACGAACAACATCATCGTCAACTCGATCAAGCCGGAAGAAAGCCGGGAAGCCTCGCAGGGAGATACGCGTCTGCTAAGGTACGGCATCACCCAAGACGACGTTGACATGATCTCTGCCTCCGTGCCGAAGGTGGCTCATGTCGTTCCGCTCAAGACTGTTTCACATACGGCACTTCAGGGTGAATACCGAATGCAAGCGGAGGTTGTAGCAACTACACCGACGCTTTTTGAAGTGGTAAACGTCAAGGCCGCGGAAGGTCGATTATTGTCCGGTGCGGACCTCCGGTCTGACGCGAATGTGTGCGTTATCGGCGCGGAAGTACGGAGGGAGCTTTTCCAATTTAAAGAGCCTCTGGGCGCCACCGTGCTGGTCGGACGTCCCAGGCTTACCGCGATTCCTTTCGAGGTGGTGGGTGTGTTGCAGCACGTTGAAACCGCTGGCGCGCCCGCTCGCGGTGTGGAAGGGCGTAACCTCAATCGAGAAATTTTCATTCCGTTCAGCGCCGGCCGATCGCAGTTTGGCGAGATCACGATGAAGGAACAGGCGGGCTCGCGCGAGATGACGGAGATCGAGTACTCCGGCTTGTACGTTACCGTGGAGGATACGGAATTCGTGCTGAATGTGTCGGAAATGGTCAGAGCGGTTTTCGAGAAGAACCATAAAGACCGCGACTATGACATCAAAGTGCCGCTCGAACGTTTAAAGCTTGCCGAACAAAAGAAACGCAATAACCAGAAAATCCTTGGGCTTATTGCCAGCATATCCCTCCTAGTTGGTGGTATTGGAATTATGAACATCATGTTGGCAAGTGTTACGGAGCGTACGCGGGAGATTGGTATTCGTCGTGCGTTGGGCGCCAGACAGGCACACATTCGCGCGCAATTCCTGATAGAAACGGTTGTCCTCTCTACGTTGGGCGGAGTGGTTGGTGTGTTGATAGGTTGGCTGGGCGCACTTTTGCTGAGCACTTGGGCGGAATGGGATCCAATTATCAGTTGGTGGGCAATATTGTTAAGTTTTGGCCTGTCAGTACTTGTTGGAATCGTTTCGGGTTTTTATCCTGCCGTAGCTGCCGCTAAACTCGATCCGATCGAAGCCCTTCGCTATGAATAACTAGGGTGGACACTTACCACCTATCCTGTAAGTGTTGGTGAAAAACGGCGTTTTTGACCCTCTTAGAGGCAATTTGCCTGTACATTTTGGTCAAGTGCCTTTTACATCGTATACTTAAGTAGCCAAACAGCCCCTCTATGTTTGACCCCCCAAGGCATTGAAAAAGTGCATAGTGCGCCCGCGAACGCGCGTGCGT
The DNA here is from genome assembly GCA_028282665.1 of Phycisphaerae bacterium. Lineage (GTDB taxonomy): Bacteria > Planctomycetota > Phycisphaerae > UBA1845 > UBA1845 > JANQHN01. The sequence continues at coordinate 7,823 of JANQHN010000422.1, read as the reverse complement.
AAATTGGTCATTGTTTCGGTCATGTTTTGTAATCGGACGCACCAAGTACGCGCGTCAGACGTACCAAAAAATGGCGGATCAACCGGATTTTGTGTGTTAGTCCGGTTGGGATGCCGTCGCGTACCCGTAAAGGAGGTGGGTTATGACCACCGCAGCGCATAAGACGGTGAAGTCGAAGGCTGCCGGTGCAGCGCTTCCGACTGCCAAGCCGCCCAAGAATAGGGTTTTCGATCATTTGCCTGCTGAAGACCAGGTGCTGCTCAATAAGCTCCTTAGTGAGCCTACGGAATTTGTAGATCACTCGTTGTTTAGCGAGCACGGGGTTAAGGCGGAGTTGTACGGCGAGAACAACGCGAAGCTTTCACGCAATCAAACTCGTTTTGAAGACGAATGGCCTGTGACGCTCAAGGAGATAACAGGTCAGCGTATGCCTACCTTGTCAACAGAACAGGAGCAACTCCTTTTTAAACGGTATAACTTCGCTCGCCGTGAGGTCACGAAGATTCTCAAGAAGTTCGCGAGCAGGCGGTTGACGGCGACGGGGACCCGGCGGTTGCTCGCCTGGGGACATCGCATTCTCGATACGCGGACGATGATCGTGCGCTTGAATCTGCCGCTTGTATTGGCGATGGCCAAACGCACCCGGTTGACCAACATCGACTTTAATGATTTGGTCAGCGAGGGCAATATGGCGCTGCTGCGTAGCATCGAGAAGTTCGATTGTTCGCGTGGGTTTAAATTCAGCACGTATGCCTGCCGGGCGATTTTGAAGAGCTTTTCGCGTGTAGCAATGCGGGCTAGTCGGTACCGCGGTTACTTCCCGACGTCGTTCGAGCCGACGATGGAAAAGAGTGATTTCGTGGAAGAAAAACGCGGGCTCGTGGAACAAGATTGCGTCGATGAACTCAAGGAGATTCTGCTAAAGAACCTTGCGCAGCTCAGTGACGTGGAACGCACGGTCATTCACGAACGGTTCGCGATCGGCAAACCGGCGATCGGTGGCCCGGTGAAACCGAAAACGCTGGAACAAGTTGGTGAGATCATTGGTGTCACCAAAGAACGAGTTCGCCAAATACAGAATAAAGCGCTTAAGAAAATTCGCGGCGCATTGGAAGAGCAATATTTGGCTGCCTAAAGTAAGATACGACTTCTCCTCCTCATGAACCCGGGGGAACCCGCCAGGGGTAAAGCGCAAAAAACAATTGCGTTAGCCTTGGGCGGGTTTCTCTGTTTGTAAAGTTACATATACCATAAAATCAATGGATTGTTGCCATCCATCGAGCGAGTTGCGGTTGGGCAACAATGTAATAATACACGGTGCCAGCGGAGCCTATGACCGCCAGTGCGAGGAGCCAGACCTTGATGCGGAGCACGCGCCGGGCAAATTTTTGTGCTTGCTTTGGGTCGCCCGCCACGGTTGCCAAGTGTCGCAGACGGCTCGATATGGTTGGATGACGCCAGGTTCGCTCATTTGCGGGGATACCGTTCAACAGGGCGACTTGATCGAGCGCCTGACTGAAGATCGCTGCTCCGCTCGCGCATACCCTCGATTCTGATGTGTTTACGGTCTTGCTGTCGGGATGGACGCTGCACGGTAAGGTGCAATTCGCCGATTTCGGCGTTACGCACGAAGCTCCGAAGATGTCCGCCTGCCATTCGAACCAACGCGACAGCCAGCCAAAACCTATTCCCCAAAAGATCACCATCAGGCCCAAGCCTATGGAAAGAATGGCGGTCCGGTCAAACTGTGTAAAAGCTACACCGGATACACTCAACTGGCTTAATAGCTCCATGATTCCGGCAACGAGAACCCAACCGACATAAGTGAAGATGAGGAAGAACGGAATGTGTCGGTGCTTGATGTGACCGATCTCGTGGCCGAAAACGGCTTCGATTCGCTCTTCGGGCATCGATTGCAGCAGGCCATCGGAGAGCATGACATAACGGATGGACGGAACCACGCCCATGACAGCGGCGTTGATCATTGCTCCGTCGCTGTTCCAGACACGAATGTCCCGGAAACATAGCCCAGCTTTGCCGCACAAACTCTCCAAACGGGTGCGAAGCGGTCCATCTTTGAGGGATTCAGTATGCCAAATGCGGATCAACATCATTGGCGCAATTGCGAACACGAAAAGTGCGACGGCGCCGAGCAATACATCTGTGATCCAAATCCAATTCCAGAAAAGAACTTGGAGATTGCGTTCGTAGGCGTGCAGAAGGTTGTACGTGAATAAGATGATCAATAAAGGGACGGCGAGGATGAGCACGTGATGTCTTAGTTGTAGATCTAAATACCTCAGCAGCGACCAGCTTTCGAGTTGGGAATCACATCCCGATTCGATCCGGCGAGCGCGAAGCATTCGATCGAGGGGGTAGGCTCCGATCCACACGGCGGTGGCATTTAGCAGAAAGGGAATCAACATACCTAGATCGCCCAATATCTGAAGGGCGGGTGAAATATGTCTCAATTCGAACCAGTTGGCCCAGGGCGTGAAGAGTGCGGCGCTGGCGAAGCCAGCCAGAGCAGCGGCGCGAAGTAGATGGGTAAGTGCATGATGGATGTGCTGAGCGCGAGCTCGTTGTTGCGGTTCACCACTAAGGAGCTTGCGGATCCATAGCGATTCCAAGAAGGAAAGGGCGGCTAGCAGCGGCGGTTGTGCGGCGATGAATACGAGCGTAAGGGCGAAGGCATCCGCCGGGATGATTGCGTATTCGAGGCGCTGGTCGAGCCGGACGAGAAAGATCGAAAACGCTATAACGGTCTGCAAGTGCATTTTGAGTTCAATCCGTAGCCAATTAACGGGATGGCATGGTCAAGTCGCGCCTAGCGGATTCTATCGTCGCTTTGCGCGTGTGGGCAGGATTGTTGTCGCTTTTTTGTGAAACCGAGCGCACAATATTCCAGTGCATGGAGCGTTATACCTCATTGGAGCGATAGGCCGATCGTTCGCCCCGGACGGTGTGATTCCATACCAAGCAAACAGGGAGATAACCATGATAAACGGCAGGTGCGTTGGTGGATGGGTCAGATGTGTGGTGTTGGCCTTGTTGGTCGTGCCCTGGTCCGCTCTGGCGCAGTCCGGTTCGGGCGAAGGCCCCCGAATTCGCCGGTCGGGCGACAAGTTGCCACGCGGTGAACGCCGGGCGTTATCCTCTCGTGATCCACGTGAAATGGTTAAGAAGGTGCGCGAGCTCCGGGAGTCGGTGAAAGAGAGACTTACTCTCTCCGCAGAGTCGGAGATCGAAGTCGGCACGCTTTTTGATACCCATCTCAAAAAGATTGAAGAACTCGCGACGGATGACTCGGAAACTGCGCGGGCGGAGGCAAGGGTCAAGGTCGAGGAATTGCGCGAGCGGATGGAGAAAGCAAGGGATGAGCAAAACCGCGAGGAGGCTCGCCGAATTCGCGAGGAAATTCGCGAATTAAGGGATGGGTTTGGTGGTGTGCCGATGGAGGTTTCCATCGAGTTTGTCAAAGCGGTGGAGAAAGAACTGGATAAGAAGCAGGCGAAGGCATTTCGCAAAATGGCAACCGAGTTGGGTATTGTTCGGATGCCTTTGCGTAATGGCGGTAGCCGGTTCCGAGAAATGTTGCGGCTATTGCGCGATCCGGAGATAGGCCTTGACCAGGAGGCGCAGCAGGAAATCCGAGAGTTGATTCGTAACAAGACGAATGAGATGCGCGACAACTCGGAGGAGCGTCCCAGTCGCGAAGAGCGCATGAAGCTGATCAAAGAGTTGAAAGAGGCGATTATGGGCAAATTGACTGCCCAACAGCGGCAGAAGCTCGAAGAGAAACTAGCCCAAACGGAAGAGGAGCAAGGTGAACGTTCGGTACGTGAAAGTCGTCGCGGTAAGCGTGGTCGCGGTTCAACGGCAAACGGTAGTGAAGGCGATCCGGTTCGCCCGTAAATCGTAGTCGAAAGCCGCTTAGCAGCGACGCGCATTACGGTTAGCATTAAGGGGGAGGCGATGTGGTTATAGTCATGTCGGGCGCTTTTTCGTTTTGCAGTGGACGAACTGAGGTTTGTCGGTGAGCTTGCGTTTGCAGCGGGGTTTTTTATCGACAATCCGGCCTTTGGGTATGGATTCATCGGTGGTGAGGTTTCATGGCGATGGTATTGGGTATTGAGACTTCCTGCGACGAGACGGCGGCTGCTGTCGTGGAGGACGGTGTACGCGTGCGAAGCAACGTCATCGCGTCGCAAGTGGAGTTTCATCGCAAGTATGGAGGAGTGGTGCCGGAGATCGCATCGCGGGCACATCTGGAGCGACTCGATTCGGTGTTGAGCGAGGCGTTAACCGGTGCCGGAGTGTTGCTCGATGACATTGACGCGATTGCCGTGACAAACAGGCCTGGACTTGTCGGAGCATTGTTGATTGGTGTGACGGCTGCGAAGACATTGAGTCTTAGTCTAGATAAGCCGCTACTCGCCGTGGACCACATCAAAGCCCACGCCTTTAGTCCATCGATCGGTCTGGACGCGCCGCCCTGGCCGGCGGTTGCGTTGATCGTATCGGGGGGGCATACATCACTCTACGAAATTGCGGATGCGAATACGCTCTCGCGCGTCGGATCGACCATTGATGACGCGGCCGGGGAAGCATTCGATAAAGTGGCAGCCATCTTGAACTTGCCTTATCCCGGTGGTCCCGAGGTTGAAAAGCTGGCGCGGGACGGTAATCCGAAAGCGATCGCGTTTCCGCGAACGATGCTTGACGATGCTTCGCTCGATTTTTCATTTTCGGGCATAAAGACGGCAGTGTTGTATCAGGTGCATGGACCGGGGAAAACGAGTGGTGGGTTGGAGAAATTGTCACAAAGAGAGTTGGCAGACATTGCAGCGAGTTTTCAGCAAGCGGTGATCGATGTGCTGATCGAGAAGGCGATGCGGGCGGTGCGGCGGAGCGGATTGCGGACGGTTGTGCTGGGGGGCGGGGTGGCGGCGAATCGCACGTTGCGAACCGCGCTCGATGAAGCGTGTGTAACCGAGGGTCTTTCATTTTATGCGGCGGACCGAGCGTATTGTACTGATAATGCGGCAATGATTGCGGCACTGGGGTATCATCAATTCGTGCGCAGGGAATTCGCGCCGTTGGATATCGATGCTCATGCGACGGCACGCTGACCGGATTTGATGAGTCAGGCAGGCTTGCCGTTGTTCGTGGAACACTTGCGGCTACACTACCTAACCATGAATGAATCAGCACTTCGAGAGTTGTTGTCCAAAGTTCAATCGGGTGATGTGTCTGTTGATGGCGCTGCGGAAGCGTTGCGTCGACTGCCGTTTGAGGATATCGGCTTTGCGAAAGTGGATCACCACCGGAATATTCGGTGTGGTTTTCCGGAAGTGATCTACTGTCAGGGTAAGACTCCGGAGCAGGTTATCCACATTTTCGGGCGATGTGTTGAGGCGGGGGGGAACGTTTTGGCGACGCGCGCTGACGCTAAAGTATTCGCTCAAGTAAAGGCACAGTTTGGTGACGCGGTGTGGCATGAAGCTGCGCGGGCGATTACCTATCGCGGCACATCTGCTAAGAGGAGTACCGGCAAGGTTGCCGTTGTGGCAGCCGGCACGAGCGATATTCCTGTTGCTCAAGAGGCTTGTGTGACTGCTGAGATCATGGATAGTAAAGTCGAGGCTATCTATGACGTGGGTGTCGCGGGGCTTCACCGACTACTTTCGCACACGGAAGCGTTGCAGGCCGCCAACGCGATTGTTGTGGTGGCGGGGATGGAGGGAGCGCTACCCAGCGTGGTGGGCGGCTTGGTTGATTGTCCGGTGATTGCGGTACCCACGAGTGTCGGGTACGGCGCGAGTTTCGATGGTTTGGCTGCCTTGCTTGCAATGCTCAACAGTTGTGCGTCCGGCGTGACGGTTGTGAATATCGACAACGGATTCGGTGCGGGCTACACTGCAGCCCTGATCAACAAGCGATGCAGCGGGTGTGTGTGAGTTGATCCACGTGCGTAGCTTCTGAGCGACCGCCCGTTGCCCAACCTGACGAGACATCGTTTCATGCCAACGGCTCCTATCCGTACACGAGAGATTCCTGCTATACCAGCCCGCGCCTCCGACGCACACAAGGGCACCGTGGGCCGCATTATGGTTGTCGGTGGGTGTGTGGGTGAACATACGATGGTGGGGGCTCCGGCGCTAACTGCGAATGCCGCGCTCAAAAGCGGTGCGGGCTTGGTGCAGATGGTGGTACCATCGAAGTTGCAGATTGCCATTGCGACGCTTGCGCCGTGTGCGACGGTACGTTCCCTCACCTTTGGCGGACGTGATTTGGTAGGTTTTGCAGAGGAATTTGCTGCGGATGTAGTGGCGATAGGTCCGGGGATGGGTGATTCGGTGCGCGCCGGTAACCTCAAAAAACTCATCCTGGGGTTCGACGGTCCCATCGTGCTGGATGCGGATGGATTGAATCTGCTGGCGAAGATGAAAGCATTCGAAATCCCCGTGTCCCTGCGTGTTATTCTCACGCCGCATCCAGGTGAGGCCAAGCGGCTTTTGCGAGGGCGGGGCGTTGATTTAAAGGTTGACTCAACGAACAAGGCACGCCAAGCGATAGCCCTTGCGTTGCACGAAGCTTACGGTTGCACGATCGTGCTGAAGGGGAGCGGTACCGTTGTGACGGACGGTGAGCGAATTTACGTTAACGAAACCGGCAATGCGGGTATGGCGACGGGCGGAGCGGGGGACGTGCTTACCGGCGTGATTGCGGCGCTTCTGGGGCAGTGCATGGAGCCGTTGGAGGCTTGTATTTTAGGGGCATACTTGCACGGTCTCTCCGGGGATTTCGCCGCTCAGGAAATGGGGCGGCTTTCAATTACCGCACTTGATCTGATTGCCTCTTTGTCAGAGGCGATCACGGATCAGGATCCGATCGAGCCTTAAAAGGCGCCTTTCCGGCTTCTTTGCACTGACTTTCGAACGTTCTTACTTTTTCTTTGCATCGTCGAGGAATCTCACGAATTCGTTGACACTATGCGGGCCTACGGCGCTGGAAATCAACTCGCCATATTCATCGGTGACTATGTAGGTGGGCGCACCGGGGACCGCGTATTTGCGCGCGAGCTGGATGTTCTTGAACATGTCGAGCTTGGCGGGCACAAAATCGCAGAGCGCTGCTGCAACTTTCTGGTTGGGCAGGATGTCCCGTTCCATTTCGCGGCAGGGTGGACAGCTGTTCATGGAAAACGCAAGCAGCATGGGTTTGCTGTTTTGTTGGGCGACCAGTTGAGCGTCTGCGTAGTCTGTGTACCAACCTTCCAGCGCGGGAGCGGGACGGGTCGTCCACCAGAAGATGATCACGAACCCGAGGATCATGAACATCAAAAACCACAAATTCTTGCCCGAATCTTCGGGCGGATTTGAATGATTGGGTTGGTCGCTCATGCGACTTTCTCCTTCGTGTGACAACGCGGATGGACAGGTAGCGTCGACTCCGCCACCGAACAATCAGGGCTTAGGCTTTGAGGCTCACACGTACGTGGCCCATCGATTGCCCCGCCAGCATCGCATCCATCTTCTCGCTTAACTCCTCCAGTGTGCAGTCAACGGTGATGCTGTTCAGCTGCTCCACTCGCCAATCAGTCGCGAGCCTTTGCCAGATTTTACGCCTACGCGGCATTGGGCATTGGGCGGAGTCGATGCCACGCAGTGTTACGCCGCGGATGATGAACGGGAAAACGTTCGTCGAGAACGTCGCTCCGCCGATCATCCCGCAACAAGCGATGACGCCGTGCAGCTTGGTCGTGCGGATGATGCTATCGAGTAACTCTCCGCCGACGGTATCGATTGCGCCGGTCCACT
>JANQHN010000419.1 GCA_028282665.1 Phycisphaerae bacterium | reverse complement strand
GACGAAGCCTACAGCCTGAACATCTACAACGCCGCCTCAAGCCAGAAAACACTAGGCATCATGGCGATTATCGCAGCGTTGGGTATGCCCTTCGTCCTCACCTACACGGCCATTATCTACTGGGTATTTAGAGGGAAAGTCGAAATCGGCAAGTTCAGTTATTAACCAAAACGAGACTTGGTGAGGATGCGCAAATGTCGCCTTCGATGAATTCGATTACATAAACTTGTTCTCGATCACCACTTCGCTCATGTCCAACTGACCCGGGCGAGGCCAGGCTTCTTTCGTAGCTTTGCCTACAACGACAAACATCGTAACGATGTGATCTGCCGGCAGGTTAATAAGTCTCCCCACTGCATCGAAATCGAATCCATCCATTGGACAGGAATCGTAACCCATCGCCTTGGCGGCTAGCATGATCGTCTGTGCGGCGATTCCGCAGGAGCGTATCGCCTCATCCCGCTGAACCTGATCCTTACCTTCGTAATATTCCTTGATGGCGGGAACTAAAAAGTCCGCCGCTTCCTTCGGCGCGTTGCGCCAATATCGCGCCGGCTCTTTCTCCCACGCTTTCAAATCCGCGCACATCACGATCAACAACGAAGCATCCGTCACTTGCGCCTGGCCCCAGGCCGCCTCCCGAATCTGTCGTCGAAGCTCAGGATCGCGTACTAATACATATCGCCAATTCTGAATGTTAAAGGCAGTCGGCGAGAGTAGCGCCAGCGAGATCAACTGCTCAACCTCCGATTCACTCATCTTATGGCTGGGATCGTAGTGCTTAACCGAGCGCCTCGCTTGAATCGCAGACATCGTGTCCATGAATTCCTCCTTTAGGGAAAGGACGACGCGACTTGAAACCCGCCATCTCCAGCGCTGGATCCGGCTAACAAAAGTAAGGCATGCAGCGGATTGCTTGGCAAAAACAACTCAAAGGATCACCGACTAATCGCGCTGAACGCGTGTCGTTTCGCTCAGGCCGGTAAACCGCCGCGAACCCAACGCAGCCTGCGGCAGCCCTTCAGGCCAAACGCTGAGTGAAACTCCGAAATCATCTTCCGCTTCATCCAACCGAAAAGAAAGTGCTGCATACCAGCGCGGAAAGCGACGGATAAAACCGACCGTAAAATCCAGCGTGCGTTTTCGATCAATGTCATAGAGTTCGCGAATCGCGACGGTGTATTTGCTGGTGAGCTTGTAGTTGGCGTCGAAAGCGAAAAGGTTCGAATTTTCGTCGCCGATATAACGATACCCGAGCAGGTAACTTAAACGCGGCGAACGCTCAACGACCAGTGAAACGTTTTGAATATCCAGGTCGCGATCGTTCATGTCGTAGCTTGACTCGGAAAGCAGTGCCGTCTGATCATTAATTCGCCAGACCGATTGGGTGCTGACGTAATTGCGGGCGATGCTGTATTCAGGCCTGGTAAACGAAACGAAACCGTTCGTCGTCGCACCGCGCTGCGCGTCGTTAAATACACCCATCTGCAAATCCAACGTCAGTAAATCGACAATGCGACGATTGTCTCCCACTCCACGCTTGGTCTGCCATCGTTGACGCAATCCAAAAGAAACGCCGTCGACATCATCGATGAGTTCCACTTGTTCATCGAACGGATGAAGTTCGTGCGAATCGATATTTGAACCGGCTGCCCAGACCACGAAATCCGGTTTGATGACGTGACGAATGCCGTCGATATCAAGGAGTTCACTCTGAGCATCGGTATACATTCGCCAAAGGTGCATGCTACCGCGTACGCCAACCGTGCCGAAAATACGCCCCTTACCACTGTCGCCGTTGGTGTCATCCCATGCAGTACCGCGCAAACTGACAAACGGCACAAACCGCATCGGCCCAAGATCAACTGGCCAACCTACCTCGTGACGCGAATCCGCCCGTGCCGTCATCCCCGAAGATTTCTGCTCGCCATCTCGCAAAAACTCGAGGAATGTCTGATCGGCGGGGAGATAACGTTTCATGCCTACACGGTTCTCGGTGTAGTAGCTTCCACCATCCCAGATCGGCTCGGCGAACATTTGCAAACTGAAGTCCGGTACCGATTCCGTTTGTGTATAGAAATCCAGAATACGAGACTGCATGAGCATCGTAAATGCCCAGTTGTCTCGCTGTTTCTTTAGGTAGAGCAGAGTCTCCTGCTCTTTGCCATTATCAAACTCCTGTTCAAAAAACTCTTCCAGGAACTGCTCATCCGAAATGTACGACAGCTCGAATGAAACCTCCCACCCTTCCTCAAGAAAATGACGATGCCGCCAAAGAAATCGCCCCCTCGGTCCATCGTAATCGGGGAGATCATTCCGCTCACGCCCAAGTATATCCTCGCCAGATTCCTGAATCAGATAACTCTTCAATTCGCCGAAATAAGTATCCCTTTGATAATCCGCATCCACACCAATACCGGGACCTCGATCGCTGTAGAAATCCAAACTGAGTGTCGAATCAAAACCGCGAGGTGTCTCAAAACCCAATACGTTGAAGAGCTGCCAATCCGTTTCCAACTCGAAGCCGAAATCGTCACTGTATCCCGCCCGCAAGTTCCTGATCGATGTCTCACTGGCGTCGATGTGCCCGTAAATGAAAGGCCAGTAAAACACGGGAACGCCGGATAAATTCAAAGTCGCATGACGTATACGAAAAGAACCCGACTCCACCCCACTAAGCCGACCTGAAGGTTCGGCGCTCGTGCGATTGATAAAATCGATCTCGGATGCACCGACATGATAATGAGGTGTGTGGAAATCGCTCGTAGTCAATACCGCGTCGGTAGCGGAGAAATGCCGTGAAGATAACTGACGAATCGCTTCCGCCCGCAAGGAAATCGGAATATGACGCGATTCCACGGTCGTCGAAATCGCCGCATCCAGGATCAGCGCTCGATCCGAAACAAAGTCGTAATACAAACGAGCCGCTCGAATCGTATTCTGATTCTGCGACATAATGACGTCGCCTTCAAGGTAGACCGCCTCTACCTCCACTTCACCAAATCCTGACGCCAATCGCTGCTTAGGTACGAAAGACTCACTCCGATCACTGTCCGGCAACCGGCGCTTTGGCCAATCTACCTCGTTAGAGTCCGGATGGCCGGGAATTTCGCCTACTCCGTCAAAACTCCCGCCCCCCCCCAACGTCGTCGCCGTCCCCTTACTCAGCGGTAGCAACACAACCACCGAATCTGCACGCATTTCGAGAAACTGCATCCCCTCCGGTGCACCACGCGACATGTAGACACCACCGGTCGCGATAATCACCGGCCTGCTTTCCACCTCGTCCATTTCCACACGCCGGGTCTGTAGCTTAATCACCGGAGGCGCTTTCTTGGCCTCCGCCGTCGAATAACCCGCCGCATCAAACACTCTCAGCGACACGTCCTCATCCGGACGCTCCTGCGGTAAATCGAGTAATGCGGTACGGATGCGATCTCCCTCCCTATAGGCTACAGACTCGGCAGAGGACTGATCGGTAACATCTTCAACCACAAGACGAAGTTCACCGAAACTACTCAAACTGACAAATAGAGCAGGGCTTGAAGTGACAGTCCCCCCAACCTCCACCACTTCTCCATTTCGCCAGAGGAACACGCGATAGCGATTGAACGGACGACCATCGTAGACGTCGTTTTCGATCCAAACCACGATCTCCTGCGCGGTCAACCTCAAGCCTGATTCCCGCCCCAACTTAAGCTGTGCATCTCCAACGAGGTGAACGACGTCCTTATCGTCAGCATTTTTGAAAAAAAATGCGAGTTCCGCCCCCAACGTAAGGTCGCTTTCAGAGATACCGGTGGGCAGGATCGGTTCGTAAACGCGGTCATGGATCGGTACCCACTGCGCGTAAACCGACCAGCAAAACAGGAGGACCAACGCTACCACGACACGTGTTGAGGGCATGGACCGCGGATTTCCTTATTGACAGGTAACCGACAAAGCCCGCAGTGTAACCGCGCCGCGCAGGCTTCTATGGATGATCCACGAAGCAGTATCAACGCTGGCGAAAGCGGTGTCAATCGCATACCGGCCCGGCAGACCTGACTGCCGTTCCCGCGTTTCAGCCATTGCACAAAATCGCCATTCCCTATTTGGAGTCCTCACACAGCACAACCGCGCCGCAGACACTGGTTCACCAATGCATACCGAACGAATTTACGACAAAATTATCCTATTTTTGGCAAAGTAACCATTGGCGGCGGCAGGTGATCGCAGTTCAGCAGATTGCACACCGAAATCCAAAACTTCCGATGCGAATTAGGCTGAATTGAAAAAATGAAAAAGTCACCGTGCCCAAATGGCATAAACGTGAATTCAGCTGCGATTGATCCAAACGCATCAAAAATCGCATAAGACACGCTATTGCTGGCGCAAAAATCCGAGCTGGTGTTCGGCAAGAAAGCTAACGCACACAATCCTGGCCTGGCAAATCCCGAATGTTCCGGCGAGCCTCAATTTCGCTGGTCGACAAACTTCCCTGGATCGCGCACCTGTAAGCACTAATCACAATTATCGGACTATCAATGGTCTGCGTCACCAAACAGATCACCGTGCGCCAATCAGCCATTACTGCGTAAACTACTTCAATGAAATACCTTATGATCAGGCAATCCGGTCCATCAACATGGACAAGAAACAAAACGCAAGCAGAATCGATCATTGCAAACGGAAACCAAAAAGACAAGACCGCTGCGTGTCCCAGCCGGTTGCAAAAAGGCTTTGCATCGCTTCGGCGGTTTGCTAAAATCGGTTTAAATGGTAAACGCTATCGGGCTATGCAGCCAGGTTTGTAAGGAAATGTAAGCAATTCGAAATCTACAGTCTCACTCTCCGTCCAACCCCCCATTGGACGGTTCCCCAAGGCCCGGTCCACCCCACCGGGCCTCTTTCATAACTTGGCACGCACGAATTCAGGAATGCACTTGTCCGTCATGTATGAACGGACGTTTACGAACAAAACCACTGCGTGCAAGAGGCGTTTCTCCCGCGTCATGCAGGACTATAATGCGGTGCAATTGGTCCGACGGGTACACTCGTTGGATCGCGACACAAAATGACACTGCACGCAAGGTAAACGCCGCACAACGGACCGGGACTTGCTAATGTGAGTCGCATACACCTAAGTCAAGGGCCGATTGATTGAGCCCCACCAACAATCCCTAGCATGGAGAAGTCCTAGCCTTGTCCAGTCTTCCCAGAGTCCTGATTTCCATTTCGCTAAGTCTTGTCACTGTCGTTATTGGTGCTTTCGTAGCGTGGCTCCTCCATACACTACGAACCGAACCGCCGATGAAGGAAAATGTGGCCGTCCCGCCATTGGTACACTCGACAGTCATTCGCACGGAAACCGTCACCGAACATTTTCTAGGGTACGGTTCCGCACGAGCACACCGACAAACCACAATCGCGGCTGAGGTTTCTGCCCCGGTCATCGAACGCGTTAACGACTTGGAAGCAGGTGATCCAGTACGCAAAGGCCAAGTGCTCATTCGACTCGACGATCGCCAATATCAATTCGACTACGAACGAGCGTTCGCCTTAACCCAAACTAATGACGCAAGTCTTAAAGAAATCGAAAGCGAGCGTGAGAACCTCGAGTCACTCAAACAAACCGCAGAACGTGAGGTTCAGATCGCCGCGGAGGAAAAGCGGAGAGTCACGGACCTTTTTGAAAGGGATGACGCTGCCAAGCGGGAATTCGATCTAGCGCGTCTAGCGTATCAACAAGCCCTCCGCACGCTGCAAACGTACGAAAAAGAACTTGCAGCACTTCAGCCAAAACGCGAACGCATCGAAGCAACGAAACGCGCAAACGAAGCAGCCGCCAACATCGCTCGACTAAATGTCGAACGTTGCACGATTTCAGCCCCTTTCGATGGCGCCGCGCATCAGTTGTTCGTCGACGAAGGTGACCGGGTCATGCCCGGGTCGCGCTTGCTCACAATTGTGGATTCTTCGCGTGTGGAAATCCCCATAAAACTACCTTCCTCCACCCACGAATACATTAACATAGGAGCGCCCTGCACGTTAAGTTCGCCATCACTTGCGAGTGTCACATGGAATGGTCAAGTTGTGCGCGTGGCGCCCGTTGCGGACGAAAACCTCCGCACCTTCGCGGCTTACGTTGAAGTCGATAATAGCGTGAGTAACACGCCCCTTGTGCCGGGCCTGTTTGTCCAGGCAAATGTGCTGGGACCTGAACACGAAAGTGTGCTGCTGGTTCCACGCGGTGCAATCCGTCGAGGCATGGTACTCGTCGCCAATGAAGGACTGGTTGAACAACGCAACGTGAAAATTCAACGCTTCGTCGAAGAGCGAGCCATTGTGGCGGGAGAAATTTACGACGGTGACCGAATCATCCTCTCACACCTCGACTCGCTCGTTCAGGGATCACGTGTACGCGTTGCTGAAGAAAATTCCCTCGCAACGACTAGTCCCCGGGGCGAGGCCTCGAAGAAAAAAACGGTTGCAAATAGGGGCGATCAAAAGGCCACTCAATCCAAAGCCAATAAGAAATCCGGTGTTGCTTCGACCATCCGTACCGCACGGGAGGTCAACCCGTGAAGTCGCTCCCACGATTCAGCGTTGAAAACCCGGTTCTCGCTAATATCCTCATGATCGCCCTTTTGATCGGCGGGGTATATACCGCTCTAACGCTCACGCGCGAGATGTTCCCCGAATTCGATCCCAAGCAGATCATGATCACTACCGCCTATCCGGGCGCGACGCCTTCGGAAGTCGAGAAAGGCATCACACTCAAAATCGAAGAAGCGATTAAAGACATTGACGGCGTGGAGGAGATCGAATCCACCATCGCCGAAGGCCTCAGTACGATCTCCGTACAATTTCTAAGCGGGTTTGAGGATGTGCAACAGGCGCTCGATGACATCAAGACCGCGGTCGACGCCATCCCGCGTGACGATTTTCCGGAAGAAGCTCTCGAAACTCAGGTTTTCGAAATGGATGCCCGTTGGCCTGTCATCATGATATCGCTTTACGGCGACCTTGATCCACGCACACTCAAACACGTCGCAGACCGTTTGCGCGACGACCTCCTCGAACTACCTGAGATCACCGACGTCATTGTAGGAGGAACGCGCAAGGATGAAATCAGCGTCGAAGTCAAACCCGCAAAGCTGATTGAATACGGCGTATCGCTGATGGATGTGGGAGACGCGATCCGTCGGAGCAACCTCGATCTTCCCGGCGGACAGCTCAAGACAACGACAGCTGATGTTGCAGTCCGCACGCTAGGCGAGAAAGACTGGGGCGAAGAATTATACGACTTGGTCATCAAGGGGGACCCGACGGGGCGTGTAGTGCGTTTGCGCGATGTCGCGACGATTGTGGATGGTTTTGAAGACCGCGACTTGAGCGCGCGATTTCAAGGGAAACCATCCGCTGACATCACAATCCGCAAGACGGAAGAACAGGACGCGATCAAAATCGCCAACATGGCCAAGGCTTTGGTCGCGGGCAAAATGGGCCAACCGCTCGAACGTGATTGGTCCGATCGTCTCCTCGCAAGCCTGTCGGGTGACGATGTCATTCGCAGAATCTACGAAGAAGCGCGCAGCGACCCCTACCCCGAAGGCATATCCCTCATGGTCCACACAGACCTGTCAAGCTTCATTGTAGGCCGTCTGGACCTGCTCAAGCGCAATGGTTTTTGGGGAATGGTATTAGTCTTCTTAACGCTATTTCTGCTGCTGCATTGGCGGGTAGCGCTGTGGGTAATGATGGGGTTAACGATCGCTTTATGCGGTGCACTGATCGTCATGGGAGCCATCGGTCAGACACTCAACCTCATGACCATGTTCGGACTCATCATCGTGCTTGGACTGCTCGTTGATGACGCCATTATCGTTGCGGAAAATGTCTACTCCAAAGTGGAGCAAGGTGTCGAACCGAAACTCGCCGCCATCGAAGGCGCCGAGGAAGTGACCTGGCCTGTCACATGCGCTATTCTTACCAGCATCGTCGCATTCGTGCCTTTGGTCGACATTGAAGGACAGATGGGTGATTGGATGGGCGTACTGCCTGTTGTCGTCTGCGTCGCGCTGTTGGTCTCGTTGGTCGAAGCCTTATCGATTCTTCCGTCTCATTTGGCACACGGCATCATCCCCCCTTCGCGGTTGCGCGATAGTGACGACGGCAAACCGCGCGGACCGCTACGCCAACTATCTCGCCAATTGCGACTCGCTCAGCACCACCTCATTAACGATATTCTGATCGTCAATTATGAGAAACTGCTGCGCCTCTCTACACGATTCCGCTATGTC
>JANQHN010000183.1 GCA_028282665.1 Phycisphaerae bacterium | reverse complement strand
TATCAGCCCAGTTATTCATGAAGGCCCTTCCTGCGAGGGTACTGCCTTCCACTCGCCTTCTCATTCGCAATGAATCCGTTTCGAGTCGCGCCAAAGAGTACATTCGAGCTTAACTAAACCACCATCGCGCCCCCACCGATCCACTGATAGACCACGTAAATGGACTTTGAGAGTGGTGCGCGCCGTCCAGGCAGGCAGACGGCCGTCACTCGTTTTCGATCAGTTGGAATGCTCGAGTCGAAAAGGCAAAACCCCCGGAGGTTTGAATCATGCGCTTTCGCAGTCTCGCCATCGCTTTCACGTTGTGCTGCGCCGCGATTTCGTCCACACTTGCTGACAACGACACCATGCTTGTCACTGACTCGGCGAACAGCCTGCTCGCGGTCGATGCGATGAACGGCGCGGTTCTAATCATTAACGGATTGGGAATCCAATCCACCAACGTTGCCTTCAGACCGGATGGCCAGTTGTTCAGTACAGTTCCGCGCTACGTCTACGAGATTGATCATACAAACGGATGGAGCACGTTGCTGGGGGCGCACGGCTTTGGTGAACCCGGCAACAGCTACGGCATCGACGCTTTGACCTTCGATGCGGATGGCCAATTGTATGCGGGGGGCAATGATGCATTCATTCCAATCGATACATCGACGGGGACAGGCAAACTTCTCGGATCCTTAGGCGGCCACCAACCGGCTGACGATCTATCAATCGATGGGCAGGACGGGATGGTGCTTGCTACCGACGCAGATAAGTTGGTGGAGGTCCGTCCAAACAGTAGCGGCGCGACGCCCTTTGGCATGCTTCCTTACGACGACGTATTCGCACCAGGCGGAACACTCTACGGCCTGCGCGGGACAAACGGAATTCTGGCGGCCAACCTGCGGTCCGAAGCGGCAACGTACATGGGGCAATTCGACCCTGATCAACTGATCGGTTATCCGTGGAGTGGCTCGTTTCCCGATCAATTTGCGATTCCCGAACCCGCGACCATTTTGATGATGCTCGCGGCTTCGTTCCCCGCCTTTTCTATGTCACGAAAGATGATGCGGTGACGGCTGATTGATATTGTTGCGCCATTTGGATCCGCCAAAAGATTCTTACTCAAACACCGGTTTGGGTTGACCCGATTCGTTTACCGCGACAATGGTTACTTCACCGTGTGCAACACGAACATTACGCCCGGGTGATCGACGCCGATCCGCTCGAACCTCGACCTGAATCGTCAAAGAGGTTCGCCCAAGCCGAGTGGTTTCCGCATAAAACCCTACGACATCTCCAACGTACACCGGCTCGTGAAATTCCACTTCTTTCACAGACACAGTTACATAACGATTGTGCGCTTGGCGCAAGGCCTCTGCGAACGCAGCTTGATCCATAAGCGAGAGGAGATGCCCACCGAATACCCGTCCTTCTGCCTGCGCATCGCGTGGCATCATAATAACGCGAATCGCGGGATGGGCCGTCGTCGGCTTAAGCGTCCCCGAGTCTTGTCGTTCATCAACCATTATAATACGCTTGCCTTATGCATCGCGAAACGCGTAAAGAGCCGTCAACGTGATAATGGCCAACGCCGTCCCCCCAAACAACCACATCAACCAGGGAAGCTTGTACCAGTACAGTTTCCACAAGTGCCCGAGGTAATGCCAAGCTACCGCGCTGGTAAGCTTGCTTTCACCAGCCTGCCTCGTGCCGAAGGTAATCGTGACCTCTCGCGACCGGCGACACCCGGCCTTGACGTAAACTTCCAGTGCAATTTTGTAGCCAATCGGATCGAGTTTTGCCTTGACCCGCTCCCACGTCGATCGCTGAATGGCAAAGAAACCGGATAACGGATCGCTCAAAGGCGTAAGCGGCCTGGCCAACCATTTAGACCCGAGACTGATGATACGCCTGGAAAACGGCCAATCCTTGACGATCTTGCCTCCTTTGACATAGCGCGTCCCGATGGCGAAGTCGCAATCATACCCGCTCACCGCACGAACAAGATCCGGTAACACCTCCGGAGGATGCTGCAAGTCCGCATCCATGACGACGAAGATGTCATGCTTCGCTTCGGCATAGCCACACAGCACGGCGCTGGACAAGCCCCTTTCCTCCGTACGAACAATCAATCGGAATGGATATTCAGTCGCGAGTTGAGCGGCCACTGACTCTGTTTCATCCTGTGAGTTGTCGTCTACCACGATAACTTCGTAAGGAAATCCTGCATCGCGCATGGCGCGGTCGATCCGCTCTACCAACGGTGTCAGGTTGACCCCTTCTTGATACGTGGGGACAACAACGGAAACTGCAATCTCAGCATCGCTCATGCGGAACATGATACGCCCTGAAGTCATGCGATCCAACTGCACAAATTCATCCAAACTTGCTGGCGTAAAAGACCATTGATCGGCGGGTAATGTTGGGGGATACTCCGCTAAGATCATCCGGTAGAGCGAAACACCGACGGAGTGACGCTAACGTGCCATTTTTTAGGAGAAGCCTGATGCTTGGTGCATTAGGAGCGAAAACCTATCGTACACTTCACGCTTTTGGCGAGTTTGGTTACTTCTCCTACCACTTGGCGATTTGGCTTTTGGCGGGCCTGTTTGAATGGCGAACTTGGAAACGTTTTCTCCCGCTTGCATATGAAGTCGGAAATCGCACACTGCCAGTCATCGCAGTCACGGGCACGTTCGTAGGTTTGGTGCTCGCAGTCCAAAGCTACGATCAAGTCGCTGCGGCGGGCTTTGAAGAACGGATGGGCGTACTGCTGAGCGTCACCCTGATTCCGGAACTGGGTCCAGTACTCGCCGGTGTCATGGTGGCCGGTCGCGTGGGCGGTCGACTTACCGCCGAACTGGGAACCATGCGCGTTACCGAGCAAATCGCCGCACTTCAGGTGATGGGCGCCGACCCGATCCATCACCTGGTGGTCCCACGCTTCCTCGCCTGTTTGTTGATCACGCCGATGTTGACACTATTCGCCGACCTGTGTGGATCGATGGCAGGCTGGTTCATTGCCGTAATTCTCAAGGATATTCCATCTACGCCTTATTGGTACTACGTGGCGGATGCCCTTCGCACGATTGACCTTTTGGAAGGTGGGCTCAAGAGTTTGTTTTTTGGTGGTGTAATAGGGTTGATTTCCTGCTACAAGGGTTTCACCTGTCGCGCAGGCGCGGAAGGCGTCGGCCAAGCGACAACGGAAGCCTTTGTCCAAAGCTTCATCGTCATCCTGGTGGCGGATTTCTTTATCGGCACGATGTTCTCAGGCTTGTATCTGATGATTTACGGATTCAAGTCGCTGATCTGATCTTTCAATCATGAGTACAGCGGGCAAAACATCCAACGGACAAATCGAAGTCGAACTGCGAAACGTACATAAACGTTTCGACAAGCTGGTCGTGCTGGATGGCGTGAACCTCGACCTACGGCGTGGTGAAACGACTGTCATTCTTGGAGAATCGGGCGCGGGAAAGAGCGTCATCCTCAAGCATATCGTGCGCGTCTTGAGACCGGACAAAGGAGAAGTGTACTTCCGTGGCAGGCGGATCGATGAACTTTCCGAAAGGAAGCTGTCACGCATCAGGCCGGAGTTTGGGTTTCTTTTCCAACTATCCGCCTTGTTCGATTCGATGAACGTTCGCGACAACATCGCGTTTCCGATTATCGAGCACCGTCGCTTGAAAGATCGGGAAGTCGACGAAATTGTTCGACAAAAGCTCGCGATGGTGGGCTTATCCGGCATTGAAAAAAAGTGGCCGGCCGAACTTTCCGGTGGACAAAAGAAACGCGTCGCGCTTGCGCGCGCGATCGCCCTGGATCCCAAAATCATTCTTTACGATGAACCGACAACAGGACTCGATCCACCGCGCAGTGATGTCATCAATGAGCTAATCTTGAAGCTCAAACGCAAGCTGAATGTAACCAGCATTGTCGTCACACATGACATGACCAGCGCCATGAAAGTCGCTGATCGAATCATGATGTTGTATCATGGAAAGTTCATCTTCGACGGCACACCGCAGACAATCAAGGAATCCTCAGATGAACGCGTGCAACACTTCGTTGAAGGCCGAGCGACGGAGGAGGATCTCGCAAGCCTGTAACGAGAAGGATAAAACATGAGCGAAAACACGCGAAACGTCCTGCTTGGCTTCTTTCTGATCCTGTCGCTGGGGGCGTTCGCCTCGTTGATGTTCATGATCGGCGAAATGCCGGAATGGATCGGCGCCGGCGATTGGGAACTCACCATTTCAGGCCTTAGCGAAATTCGCGGCATTAGCGAGGGGACCGCCGTTTATCTCAATGGCGTAGAAATTGGCCGCGTTAACCGCCTCAAATTCAAAGACATAAGACGACCCGGACTGGGAGTACAAGTCATCGCACGCATTAAGGAGCGATACTCCGTTCCGCGGGGTGCCATTGCAAAACTTTACGGCGCAATGCTGGGCATTGGATCGGGGCAGATTCACTTAATCATTGAGTCGAACTTGCAAATGCAATCATTGCCCAAAGACGGCACAGCTCAAATTCGTGGAGAGGCGGCCAGTGCGATTGGTGAAGTTGTAAGCAAGGATTTCATCAAATCTTTCGAACGTACGGTAGATCATATTGGAAACCTTGCTTATCACCTTCAGCCCGTCGCCGAGAACTTGGCGGTTCTTTTGGAACAGCGATCAGTCGAAAGCGTAGATCGCCCCATCTCCTCTGAAGAGACGTTTACCGCAAACGTTTCGACGTTGATCGAACGATTCGACAACCTGATCCGCAATCTAAACACCGTTCTTGGTGATGAGTCCGTGCAGGAAGACGTAAAAGGTGTCGTAGCCGATTTAAAGAGCTCTTCCGAGGATATTCGCGCACTCATCGTGCAGTGGCAAACGGACAGCAAAACCATTGCAGATAACACGAATCAGGCGATCAATCGTATCGAAAGCAAGGTCGACATTACGCTGGATGAATTTGTAAATGTAGTGGAGAATCTGGATGACGCGACCAAGAGCATCGCCAGGATCATGCAAAACGTAAACGCGGGCAAAGGCACGGCAGGCCTTTTGGTCCGAGACGACCGGCTTTACGAGTCCGGTGTACTCACACTGCAGCGGGCAGCGGACGCTTTGGCAAAGTTGAATCGCATTCTGGGAAAAATTGAGGAAGACGGTTACATCACAGTCGGTCAAACTACGCCGGTCGGCACATTCACCAAGGATTTTCCCACTAATCCTGGCAAACCATAACGGCAGCAAGCACCGAACCGGAAACGCAATAAACCGCTCCGCGCAACTGGCCGTGTAAGGTTTGCACTTGAATCAAATCGGGCAAATCAGAAAACAGCGGAAATCAAAATGATCAGCAGTATTGCGCATGCGACAACAACAGTGTCACGCCTCACCGCCCCACTATCATCTCCCAAAAACATGCCGCTTTGCCTGTAACTGCCATCCGATAAGCCTCCTTTAATCAACTGCGCAAAAACAGTTACTGTCCGAGAAGAACCCCGTTACGCACCGTCACAACATGAATTCTCTCCCAGATTAGAATCAACGGAGATTTCGTTAAACCAATTTCTCCCTCATGAAGCCTATAGTTCAGTAGTCGAGGCGTAGGACGCAATGGGACGCATCGCCTCAAAGGAGGGAAAAATGAGCGAACGATTCGAAGCAAAAATGAAGGAACTTGTCGAGAAAATCGGACAACTACCCGAAGCGCAGCGTGGCCCTCTCTATGACCTAGTCAAGGAGACACGTAATCGTCACGAGAACAATGAGAGCAACATCGCCAAGGCGAAAGAAGCCTTGGAAGATTGGCGCATCGCCATGAAGTACCGTGTCTTCGATTTGGAAGCACGCGTTCGAGAACTCAACGGCCAGGCACAAAAGCCCCTCGATGATATGCAGGAGGATAATCCGCGTTCATAACGACCGCGCTGTCCGACGGATAAGAGAACAGTTGGCACGAAACAAGCTCCATACCAACGCCATCCCCTGGCGTTGATGTGGAGCTTTTCGATTTCGGAACAAAAGTCTAAAATGCAAACGAGGCGGCGGACTCCATGCGCCACTCAATTGCGAACGCAGCCCGCCGCCATGCTTCGCGGAATTGAGCGCTTCCTCCACACTTGCCCGTACTATTCTTCGCCTGCTTGCTCTGCCTGTGACGTGAATCGACTGAAATCCTCGCCGGACAATACCTTGTCGATGTCCAGAAGAATTTTAACATCTTCTTCCACTTTGCCCATGCCCAAAATGAATGACGTTTCTACAGCGGCTCCCATAGATGGAGCAGGCTCAATACTCTCGCCGGGAATATCCAATACTTCAGAAACCGTGTCTACGATGATACCGATCTCCTGCCCAACATCTACGACAATGATACAGGTCTGGTCGGTGTGTTCGATTTCGTTAAGACCGAATTTTAGACGCAAATCGATAACGGGGATTACCTTACCCCGCAAGTTAATCACGCCTTTCATATAGTTGGGCATGCGTGGCACAGCCGTGATATCCATCACACCGTTGATCTCACGCACTTTGAGGATCTCAACGCCGTATTCCTCATCAGCCAATTTGAACGTCAAAAATTTGCCGCCCTTGCACGCGGTCTGCGTAGTTGATTCCATGCCGGTCGTTTGCTGTTCGGTTACGGTCGAAGCCATGTCGATTCCCTTCGTAAGGAGTCAGAATTGTCTGACCATCTATCGCTCGAAATGAAGCGTAACGATCCACCTCCAATCCCCCCGTCACACTGCGCACTCCTATTCTTCGGCACTTTCCCTATTGTGGATAAATACGCGAAAAACCTTCTTAGGCCACGAATTAGCTCAAAAGGCGCTTATTCCGTCATCACTCTCGAACTCCATAAACTCCTCGGAATGTTTATCGGCCTTTACCGTGGACACCTTCTCGGGGCTTGGCGATCTGGAATAACTGGAAGTTTTGATTGTCGAAGGTCGGGTAGCGGGCGTACTGGAGACCGACTGACCCTGAGTCGCGCCAACCATCGCAGACAAATCGCCTACGATACCTTTCACTGCCTGCGCCTGCGCTGCCAACTGCTCCGAAGCAGACGCAGACTCCTCAGCACTGGACGCGTTTTGTTGAGTTACCTTGTCCACCTGAGATACCGCAGTGTTGAGTTGATCCACACCTTGAGCCTGTTCCTGGCTCGCCTTCGCGATACCTTGGATCAAATCCGTCACTTTGGTGACGTCGGTCATGATCGCCCCTAACACCTTACCAACATCCACCGCCACATCCGCTCCTTCTTTCGCTTTGACAACCGAATTTTCGATCAATCCCGTTGTCTCACGAGCAGCCTGCGCGGCACGCTGTGCGAGGCTACGAACTTCGTCGGCCACAACCGCAAAACCTTTCCCGTGTTCGCCCGCCCTAGCTGCCTCCACCGCCGCGTTTAAAGCCAACAGGTTGGTCTGAAAAGCAATTTCCTCAATCACCTTGATAATCTTGCTGATTTCGCCGGCCGATTCGTTGATCGCCTGCATCGCACCGTTGAGCTGATCCATCGTTTGGTCGCCCTGTCGGGCAGCATCTTTCGCCTGGTCGCTCAACTTGTTAGCTTCACCTGCATTCTCTGCATTCGTTCGCGTCATGGCCGCCATTTGCTCCAATGCACTGGAAGTCTCTTCCAGTGAAGAGGCTTGTTCGCTGGCGCCTTCGGCGAGTTGCTGAGAAGCACTGGAAACTTGCCCTGCCGCATCGTTGACCTGGTCCGCTCCCTCGGTAAGTCCCTCGATAATTTGCTTCAACGCTCGGACAATGCCACGGGCAATGAAAAATGCAAGCGCGATCCCTACCAAGATCGCCACGGAACTGATGATTGTCACCTTTGTTCTT
>JANQHN010000102.1 GCA_028282665.1 Phycisphaerae bacterium | reverse complement strand
GCTAAATCCAAGCGGAAGGTTGAGCACCTAACCAACGAGCGGGACCGGCTGGATGCCGCCTTGCGTGATGCCCCGGACTCCGACACCACCCGCCGCCGGGCCGAGGCGATGGCCGCCGTGGTGGCCGGGCACGCGGGTTACGAGAGCATGACGTACGACGAGAAGCGGAAGTTGGTCGAGATGGTGTTTGGCGGAACGATGCCGATGGTGACGCAGCAGGAGGCGGAGGAAGCCAAAGCACGCGGGGAGAAGCCAGTGCCGACCGAGCGACGCATGGGCGTTTATATCGGCTGGGTCGCGGGCGAGGAGGATAAACGCCAGAAGAGGTTCGACTACTACATACGCGGCCACCTCATCAGCGAGGAGTACCAGGCCCCGCTGGTTGACGCGGAAAAGGAGTACCTCGCGGGGCACTACGATGGCGGCGAGCCGTTGCTGCAAGATGGGTTAACTAAATCCGCGTTGTATTTACCAAACAAAGTCCTTCTTGCACACCGCTTTTTGCAATGGCCTGCTGCACGTCGCGCGTAATGTTAATGAACGCTCGTCGCGTTTCCGTCTCGAACCACAATTCTTTACGGTATGATTTCATGATATCCGTTCCCGTTGCGGGTGATGCACTTTGGGGTTTCCCAACTTCAGCAGTATCCTATCGGTTGAGTCATGAAGTGAAAGACGCGATGTTCACAACGATTGGTGCAAGTCTGACCACCTGTCCGTGTCGATAAGGTGTGCCGGGCACACAAAGCCGAATTCGATCGATGGTTTTTTCTGTTCGGTATTTAGGGCATGTTGGTTGAATTGCCGTCGAAGCCCTTGGCTGGGGAAAGTGTTTCATGTTGTTACACCGGCCTACTTTCAGGATTTTTGGTTCTGGGAGCCATCGCGTGACATTCAACCAAGACAAGTGCATCGATGCAAAAGAATTGGACAAAACTGATTCCGGTAGATGACGCGGATCAGGAGGTGCTAACCGTTCTCGGCAACCACTTCGACCGCAGGCGAAAGATGAAGAAGTCCCGCATCGGTTTTGTGAACAAATTGCAGTTTTAGAGAAAATCGCTTCAAGGGTGTGAGGGTTTTGAAGGCGCCCGCAGCCATTCGCCAACTGTGCTATCATGCTAACGCAATGCCCCGTCTGTGACTATTCTTTCGAAGGACTACCGGAAAATCATTTTTGTCCGGAGTGCGGGTTCGCTTACAGTGCGGAGATGATGGTTTTTCCACTTGCCCAACTGCATGAGCGGAGAGGCGAACCTACCAGACGATTCTGGTTGGTTTTGGTTGCCGTTGTGATGACGGTGGCTTTTTGCATACCTCCGGCCATCACATGGATTACCCAGGGAAGCGTAGGGACAATTGCTATCTTGTTCTTACCGTTAATACCACTTGGTGTGGTGATGTACAAATTATGGTTGTATACGTATGTCAAGCCGTACGCGTTGCTTACGGACGAGGGAATCATGCTTATGCGTGGGCAGCGTTGCCGGAAGAAAATCCTTTGGGAAACGATCGGGCAGACTCGGCAGTTTCTGGGGCAATTCGTGGTGAAGTCGCGTAAAGGCCGACGACTCGCCATTCTGCCGATAGATACGTGGAATTATTGCAAGGAGCAAGTCGGGTTCATGCGCGAAGTCAAGCGGCGGTTGGCGGAAAGGGACAGAGGGATAAAGTCGAGTTGCCGGCACCGCTGAGTACGCCTGGAGTTCCTTGAAGGGCTGGTTATTTTACCGTATGTCGGGAGTGCGTTTTTGGCATTGTCCGTTTGCCCAGCTTGCGACTATCCCTGCAAGGGGCTGCCAACGGATTACGCTTGCCCGGAGTGCGGCTTTTACTACACGTCGGAGATGATGGTTTTTCCGCTCTCCGCCTCGTACAAGCAGGATGGACGATACACCGTGCGATTCTGGTTGAATGTGACTGTGCTTGTGATCGTTGCTTTGTATCTGGCGTTCGTTGTGTTCGCCGGGGTGCTGCGGGGGCATACTGGCGCATTGATGAACGTCGCGGGCAGCCTGTTTGTTATTGGTCTGGTAACGTACCGATTGCGGCAAGGGCTGTACTTCAGATCTTTCGCGACATTGACCGATGAGGGCATCCAACTGATGTGTGGTACACGCTTCCTCAAGCGAATTCCCTGGGAGAAAATCGCGCAAGCTAAGCACGATCTGAACGTATTGGTTTTGACTGCATCCAACGGGGATAAACTCGCATTCCTAAAGCTGGACACTTGGGACTACTCCAAGCAGCAGGTCGAGTTTACGCGCGAAGTGAAGCGCCGTTTGGCGGAGCGGAAAACGACGATTAGCAGCTGAATCGCGGTCGTGCAGATAGCCGAGTGTCCAAACCGCATTTATTTACGGTAGAACTCCCGGTCGATCACGCCTGCCCGAAGTATGTGTTCAACCCTACCGCTGGCAAGACGGTGTTCCCTGTCGGCCCACGCTTCAAGGGTCGATTGTCGTGCATCACCAAGCGGACCGTCATGGACTTCATAGCGCTTTGTGTGCTATTGCGGTTCGCCTTTGATTTTAGAATGGTTGTCTGGGGGTTATAGGCGCGTTGTCTTTTGCGGGTTTCGGCATGTCGGTCTTCCTGGCTGCGATTATTGCACATGGCGTTTGGAGGCACTTCAACGGTTCGCTTTTCTATCTGCGGGCCGGCGATCGAATCAATCTGTTAAGAGGTGTGAAATTCTTACTTGAGTTGAAAAGGCGCATTGCGGATCGCCGGGGCGAGCGTGTACCTTTCACGAAATGACCGCCGAAACGATCCTGTTGCTGTCGCTGTGCTGCGTGATTGCCTATTTCGTAAAAGGAGTCGCGGGGTTTGGTCCTGCGCTGGTGATGGTACCTTGGCTTGCGGTGTTGTTCGATCCGCACATTGCGTTATCGACTTCGGCGTTTTTGGATTTCCTGGTCGGCTGTCTGATGATTGTGACGCTCAAATATCGCTGGGTGGATCTGAAAATCGTCGGGCCTATGGCGATCGCACTTGTGTTAGGGACGGTTGTCGGTGCTGTGCTTGCGGGGTATGTACCGCAACGAATCGTGCTAATCCTCATGGCTTGTGTGGTCGCGATTTTCGGCGTGGTGATGATCTTCTTTCACGAACCCGCACCAACCGACATC
This sequence comes from Phycisphaerae bacterium, assembly GCA_028282665.1. Lineage (GTDB taxonomy): Bacteria > Planctomycetota > Phycisphaerae > UBA1845 > UBA1845 > JANQHN01. The sequence continues at coordinate 47,088 of JANQHN010000102.1, read as the reverse complement.
GTCGCGCGCGGTTCGAAGCTTGTCGTTGGTGGATGTTTGCTTGGTGGGTTGTCAAGCGGGCTTGTGGGAATCAGTGGTCCGTTCATTGTGATGGCACTGCGACCGAAAGCGGGCAAGGGCGATTTTCGCAGATTGTTGGTCGCGCTTTTCTTGATCGGCGGTGTGTTTAGACTGGTAACGTATGGGACGGTGGGTGTGTGGACGAATCAAGTGTTGGTGATTTCACTATGGGCATCCCCGGCCGTCGTCATAGGGCTCTTCATTGGATATCGCCAGCACGATCGCATCAGCGAACGGTCTTTCTCGATAATTGTTGGTATTATTATGTTGGTGCTTTCGGGTCGGATTGCGATGAGTTTATTAAGTTGATCCGAAGGCGTGCATTCAGCTTGACGGGGTGTGATCGGTTCGGGGGGGTGTCAGAAATTCGCCCATCGGACTTCGCCGAGTGCCTTGTTTAGTCTCCAGCAGCCGGTCGCATACAGGGCAGCGTTGCCGGCGAAAAATATTAACACGCCCCAAGGCATGCCTAATCCGGGCACTATTTTGCCAAGGAAGTACTCCGCCGTGTCGTCGAAGATTACAACACTTAGCAGGTAACTGCCGTTGAACAAGCAGTACATCCACAGGTACGAAGTTTCGTACGCGATGACGGGCCACGCGACCGCCGGATTAGGCAGTCGATGATGCATATAGTTGAAGAACATGACGGCCAGAACGGTTGCCCTGTGCATGCACCATCCCGCAAGCGGGCAGGCAAAGGACGCCATAGTAGGCAGGCAGACAAGTACCCAACCAGGCGGATCTCCGGGATCCACAAACACCAGGAAGGCGAACGTCCAAATGGCGGAGCCGATCCCGATCGCAATGTAGGTCCACAGGCTGAACTGTAAAACGCGATAGTCGTGATCTTTCCCGTAGACCCGCAGTCGCGAGTAGAAATTGCTTAAGCCTGTAACTGCAAACCGCGAGGTGTTCTCAAGTTCCATAATGCCCTGTTGTTGCTTCCAGGGCGAATCCATTCTTTTGTGGTTTTCTGTGAGAGACCAGTCGATCGATTCGCCGCATTCCGAACAGCGCCCCCCTTGCACGTGGTGAGTCAGGTCGTACCCGCATCGCTCGCACCAGGGTGGATTTTCTGTTCTTGGCACAGTACGACGCGCTCCGAAACATGCCCGCGCAAACTGATTTAGCAACAGCGCCGTTAGCAGCATATGCAAAGTCACGAATAGGAAGCCTAACAACTCGTCGACATGGGAATAGCTTTCGATTGCCCAGATCCAGCCATGTCCGAAGCACAGGATGAAGATGAAAGCGGTCGCGAGGCTCAGGCAGGCACAGCAGGCTTTCAAACTCGCGACGTACGCCCCCATGAAGCTACCACCAGATCGCGTCGTGCTGACGTGAAGCAAGGCTGCGCATATCACAACGGCTAAAATACCAAGCGTCGTTCCGCCAAGAATGAACTCGGCCGGACCGACTGGACCGCCAGCGTGCCAATCGGCCCAGATATCGGAGATGGTAGCAAGATTCCAGCTTATCACTAAAGTGTGGTAGGTCGTGTAACCACTCGCAGTTTTGGTCAGCGCGGTACATAACATGGCTGTAATAAGAATCGTGACGCCGCAGAGCAAGGCAATACTAAGCGAGATAGTGAGCCAGATCCCAAGCGGCGCATGCTGCGCTATCATTCCAGCCTTTCTTGGAGCGAACCGCCCTAGGCGCAGCGCGGTCAATGCCGCCGTGAATCCATGCGCGGGGCAAGGAACTGCCGTGTCCATTCCGGTCACAACACCATCCTGATTGGTGGGTCCGTTACTCATGCAATCCATGTTACCTCGCGAATGGTGAATTGCCAGGATTCGGAGTGTAAGTACTTTATCAATGAGTCAACGTTGCTGTTGGTTCGGGCGATTGTTCACCACCCCGGCGAGCGGTTATCCTCATGGGCTATGAGTGAATCAAACTGGCAATTCTTCATAGACGTGGGCGGTACGTTTACCGACGTGGTCGCACGGGCTCCTGGCGGTCGGGTATTGACGTACAAACTTCTTAGCAGCGGGGCGATTCGCGGTGTGGTCGAGGAAGGATCGAGTGAGCGGCGTATTGTCGATCCGACGCGCGTTGGCGATCCAGCTAGGCACTGGCAAGGATATACCTTCAGATTGCTTGGTACGGATTCGGTCTTTGCACGTGTGGCGGCGTTCCATGCCGATGAGGGCGTATTGGAACTTGAAGCTCCGTTTGCCCACGCCATCACACCTGGTTCGGGTTACGAACTTGTCAGTGGCGAGGAAGCCCCCATCACCGCGATCCGCTATCTGATGGGACTAAAACTGACGGATCCGATCGGCGAGGTTGATATTCGACTGGGGACAACGCGAGCGACAAACGCACTGCTGGAACGCAAAGGTGCAAAAACGGCGTTTGTCACGACGCGAGGTTTTGCCGACGTGCTTCGCATTGGATACCAAGATCGACCGCGACTGTTCGATTCGCACATCAAGAAACGAGACGAACTGGCGACAGGCGTGCTCGAGATCAACGAGCGATTGGCGGCGGACGGTTCGGTATTGGTTGCATTGGATGAAGCTGAAGCCCGCAAAGGATTAACCCGTTTGCGTGAAGAGGGCTTCGAGGCCGTCGCGATTGCATTACTCCACAGTTATGTGAACCCGACTCACGAACGAGTATTGGGGCAGATTGCGAAAGAAGTGAGTTTCGCGCAGGTCTCACTCTCGTCTCAAGTCTTGCGGTTGGAACGTATTGTGTCTCGCGGTGATACCACGGTGGCGGACGCATACTTGAGCCCCGTGCTGCAATCTTACGTTGCATCGATCCGACGATCGGTGCCTGAAGCGCGGTTCTTTTTGATGACCAGCAACGGCGGACTTGTCGACGCAAGCGTTGCGTGTGGTAGGGACACGATCTTGAGCGGGCCGGCCGGCGGCGTGGTCGGCTGTGCGCATGTTACGAAAGAAGCGGGTTTCGATCGCGCGATCGGGTTTGACATGGGCGGAACGAGCACGGACGTCTCGCGCATCGACCTGTCAGTTGAGGGAACTTCCAGTGGGGGATTTGAATACCAACATGAAACGGTGAAAGCGGGCGTGCGAATCATGACGCCGATGCTCGCAATCGAAACTGTTGCGGCGGGTGGTGGGAGCGTGTGTCGATTCGACGGCCAAAAGCTCGCAGTGGGTCCCGAAAGTGCCGGTGCGGACCCCGGACCCGCCTGCTACGGGCGAGGCGGGCCGTTGACTGTGACGGACATGAACGTATTTCTTGGCCGCGTACCGGCTAAGTTGTTTCCTTTTCCACTTGATTCCATGGTGATTGGCCGGAAGCTCGATGAGATTCGATCGGAAATGGAGGATGCAGGTGTCCAGGCTTTGTCGCGTACGGAGCTTGCAAAAGGATTTTTGCGCATCGCCAATGCCAACATGGCCGCACCAATCAAGGAAATCTCCATTGCAAGAGGGTATGACCTTCGTGATTACGTGCTGACAAGTTTCGGCGGAGCCGGTGGGCAACACGCCTGCGCAATTGCGCGTATGCTGGGCATAAAATGCGTTCTGCTCAGCCCGTTCGCTGGCGTTCTAAGTGCCCTCGGGATTGGTGCCGCCTCCGTGAAACGCGTCGTTGAGCGTAGCGTGCAATGTGAATTACCGAAGGTGCATAAGCCAACGGTAGAGTCATTGACCGATCTTGAGGGTATCTTTGTCGAACTCGAACGGGACGCTACGCAATCGATGATTGAGCAGGGTGTGTCGGACGGGCGACTCGAACCCGCGGTTCGCTTTGCGGAACTTTGTTACGCAGGGCAATCGTCGCTGATCGCGGTGCACTGGGGCGATGTTTCACAACTCCGCCGGGAATTCGAAGCAAAACACCGTCAGTTCTTCGGCCACATCCACGAGAAACGAGCGGTAGAGGTGCGTATGTTGCGTGTGGAACTCGTCGCCGCCGCGGATGAAGCGCCGACTCTCGTGCTCGCACGATCCGAGAATCCACCCCATCCTGTAGACCATGCGAAGGTTACGTTTGCGGGAAACGCGGTTCCCACGCCCATATACGCCCGTTCTGAATTGTACGCGAATCACACAGTTGCAGGTCCCGCAGTTATTACCGAAGGCACTTCAACCGTCGTGATCGAACCGGATTGGTGTGCGACCGTGCAGGAAAATGGCGATCTCCTATTGGAGGATACGTCTACGAGTGCGAATCGCGAGCGGATCGATGAGTCGGTTGATCCCGTGCAGTTGGAATTGTTTAACAATCAATTCGCTTCCATCGCCGAACAAATGGGCTCCGCATTACGCCGCAGTGCCCTATCCACCAACGTGAAAGAACGCCTCGATTTTTCCTGCGCGATCTTTACCCCCAATGGCGAACTGGTGGTCAACGCGCCGCACATTCCCGTGCATTTGGGAAGCATGAGCGATTGTGTCAAAGCACTCATTGAGGATGTGGAGTCCTTCCATCCCGGCGATGTGTACGTGACGAACGACCCTTACCGCGGCGGATCGCACTTGAATGATGTCACTGTCGTGACGCCCGTGTATGAGAAGGGTGGCGGAAGGTTGTTGTTCTTTGTCGCCAGTCGCGCTCATCACGCAGAGATCGGCGGTAAGATGCCCGGTTCCATGCCTCCTGATTCGACATCGCTTGCCGAAGAAGGCGTGGTGATTCGTGCGTTTCCCTATTTGCACGAAGGTCGTCCGAGAGAGGCTGAGTTGCGGTCTTTGCTTACGGCAGGGCCGCATCCAACCCGGTCGGTCGAAGAGAACATCGCCGACATCGCTGCCCAAGTCGCTGCGAATCAGACGGGTATTCGTGAGTTGACGCGGATGGTCGAGCGGTACGGATCGAACGCGGTTCTCGCATACATGGGTCACATACGCGGAGCGGCAGAGGCGAAGATGCGCGCCGCCCTGCGCATTTTGCCCGATGGTGTGCGGATGTTTGAAGATCGTCTCGACGATGGCACGCCGCTGTGTGTGACTGTCGATATTCACGACGACGAAGCGCGAGTTGATTTCACGGGAACCGGTGAAGTCTTGCACGGCAACCTCAACGCCAATCGCGCGATCGTGTCCAGCGCGGTGTTGTATTGCCTGCGATGCCTGATTGCTGAGGACATTCCGCTAAACAGCGGCGTACTCGCTCCCGTGGAAATCGTTTTGCCAACCTGTTTCCTGAATCCGCTGTCTGATAACGATCCCGCAAAGTGCCCTGCGGTTGCGGGTGGCAACGTGGAGACCTCGCAACGCATAGTGGACGCCGTGTTCGGTGCACTGGGTGTTGTCGCCGCAAGTCAGGGGACGATGAATAACCTGCTGATGGGCGATGAGCAGTTCGGGTACTACGAGACGATCTGTGGCGGGGCGGGCGCGGGCGACGGGTTCGATGGCGCCGATGCTGTCCATACCCACATGACCAATACGCGTCTTACTGATCCGGAAGTGTTCGAATCACGCTATCCCGTTCGCCTTGTGCGTTTCGAGATTCGGCGAGGCTCGGGAGGCGCGGGTCGTTTTCGTGGCGGAAATGGAGTTGTGCGTGAGATCGAATTTCTGCGTTCACTGCAAGTATCCATTTTGAGTCAGCGCCGTTTAAAGAGGCCGTACGGATTGCACGGTGGAAATGATGGATCAGTTGGCAGAAACACTTTAGTGCGCAATTTAACGGGCAAAGTCGAAATTCTTCCGCCGATCGTCTCGGTTGATGTGCAAATCGGCGATGTATTGACAATTGAAACGCCGGGCGGCGGAGGATGGGGTAAACTATCCGATGGAGAGGAGTCTCGCGCATGAACACGCGCATCGCCTCCATTGAGAATACTATCGCGCGCGATCCAGGCAGGCGGAACATTTTTGCGCTATTGCGATCAGACCAGCTGAGGCTTGCCGCCCTTTCACTACGGCTTGCGAAACGGGTCGGCATTGTCAGTGGTTATTACATTGCAAGCGCTAAACGTGGAGAAACCGATGGTCCGCCCGGTGCGAAAGTTGTAGGCGACGCGCTCACTGCCTTGGGGATCGAAGTCGACTACATCACCGACGAAGAAAATGCTCCGCTTTTTCGCTCACTCGGATTGGATCCGCTGATCGAGCCTGAAAACTACATTGCCCAACGCCAACCCACGCACTTAGTTGCCATCGAACGCGCCGGCCGATCCGCTGACGGGCATTATCGCAACATGCGCGGCGATGACATATCGAGCCATACCTGCCCGCTCGATGCGCTGTTTATCCAGGCGGAGCATGAGGGCGTGATCACCATCGGAATCGGCGACGGCGGAAACGAGATCGGTATGGGTAAGATGTTTTCCGCCGCGATGGATCGAATCGATCACGGCCTGGAGATTGCTTGCGCGGTCGAGACAGACTTCTGTATCATCGCGGGCGTATCCAACTGGGGGGCGTATGGCTTGGCGGGAGCGCTTTCTGTCCTGGTCGGCCGCGATCTGCTACCGACGGCAGATCAAGCTGCTCGTGACATCGAAACGATTGTGCGCGACGGCGGGGCTGTGGATGGTGTGACCGGTCGAGCGATGCCGACCGTCGATGGGCTGTCGCTGGATCAAAGCATCCGCATGCTCGAAAGCATTCGCAGGCAAATTGCGCCTTTGCCAAATCTCCTGCAACAAGGCGATCGAGATTCGTCAACCATCGAAGTCGGAATTCTCGGTTACGGAGAAACCGGTCAAGCGACGGCGGAGTTGATGTTGCATCTCGGCCATCGCGTGGTCATTTCGGACAGTGCGGTTGTTGAAATTTACGATGCAGATCGATTCGCCGACATCGAAGTCGGTGGGCATACGATCGGAAGACTTGCCGGCTGCTGCTTGGTTATTGCGTCGCCCGGTGTACCGGCTGACGCGTCCGTTCGATTTGAGTTACACCGATTGGGTATTCCCGTCGTCAGCGCACTTGAAGTGGCTTTTCAATTGTGCGATAGGCCTTTGATTGGGATTACCGGTTCGGTTGGGAAGCGGTCGACGTGCCTTGCGCTCGAATCTCTTTTTCAACTGTCCAAAAAACCATTAACGATAGGCGGGAACAAAGGAAAACCCTTCGCGGAGTTATTGTTGAGCGAATCGAGCGACGACCCGATTGCGCTGGCGGTATCGAGCTTTCAATTGGAGACAGTGGTGCAGTTTCGCACGCACATCGCAGTCATTTTGAATCTCTTCGATCACCATCTCGATCGACACCGGACGCTGGAGGAATACGCCCGAATCAAGAGTCGCGTATTCATGAATCACCATCCGGACGACATCCTGATTCTCTCCCATGACGATCACCGTGTGCGTGCGCTCGCGGAGAAGCACCGTGGTCGTACCATGTTCGTTTCCGAGGAACTGCCGATGCGCCGTGGGGCATGGCTCGAACGGGGTGAAATATTTACGAACTTGCAGGGAACGGTGGAGCACATCGGCAGCGCAGACCCTGCGTTTCCGGAGAATCTCCTTGCGGCGGTGTTAATTGCACGACTATGCGGTATTGACGCGCAGGCTATCTCAACCAACCTGGATCGCTTGATGATAGAACGGCGGGGCGAATGGGTATAGTGATGTTAGTTTTTGCATGGGAAAGGGAGCAGCGATGACCGCGACGGCCGCAGAGCTTCGGCTGAGTTGTCGCAATGCTCAGCACACAGGTCACACCACCGGGTTGGCACCTGGATTCGTCCAGGTGAACCTCGTTGTTCTACCGCAATCCTGCGCAAACGACTTTGCTCTCTTTTGCGAGCGAAACTCAAAACCATGCCCATTGCTCGAGCGAACGGAACCGGGGGCCTACGTACTCCGGAAGTTAGGCTCAGGCATTGATCTGCGAACGGACCTGCCTCGCTACCGTGTGTTGAAAGATGGCGAATGCGTCGATCGCCCCACTGATTTAAAGCGATGGTGGCGGGGAGATTTGGTATCGTTTCTGATTGGTTGTTCTTTTACGTTTGAATCAGCCTTACTTCGCGAGGGGATTCCGATTCGTCACGTCGAAGAGCACAAGAACGTTCCTATGTACAAGACCGGTATCGATACGACTGCGGGGGGGCGGTTTGGCGGACCGCTCGTGGTGTCGATGCGTCCGATGACTGTGGATCAGGCTAAAGTAGCCCGCCGAATCACTGCCCGCTACGAGGCTGCCCATGGTGCGCCGATTCACATTGGCGATCCTGCGGAAATCGGTATCGGCGACATCGATCGGCCGGACTTCGGCGATCCGGTAGAGATTCGTCAGGATGAAGTGTGCGTATTTTGGGCGTGTGGCGTAACGCCGATGGTCGCGTTGGTAAATGCAAAACCGGACTTCGCGATCACTCACGAGCCGGGACACATGCTCATCACCGACACCCTCGACAGCAATCTGGAAGACATTCCGTGACTGCAATTTTGGCGGCATGCGCAGGCATACAGAGGTATTACCGTTCGAGCAGCACTATGGCAGCTTCAATCTGAGCGTAGCGTTCAAAGTCGACTTTTTGATACAGTATAAACACGGTGTCCAACGCTGCACTTGGCTAGAGCTTGCTTTTAGTGTTTATCATCCTCGCCGAACTCGGCGGGTACAATCATTTCAATATGCATGATGTACGGTTCGTTTTTTACATAATACGAAAGTCGTCGTTCGATACGAGTCGCGAGCCTACGGTTGTTTGCACTCTCGGCGATGGCGAGTGCCTTGTTCGCGGTGGCGGTTGCGTTCTCAAATCGACCGACCGAAGCCTCTGTACTCGACTTGATCATCAGTATCCAGGCGTTCATGCCTCCTACCGCTTCATTGAGACGGCTGATGAGGTCGAGCGCCTCCTCCGGTTTGCGGTAAATCTCTTCCGGGTGCGTCGCCAAAACGTCAGCGGCGAATCCTATCAGTTCGAGTTCCCCCGGTGTTCTTTCCATACCATCTCGCAAAACTTTGATTCCTGTCTCTGTTTCTCCCAGGCGGATCAGAATTCGCGCGAAGTCCAGATGAGCGCCCCGTCTGTTCGGGTCTCGTCGCAACGCCTGCAAATAGGCATAACGCGCTGCACGTAGATCCCCCCCGGTATAAAGCAATTTCCCGAGGTGATGCCAAGTGATCGGATCGTTCGGATTGAGATTCAACGCAGCCAGATAGTGTTGGTGGGCAACTTGTGAAGCTTCTGCGGACAATTCCAAATCAAGAGTTCGCATGCCGAAAGCCATTTCGGCCAGTGCGTCGGCGTAATTGGTGTGCGCGATCGAACTCTGCGGCGATACGGTGACAGCGTATTGCCACAAATCGAGCCTCGATACCCATACGCGCGATTGCCCGTAAGAAGCGTGAGCGAGCGCCACAATCATCACCGCGGAACTGACCGTAAGCAACGCGAAGCGATTTTTGCGATCACCAAACCACTGTGTTTTTAGCAGCATGATGAGTCCCGCCCCCAGGAGAATCGCCAAACCGCCGCAAGAAAGATAGCTGTACCGATCGGCTACGAGTTGTCGTCCACTCTGGAAGAAACCCAAGACCGGTGATAGCAGGATGGCGTAGATCAACAGGGCGGCGGGAATCGCGGGGAATTTCTTTCGATATTTGATGCCTATTCCGATGAGAATGACGCACCCCAGCAGGCTAAGCCATAGCATACGGCCCAGGAGAACGGATGGTGCGGGAATCTCATAGATCGGGCTTAGGTTCGTTGGCCAGACGGTTTTGACGATGTAAAATGTCAACCCGTAACACGCCTGGGCGATTCTGGACAACATTCCATATTCTTCAAGCGAATGAAGCGCTCCGGCGTATGCCTGGGCTTGTAATGCAAGGACAGCGCCCACAATCGCCATGAGAAGAAACGGAATCTTGTCGATCAACGGGTGAAAGACCGACTTCTCCCGGGCAAACCGCCTCAACGGATAAACGTCGAGTACGATCAGAACTGCGAACATGGTTACTGCGGTTGCTTTGGAAAGCAGTGATAACAAACAAGCAAGCACGGCGGTCATGTAGAATATTGCGTTGATTCGCTGGGCCGTGACGTACCGCAAGTATGCCCAAAGCGAAATCAGAAAAAACAAGCCACTCAGCACATCCCGCCTCTCAGCCAGCCACGCTACAGATTCCACCCGAAGCGGATGAAGCGCAAAGACCAACGCGGCCACACCCGCCCCCATGACGAAAAGATCATTCCTGCGACTGGAAAATTCGTCAGGGGCGAACCCTGCGACCAGCAGCAATCGAGCCGTAAAGTAAAACGCCAGCGCCGCCAAGCCATGTAGAAGAACGCTCGTGAGGTGGTAATATTCGTTTGCTCGGTCAAAGAAATAGTCATCTAAGGCGAAGGAGAGCCAAGTCAGCGGTTGATAGTGGCCCATCTCGAATGTCGTGAACATCCAGACAATGTTCTGACCGCTCAATTCGTAGTAGGGGTGGAAATTTTGGATCAGAACATTGTCGTCCCAGTACACCAAGCCACCGCCGATCGCCTCCATGAACGTAATGGGCACAAGGAGAAATATCGCGAATGGAAGGATATGTCGCCAATAAGTAGGCCGGCCGCGGTCCGATAGGCGGCGTGGCGAAACATTCACTTCATAGTTCGTTAAATCCGTACCACTACCCAGCGGAGGTAAAAAATCCTGGCGGCCAACTTCTTCCCCATTGAGTGGTTTTTTTGAGTTTTGCTGTTCCATCCGCGCATTTTAGGGATTTTTTCGAAATTGCGTACCGCCTCAGATCAGATTCGCTCCAACAAGGAGGGCGATGGATGCCCCATAGGCTTCTCCATCGCCCCGAAGTCGGTTCGAGAATTTGCAAAAAGCCTGGAATTTTCTCGGATGATGTTCGACAACCACTATCGCCTGTAGCGGACCGAAATCCCTCCATTGCGGTAACGTCCGGATCCATCGTGGTAGTGCACACCCACACTGACGCCTCGTCGAGGTTCGTAACGGTTAACGCGTACCTTGTAGGACGGGGCGACACGCCAATGTTTGTGCCCACGATATTGATTGCTGCGCCAGTGCGGCCGATCGTGCGTCTTGAGTCGCAAGGAGCGGTACGGGCGATGCTTGACCTCGCGGACCGGCACTCGATGCCTCGGCGAGAAAACCAGTTCTTCGTAAGGCCTGTAGTGGCTTCTGCGATGGCTGGGAACGACAAGTCGCGCAGAACGCCTGGGAGTAACCACTCTGACTTCACGACGGGGCTTGATCATCCGCACATTTGGTCCTCTGTAGGTTACGTGAACACTCGGCGTAACTGCATAGGAGCGATGCGGTGCGTAAACGCGCGTTCGTCGGACCTCCCGATGCTGTTTGACAGTGCGCCGTCGATACGTAGTGCGGTGGACCGGCTCCGAACAATAGTTAGTTCTCACTACGGGTTGGCAGGCAGTGCTGTTGACGTAAACGGGTTCGCCATAGACTTGGTTTGCGTATCTCGACTCATCGTAGTATACCGCCTTGCTCGGATGATACGGGTCTCGGTCGCAGGATATACGTTGCGTCGGCATATAGCTGGTGCCGGTCGAAAGAGCGTCGATTTCATCGTAGTACGACCGATAGCTGCGATGATCATCGTAATGGTATTGACCGGAAGCTCGCTCCGCGAACGTAGTCGTGAACAACAGGCCCAATCCGACTGCGAGCGTGACCCCGTGTTGCTTTCGTGCGAACATGTCTATACCTCCTTTTTTGAAGTGCCGTTTACAGACGCACCCACCGCCTGATTCGGCGAGTTCCGTCGCCGTGTTTGCATTCGTTACGAAAATGTAGACAGTGCGCGCCGTGGAAAGGTTAGCATGCGCTAAATAAAAATCCGAAAAACGTAAAGCTTTTTATTTAGGTGATTTACGGCGTATGGACTTCGCCACGTGGTCGCGAATCTTGCGTAGGATACGAAGAAAGTGCTCCTGATCATCGGCAGAGAGAGCTTTGAGAACATCCACGGTCGACTTGAGTCGTTCGCTTCTGTAGGACTCGTAAATCTTTTTCCCGTCGTCTGTTAGCGTCAGATCGACTCGGCGGCGATCTTCGGGATTGATGGAGCAGTGCACAAAACCCTTTCCGCCGGTGTCCTCAAGAGTCCTGACGATGCGCGACATCTGGGCAGGTACGACTCCAACCTTCTTCTGGATTTCGCCGATCGTTATCGGCTCATGCTTCGCGAGGATGTCCAAGGTTAAAAATTCAGTTTCGGAGACGTCGGGTGTTTTGGCAGAGCGTGTGGAACTTCTCCTTAGCGAAGCTAGGACGCTAAGATCGAAGATTTCCTCTGCCATGGCTAATAATCGCGATTCATCGGTCACTTTCAGACTCCCAATCACTCGGGCGGATTTTGGGTCGGGCAAGTCGAATATCGGACGCACATTCAAAAGACGCCAAGCTATCCTAATGTGTAGACAGTGCGCAGGCTAGCCTTATTTGCATGCCTAAAATACTCACATCGACAGAATAGCGCACACCACGTTAGTACCGTCTAAGGGTTGCTTTATTTGCTGGACGGATATCTGAAAACGGGGTTGTGTTTTGGAAGGGTGCAATAGGACTGTAAATTGCAGTGACGCGATGATGGCATCAAAGGCCATGTAACGTTATCCAAGTAGAATCGTATTTTACTCTGCCCCATGACCGGGGTCTGTCACCCTTCCAATCTGCGAAACTAGGTGCGGATGCGTGTGCCAATGGTTTCGGTGACGCTATCCTTTTTGCATAACGTAAATAGAGGATCGCGGTTGAACGCCTGCGTTGTTTGTCGTCGGCGTACAATAATCATATCCGGGCGGTCTATGGTAAATCCAATCCGCAGGCTCTAGGGCGAGAGCATCAATGGTACGAACTGAACGAACATCATCATCTGAAAATCAGTATCCTGGCTTGTTCGAGGAAGCGCCTACGCCCATCATCGTCACTGATTCATCAGGCCGGATTCTCCGTGTGAACAGCGCACTTGAGAAGTTAACAGGTTACGGCGCTGAAATCCTCCAGGGAACAAAGCCGCCTTTTCCATGGTGGCCTAAGCGAGAGCGAGAAACTTATAGCATCGCTTTTCAAAACGCTTTAAAGAACGGTGCGAGAAACGAGGAACTTTGTTTTCTCCACAAGGATGGGCAGGTCTTTTGGGTGCAACTCAGTTCCGCGCGGATTATATTGGATGGCTTGCCAGTCTATGTTTCATACTGGGTTGATATAACTCACCGCAAGCAACTCGAACGTTCCAATTTAGAGCATGAGCAGCGTCTCGGTTCCATGTTTCTTCATGCGGGAGTGGGTGTAACTTGCGTCGGATTGGACGGCGTGATTCGTGAAGCGAACCCGGCGATGGCTCGCATGGTGGGGTATGAGCCTGCTGATTTGCTTGGTATGCGCGTCGCGGATATCTCTCATCCTGAGGACTACGTCATCGATCATGCGCAGTTTGAGGAACTCCTGCGAAGTGAAGTCAATTCTTATCAGATGGAAAAACGCTACATGACGCGCGATGGAGATATTGTTTGGGGGGAACTGAACGTCTCACTTGTGCGCGATGAGAACGGCAAGCCCCGCTTTACGGTCGGCGTTGTGCGGGATATCACGGAACGCAAACGAGCTCAGCGACTTTTGGTCGAAAGCGAGAATCGTTATCGCACCTTGGTGGAGACTGCGTCGGATGCAATTTTTGTTGCTGACCCAAAGACTGGGATGATGCTAGACGCCAATCGCAAAGCGGAAGAACTCCTCGGTTATACCAAATCGGAGATCTGCTTAATGCACCAATCCCAATTACACCCCAAAGAACAGGAACAGCACGTTCGCTCGAGCTTTGACACCGCCACGCGGGTACAAGGAACTCGATTTTGCGACGTTCTCGTTCAACACAAGGACGGCACTCACATTCCAGTCGAGATCAGTTCCGGTGGTGTGGTGATGGCCGGAGGTCGCCCGGTCCATTTCGGCATCTTCCGTGATATGCGCGAGCGATACGCCGCTCAGGAAGCGTTGAAAGAGAGTGAGAGGCGTGCGAGGCGGATGTTCGAACAGGATCCGATTCCTACATTTGCGCTTCGGTCGGAAGGGGATCAGCTTGTTTGTCGGGCGTACAACAAGGCGGCAGCGGATTCTGTGGGCGAAAGGATCGAGAAGCTAATCGGTATGCCCGCCACGGAGTTCTGGAAGGATTGCCCGGATATGTTCGAAGATGCCGTACGCTGTTTGAGAACAGGCGAGAGCGTGAGGAAGACGACTGAGCATACTACATTAATGGTTGGCTGGCGGGGCATATTTGTCTTGACCTATGGCTACGTACCACCCGACACGGTGATTTTGCATGCTGAGGATATTTCGGCTCAGACACGAGTAGAGGCGGCGTTGCGGGAGAGCGAAGCGCGATACCGTGAGCTTTTCGAAAACATCAGCAACGGCGTAGTTGTTTACGAACCCGTTGATGATGGTAGGGATTTTATGATCAAACAAGTGAATGATGCGGGCTGCAAAATTGCTCGCCGATCCAGGCAGGACTTGATCGGTCAAACGGTTTTGCAGGTATTTCCCGGCGTGACAACCATTGGTCTACTTGACACACTGCGCAGCGTTTATCGTAGCGGGGGGCAGTATCACCTGCCTGCACGAAAGTACGAAGATGAGAATGTCGTCGCTTGGGTGGAGAATGACGTATACCGCCTTCCTTCCGGAGAAATAGTCGCTATCTATAACGATGTGACGCGTCGCATCGAGGCCGAGATCGCCACTATCGAAAGCGAGAGATTGTATCGATTATTGTTTGACGTGGCTGGTGATTTTGTCTTCGTCCATACCCTGCCCTCGCCATACGATGACGGCCGGTTCGTGCAGGTCAACAAGAAAACGCAAGAGATCTTCGGTTATTCGCGGGAAGAATTTCTGCAGCTGTCGCTCGGCGATTTGATGAGTGAACCGCAAAGAGAATTGTGTATTCGGGAACGCAAGAGCCTAATCGAAAACAGTGCTCAGATATTTGATCGCGAACTACTGACCCGATCGGGAAAGATGATCCACTGTGAGGTTAACGCACGCATCATTGACTACGAGGGACAAACGGCAGTCTTGTCGATAGCGCGGGACATAACAGAAAGAAAAGAAGCGCAAGCGAATTTGTTGAAAGGGCGGCGTATTCTCGCGGAGGCGGGCCGGATGGCGCACCTCGGCGGATGGGACTTCGACATCAAAGCCCAGATGTTCGAATTGACGGATGAGCACTGCAGGATTTACGGCCTGTCCAAGAGTCGGTTAAGCATGCAGGAGTTATTCCCCATTGTCCACCCCGATGATTTGCCGGCAGTTCAGGCGGCTTTTGATCACGTGTTCTCAGGCCGGGATCCGTACGTACTTGAGTACCGAATAATTCGACAGACAGACAAGGCCGTTCGTCATATCGTTGCCCACGGAGAGGCTGTTGAATGGGATGAAGAAGATAAGCCGGTTCGAATAATCGGTGCGGCGCAAGATGTCACCGAACGCAAGCAAGTTGAATTCGAGTTGGCTAAGCACCGTCTTCACTTGGAGGAACTGGTCGAACAGCGCACACAGGAACTCGAGCGTTCTCAGGAACAGTTGCGTCGCAGTGAGCGGTTGGCTTCGTTGGGTACCTTGGCATCGGGAATAGCGCACGAAATCAACAACCCGATCGGTGGCATACTTTTGTCCGCGCAAATGGTCTGCATCGAGAAAGACCTATCTACTTCCTTACGCCAAACCATTGGTGAGATCATTAATCATGCGAATCGCTGCAAGAAAATTATTCAAAATATTCGTCGTTTCGCCCGCTCGGAGGAAACGCCCAAAACGCAAGGGGAGCTGATTAGTTGCATTCGTAGAGCGATTTATCGACTTGAGCGTAGGGCCGCCGCACAGGGTGTCCGCATCCAACTGCGAGGCGTCGGGCGTTATTCGTGCATGCTCAATGAAACCGGTATGGAGCAGGTTTTCTTTAACCTGATAAGCAACTCGCTCGACGCCGGGGCGCAGACTGTTACCGTTGATGTAACCTACTTGGCGACACGGCTGCGCTGCGACGTGCTCGACGATGGTGGTGGATTAAAGGAAGAACAGGTGGGCAAACTTTTCGACCCGTTCTACACTACAAGGTTGTCCGATGGTGGGATGGGGCTTGGTCTTAGTATTGCCCACGGCATCGTCAGGGATCATGGAGGTTCGATCGAAGCGCTGCAATCCTTGGAGGGTGGAACCGTGATTCGTGTTGAACTGCCGGCAGTTGGGGGAACGTAACACAAGGAAGTCTCGGATGGCGAGCGTACTTCTGGTTGATGACGAAGAAAGTTTCAGAATCCATTTAGGAAAAGCGCTTGAACTTGAAGGATACAGCGTGTTTCGAGCTTGCGACGGATCGGAGGCATTGAGGTTGCTTGAGCGATTCGTGCCTGATGTCCTCGTAGTTGACTGGCAGCTTCCCGGTGCGTTGACGGGATTGGATGTCATCCGCAAAGTGCGCGAATACAGTCACGCCGTTGCCGTGCTTGTCATGACCGGCTACGCGGCCGATGAAGTTGAGGCGGCTGCGGGTGAGTCGTTCGCCCTGATCGAAAAGCCCTTTCCGGTTGAAGAGTTTCTGGATCGTGTGAACGCTTCTTTGTGATGCCGGAAATGATGTGCGAATTTTGGGTACCCGCCTTCACTGTTTCTGCACGCATATCGCGCACGGACACTTCCTTTTCGATCGCTGATCGGCATATCGCATTATTTACAAATCATGCTAGACTTCCGCACGCTACGAACTTGGTCGTGCATCAGAGATTTGCTTCGCAAGAATTTGAATCACAATAAAGGGCTGATTTTGAAGAACGCCACGATTCGCAATATTGCCATTATTGCCCATGTCGATCATGGCAAGACGACGCTCGTCGACCAGATGCTTCGTCAATGTGGTCAGTTTCGCGATACGCAAGTATCGGGTGACCGCATCTTGGACTCGCACGATCTCGAGCGAGAGCGAGGCATTACAATTCTCTCGAAGAACATCGCGATCAAATACAAAGACACGAAGATCAACCTGATCGATACGCCGGGGCATGCAGACTTCGGTGGCGAGGTCGAGCGAGTGCTGAAAATGGCTGATGGCTGTTTGCTGTTGGTGGATGCCTTTGAAGGTCCCATGCCGCAAACGCGGTTTGTTTTGCGCAAAGCGTTTGAGCATGGCCTAAAACCGGTGGTCGTGATTAATAAAATCGATCGCCCTGACGCAAGACCCAAGGCGGTACTCGATGAGGTATTCGATTTGTTTATTGAATTGGATGCGGACGAGGAGGCGCTCGAATTTCCGGTTGTTTACGCTTCTGGTGTGCAGGGGTTTGCATCACTTAACCCGACCGAGCGCCCGGACGGCATCCAGGTTCTTTTCGACACCATCTTGCAGCAGGTTCCTCCCCCTGACGTGGATCCAGACGCTCCGCTTCAGATGCTCATCACCACGCTCGACTACAGTGAGTACGTTGGGCTTATCGGGATTGGTCGGGTATTTTCAGGTACAATCCGCGCGGGCGAGGAGGTCATGGTTCTGCATCGCGACGGTACACAGCGCAAGGAAAAAGTCGGTGAGCTTTTCGCTTTCGAGGGTTTGGGGCGAAGAAAGGTTGACGCGGTATACGCCGGCGATGTTTGCGCGGTGGTGGGTCTGGAAACTGTGGATATCGGCAATACCATTGCCTGCCTAGAAAAACCCAAGCCTCTTGCGATCATCCGGGTTGACGAACCGACATTGCATATGACCTTCCGCATTAACGATTCGCCTTTTGTCGGTCGATCGGGCGAATACCTGACCTCCCGGCACTTGCGCGACCGCCTCGAAACAGAAACACAACACAACGTCGCATTACGCGTAGAGCAAGGCCATACGCCGGAAGAATTGCACGTATCAGGCCGGGGTATGCTGCATTTATCCGTCTTAATTGAGAACATGCGCCGTGAAGGCTATGAGCTTGCTGTTGGCAAGCCCAAGGTGATTTACCGTGAGTTGGACGGTAAAAAAACCGAACCCATCGAACAATGCATGGTTGAGGTACCGTCTTTGCACGTGGGAACGGTGATGGAGTTGATGGGAGGGCGTCGCGGCATTTGTAATTCGATGGAGTCGCGGGGCGATTCAAGTGTGATGGATTTTACTATTCCCGCGCGAGGGCTAGTCGGGCTTCGCAATCGAATGCTAACCGCGACGAATGGTACGGGGATCATGCACCACGTGTTTTATGAGTATGAGTTCTTTCGCGGTGATATACCCGGCCGGCAAAATGGTGTACTGATCGCAAGCGAGCCGGGCCAAGTGACTGCGTATGCGTTGGACAATCTGGCTGACCGTGGCGAGTTCTTCGTCGGTCCTGGCGTGCAAGTATACGAAGGGCAGATTGTGGGTGAACACTGCCGTGACAATGATTTGGCCGTGAACATCTGCAAAGCAAAAAAGATGACCAATATCAGGGCGGCTGCGGCAGATAAAACGGTCGTGCTCAGGCCTCCGCGCGAACTTACGCTGGAAATTGCCCTCGAGTTCATCGCTGATGATGAACTCGTGGAAGTAACTCCCGCGGAGATTCGATTACGCAAAAGATTCCTCAAAGAGACTGACCGCAAACGGGCGTTGCGTGGTGAGTCGTACCGCGTTTACCCATGAGTTGGTGGACCACCTTTACCGCGTTTTCCCTTCAGCACCTTATCGTTGCCGGGGCATTTCTAGGCGCGGTTATTGGTGTTGGCTGGCTGGGGCATTATTGGAAAGCCAACAACCCGAAACGCGAATACCGACTCAGAATTGTCTGGGTGGTTGCACTGGTGATCTTCAACGGCTATTCGCAATATTGGTGGTTCTTGCCGCCCCAATTCACGTGGGATTACAGCCTGCCGCTGCACATCTGCGATTTGACGGTATGGATTGCGCCGTTTGCATTGTTCATGCCCTATCGTTGGCCACAGGCAATCGTGTACTTCTGGGGACTAGGCATGAGTTTGATGGCGTTTGTTTTTCCGCCATTTGAAGATGGACTGAACTCGATGCGGTTTTGGCTTTACTGGGTTGGACATAGTCAAATCGTCGGATCAGCGTTGTACCTTCCGTTTGCCATGGGATACCGGCCGAAGCTCGCGGACGCTTGGTTCGCCGGTATGGCCATTCTGTTGTATGACCTGATCATGTTGCCTCTAAATATGGCATTCCAGTGGGATTACGGTTACGTCGGTCCCGAGAGCAAGGTCGTCGGCTGGCTTGGTCCCTGGCCTTGGCGGGTAATACTGCTCGTAGGGTTGGAACTGCTGGCAGTGATGTTTCTTTGGCTGCCTTGGCGGAAGAAAACCATCGTATTCGCACAAGGAGGTCGGGGTGGCGGGAATAAAGAGGATTAACTTAATTCCCGGGTGCACAATTTTACTCTTTACCGGTGGCTATTACACAATCAGATCAGCCGAACTCACTACATGAATCAGCCGGCGTTGGGTCAGTTTTCTTGGCCCGTGCCGGTTTTTTTTAGCGGGGGCGATTTTGTAGTCGCATTTTATCGTGGTTTCGACGCGTTATGGTCTCGTAGTTGGTTTGAGCGGCGGTTTATCGCGGCGTTGTTGTTGCGTGTTGCGTTGTCGGTTGGTCTTAGATTTCTTTTCGGATGTTTTGGCTTTGTTTGTTTTGTTATCTTGGTGCCCTCGGGATTTCTCGCGCGTGTTAGGTTCGTTTACATCGAGAGGACTCGTTTGCATTCGCCGTTCGTGGCGGTCTTGCGTTGATTTGTCGGAAAGCAATTCCGCCAGTTGTCGATCGATTTTCACCTCACGGAGTGTTTCGAGAGTTTCGAGGCGATCGCGTAGTTCAGCAATGCGAGCCTCCATATCGCGAATTTCCAACTCGCGTCGCTTAAGTCGAATGTCGAACGCGTTTTCAAGAAATTCGCGCACTTTCTTTCGCAGGCGTTTCCTGTCTTCGGGAGCGTGACTCAGGCGGTAGCGATGCACCATGAAGCGGATACGCATATCGAGCCGACGTTCCTGGATAATCAGTCGAGCCCGCTGCGGATCGATCTCGATAAGTTCCATCAGGTGGTAGATCTCCGGCGCGAGTTTTCGCAGGCGGCGTTCAAATCGTTCCGGGTTTTTATTATGGAAATCTCGCAGTTCTTCATACATGAAAGGGAAATGCTCTTCGATAAAGGCTTGAAGCTTCTCCCGTTCCGCCTCCGAAAGGGACTTGGGGCTTGAGCGCCGACCGCTTGCTCGATTTCCTCGGCCTTCTTCATTCAGATCGCGCTGTCGGTCTTTCCTTTGTGCATTCCCCACACGGGAAGGCATGTACGGCGACGTAGACGGTTCCTGTTCAGCACCGGGTGTTTTCACCTTTTGTTGCTGCTTGGTTTGCTTATTCGATGTTTGCGCGAGACAAACCGGCGGTAACACCAACGATCCTACGATTGCACACAAAACAAGGCGCGGCATCGTGTAGATTGAATGGGCAGGATACGAAACGCGCATGGTGTATCTCCTTATCCGGATTGCCCAGGTTCGAACCAAGCATCACGAAGTTCAAAATCCGGTTCGCTATCAAGTCGGTCGAGTTGTATCCGGATGTCTTCAATGTAATCGTTTTCCCAATCGTCGGGGAAAGGCTCGATGCAGGATTTTTCCAGTGACTCGAGTCGCTCGTCGAGCGTGGCGAGCCTGATCAGCATATCGTCCTCTTCGTAGGCGAAAAATGCCTCTGCATAGCCATAGATTGCATCGGGCGAGGATGAGTCATCGGAGAAAGGCAGCTTGAGTTTTTCCGATTGCACATAGAGCGAAGTCGTAACCGCCATCGCCAAGACGGCGGCGAGTGATAATGCCGACGTGGCAAATCGGAACGTGCGGCGTTGGCTAAATGTCGTCGGCGCTGCTTGTGCATCTGCCTCGGTAGCGAACTCGCGATTGAGGCGACTCTTGATCGTAGTAGTTAGATTTTCCGGCGGGCTGATCTCGTCTCGGTTGCACAGTTCGGCGAACCAATGCTCGTTCATCTCAATCTGGGTGCGCAATTTGATCGACTCGACGTTTGGCGTATCGCCTTCATCGCCAAGAACCTCAGCGAGCCAACGCTCATCTTCTTCGATGCGCTTTAGTCTATCGTAATGTTCGCTCATCATGCACCAAATCACGGTTGATCCACTCCCATCGCTTTCCTCAGCTTTGCCAAACCTCGATGAGATCTGGCGAGAGCCGTACCCAGCGGAACTTCGAACGCTTCCGCAATCTCGGCGAAAGTCAGATTCGAATAGTGTCGCAAAATGATGATCTCACGTTCCGGCTGAGGTAGAGTCATCAAAGCGGCCTGCAGTCGATTCATGTCGTCGTTGTCGAGATCGCTCACTGCCGATTCGCGCTCGGGCATCCTTGCTACAGGCGTGGGCAATTCGATCCAATCATTACTGTCCGGTTTGGCGTCGAGGGATAGGATGCCTGGCACTCGTGCCAATTTTCGTATCCGATCTCGCGCAAGGTTCATGGCGATCCTGAAAAGCCACGCTTCAAATTTCCCGTCATGTTTGTATGCTTCGATAGTCCTCACTACGCGAAGGAATACCTCCTGGACGAGATCTTCGGCGTCTTGTCGTTGGCCTGTCAAACGGTAAAGAAAACGATACAGTCGTACTGCATAGACGTCTACGATTTCGCCCACAGCGGTGGAATCCCTACGCTGCGCTCTTTCGATCAGCGAGTCCAGTTTTGTGAACACACTCATTCGTTTTCCAGACCTCTCTACCTTAAAAACGCTGCCGGGGGGCCATTGTTGCGGGATATGTCGGAAAAGGTAGTCTTCAGACGTCGAGAAATCGTTACCGGACCGTTCCGATCGCCTGCGTTTGGAGTAGTTGGTCGAGTTTTGAGTACTTGCTAATAGCCAATCGACCGCTATACTGACCTGTCTTTGACGACTTTGGATTCTGATGGCGTGACATGAGGTGACCCATGCCCCGCGTATGTTTTTTCACAGGTAAGAAGACCCGATCAGGCCGATCCATTGCCCGCAGGGGTAAAGCCAAGTATCTGGGTGGTGTAGGCCGCAAGACCACGGGCATCACGAAGCGTAAGTTCAAGCCGAATATTCAGCGCGTACGTGCGGTGGTTGATGGCAAGGTGTGTCGCATCAAGGTTTCCGCCAAGGCGATTCGCATGGGATTGGTGGTTAAACCGCCCAAACGCGACTGGAAGCCTGAAGAGTCTGAGGGCTAAAGGCTTCAGTCGATAGCACGTACGTTTTTCACCAGGCGATTGTTTCCGGGCGCCATGTTCAACGGCGCCCGTTTTCTTGCGCAAATTTCACCACGCGCCAGTTGCGCCGGCGACATACACCGGCCGACCACCCTCGCTTGAAATCGTGTGCTCGAGTTTAGCCATCATCCGATAGAACATAGATGGAGAGCAGCGGGATATTTGTACGCCGAAGCTTTTGAGCTGAGTGTACTCGCACGAGGCTTCACGGTGCATGGAGGCACGAACGTGATGCAAATGGCAAGAAGGCGAAAGATAGCGTTGGTAGTGTGCTTGATCGGCGCTGGTCTGATTCTGACCGCATCAGCAGGCGGGCCGGCGATGCGGCAGGGCATTCATGAGGCGAGCACTTCTTATTTACACGTGGAATCGACCGAACTTGATTCACTTTCGTTTTCAGTCATACCGGGTGTCGACGATCAACCGGTTGGTCCGGTTCATGATTTTCGGATCACCGCGTACGAAATTACCAATGAGCAATTCGTTGCTTTCCTCAACGACGCCAAATCGAACCTTACCGCCCCCAAGGGTCATTACATGTACTTCGACGTCGATTCGGGCGACGTTTACATTCATAGCTCGACCCACGGCGTAATCGGCACCCAGGGCTCGGGCACGAAGTTGTTTGACACAGTTGCCAACGGTCACATCATCTACAGCGACAATCAATTTGTTCTCGACGATCCCGCATATGCCGATCATCCGGTGGCGGGAGTTACGTGGTACGGTGCGATCAAGTTTTGCAACTGGTTGACTTTGGACATTGGACTCGCGCCCGATGATCGTGCGTACGCGGAGTCGCCTTCGTCGAATTTGTCAGGCTGGCGACCGGTGACGATTAGTGCTGCCGACTGGTCAACGCGGGATTTAAACGATACGGAACGCCAAAATCTGCTAGAATACGTTGGTTTTCGATTGCCGATGGATGGTCAAGCGAGCGGCGCATCGTTGTACAACGAGTGGTACAAGGCTGCGGCGTTCGATGGCGTTGGAGACACGCTATACGGATTTGGTCGGAGCATCATCGAAAACGCGGACGCCAACTTCTTTGGCAGCGACGATCCATTCGAAGCGGGCACTACGCCGATCGGCTTCTTTGATGGTGTGAATCTGCTCGGCGATGGCAGCACGGTCACACGTGACACGGAGAACAGGTACAACCTGTATGACATGTCCGGCAACGTGTGGGAGTGGATGCAGGATCAATCACCGACCGATCCTGCAAGGCGTCGTAATCGCGGCGGGTCGTGGCGAAGCAGCACATTCTCCCTACGCGCCAACACTGCCGCTCATCGAGAGGCGGGTTCACCCAGCGATGCAACCGGATTTCGTATCGTTCAGAGCGTTATCGATGCACTTCTCGTCACTCCATACCAGGACTTGTCCGCGTCCGGCCCGTGGGGCGGACCGTATGCGGTGCCTGATTCGGATGTGAAAGTCTACGAAATTGCAAACATTGCTGAAATGCCGATTTCATTCGCTACGTCTTCGGATGCACCTTGGGTGATGCTTGAGGACGACAGGCCTGACGGTGTTATACCAGCCGGTGAAGGCGCAATGCTGACGGTGACGATCGATCCACTCTGCGAAGATGGGCTTCATGTCGGAGTGAACAACGCGATTATTACGATTGAAAACCTGACGAGTCAAACCCTCGCCGCCACGCGCGACGTCATCCTCACCGTAAGCGAGCCGCTTCAACTCACACCCGCCGGCGGATTCAGTGCAACCATGCCGGTCGGTGGAACGCCCGACGTCGAAAGCAGCACATATACGTTTACCTCGCTGTCGGATGTGGTCGTCGCATTCACTGCGACCTGGGAGGAGACCGCCGGTGATAGCGGTCTGTTGTGGCTTACGCTCAATGGCGGACAACAGGTGGATGGTGAAGTGCCGGTTGGTGGCACTTTCGATGTGGCGATCGCTTTCGATGCGTCCGAGGTCGCGAATTTGACGGCGGGAACGTATCAGGCGGCCGTGACCTTTACGGATTCCTGCACGGGTACTGCATTCGTCAGGACGGTTTCGCTCGAAGTGATTTCACCTTTCAGCGTAGAACCTGCGGAAGAACAGGAATTTTCCGGGCCTTTCGGCGGCCCGTTCGAACCTGCCTCGCATACTTATACGATCACCAATGAAGCGGATTCCGACGTTGAGTTTGCATTGTCCGTTATTGAACCGGAGGTGGATTGGCTTGACTTGTCGAGTACAGGCCAAGTGATCGCGCCGAGCCAATTTGTGAATGTCGATATAAACCTCACGTCCGCCGCGGACTTGCTCGGTGTCGGGGAATACGTTGCAACGCTTCGATTTGCCGAGCCAACGAGTGGGTTCGAGATTGATCGTGTCGTGCGACTCACCGTGACTGAACTGGACGTTGCACCAACCGACGATGTTTCCTTTTCCGGTCCACAAGGAGGACCGTTCGGTCCGGTCGAGAAAGTCTATACGCTGACAAACCACGGCCCTGAGATGTTCTGGAGCGTGATGTTTGAGGATACGACCGATCAGCCGCCGGGTGTGGTATGGATTGATGCCGATCCCAGCGAAGGGACGCTGCTCGATCCGGAGTCTTCGGTTGATGTAACTATCTTCCTTACGGCCGAAGCGTATTCATTGCCGACAGGCACCTACACCGGCACGTTGACTTTTCTGGACGTACTGACCCAGGCACGTGCGACACGATCGGTGGTTTTTACGGTCGGCGGACAGGGTTTTGCCCTCGATATGGTCAACATACCTGTTGATCACGAACAACCCGACGGTCCTGCTTACTTGTATCGAATTGGCAAATTTGAAGTTACCAACACTGCGTTTGTGCGATTCCTTAACGATATAAATCCTGATGACAATTTAACCCATGACACGGTTGCGGGCCGTGTGAAACTAGCCGGAGATGGAACGACGCTTTTTTCGTACGATCCGGCGGGGGAGGGTCCGATTCGGTATGAAGACGGATTCTATACCGTTGAACCTGGTTTTTGGGACTACCCGGTTGTGGGTGTCAGTTGGTACGGGGCGGCGAAATTCTGCAATTGGCTGACGTTGTTGCAGGGGATGTCGTCCAATCAACGCGTGTACGGCGAAGGGCCTGTCGCGGCGGATTGGGAGGTTACGCTTTCCAACGCAGACGTTGTTGCACAGAAACGCGGGTATCGGTTGCCCATGGATGACGGGGTGGAAGGTGCGTCTGCCCAGGGAGAGTGGTACAAGGCGGCAGCCTGGCTTGATGTGTCGAGTACGAATGTTGTTTACGGTTTCGGTAGGGACACCATATCCATCGCGGACGCGAACTACCTGGATAGCGCCGATCCGTTTGAGCCGGGATGCGCTCCGGTTGGGTACTACAACGGCTTAAACACGCTCGCTGATCCGGAGGCATTCACCGAGGACACGGGAAACGGGTACGGTCTGTATGACATGGCGGGGAATGTCGCGGAATGGACGCACGACCATAGTATGCCGACAGGTGAGGCAGGTATTCGAGGCGGGCATTTTCAAAACATTGAGTCTTCGATCTTTCTCCGTACCGATCGCCGAAGCTCACTGCCGGCAACCGGTGCATACGATTTCGTGGGATTTCGCGTTTCGCAAGCATTCGAGCCGGTCGAATTGGAAATCACGCCTGCACGACATTGGCGAGTCGATGCTTTATTAGGCGAGGATTTGCAGGATACAACGTTGCAACTGACGATCCACAACCCTTCCGACGTTGCGGTGGATCAGTTGGACATCTCAATTGATGTACCCTGGCTGGAAATCGACGGCGTATCACCGACGCAGATTCCGCCGCATGAACCTGGCGAGTCGCTTGAAGTGACGCTTCGGTTTTCGGCGGAAGTTTCCACACTTGGCTTATCGTCTGTTCCGCCGGGTGGATACGCACTGGTTCGCGGATACGGGAGCGATGTGCATCCGGTGCTTTCCGATTTTTTGCAACCCGGCGGACCTACTTACGATTTTTGGATTAACAAGACAGAGATTACCAATGCGGAGTTTGTCAGTTTTTTGACCGATGTGCTGTCCTTGGCTCAAGCGGGTAGCGACCATGCCCGCGCTGCTTACCTCTATGTGGACACGGCAACGGGAAGCTTTTTCGTCAACGATTCGAAAACACCCGGTACAGGTGAAGTTCCTCCTGCGCCGACAATTCCCATTTTCGACGTTGCCGTCGGACGCATCGACTTCGATAGCGGCGCGTACAGCGTAGAGGCGGGCTACGCGGACCATCCGGTGGTTGGAGTGTCGTGGTATGGGGCGGTGAAGTACTGCAATTGGCTTTCACTGACGATTGGTACTCCCGAATTGTTGCTTGCCTACGCGGAAAGCACAGTTAACGATTTGCCGGGTTGGAGGCCCGTTGACGCGATGAGTTGGGAGAGCGGCCTGTTCAGCGCGGCCGAGCGTCAAGCTTGGGTACGCGGGACGATGGGCTATCGGTTGCCTATGGACGACTTGAGTCTCGCGGCCGCTGACTACAACGAATGGTACAAAGCCGCCGCGTGGGATTACAAAGAACTCACCAATCGCGATTTCGGCTTCGGCCGGGATCAAGCCGAGCCGGCCGCTCCCGATGCGAATTTCCTCTCGAGTGGCGATACCGAAGAGGACGGCACGACCTCGATCGCCTTCTTCGATGGCGAGAACTCACTCGCTGATGGTCAAACGCTGACGTTCGACACTGACAACGTATTTGGCCTGTATGACCTGTGTGGCAACGTCGCGGAGTGGACGAGCGAGTTGTTCACGCCCGACATCGCCGCACCTTTCACGATACGTGGTGGGAGCTTCCTTGACCCCGCGGCCGGTGACTCGTTACGCAACAATGCCCGTGATCCTGTACTTCCCGAAGATTCAAATGACCACACCGGTTTCCGTACGGTCCGCGGGACAGGGCATATCGCGAAGATCACGATTACGGATGCTCAATCAAAAAAAACTTATGAACGGTTCGTGATTCTCGACCTTCACCCCGCGCTGGCTGCCGGTCCGCAGAACGATTTACCTGCGCTAAGTGTCGTTTACGGAGAAGGTATGATAGGGCATCCTGAACCCGCCAAACGATATTTGGTGGAGAATCTCTCCGAGAATTCGGTGGATTTTGCGGTAAGTGTGGCGGAAATCTGGATCGATCTTATTGAGGTGGGTTCACAGGAGCCGGCTTCACAGTTCCTGGAAGGAACTCTGGCCGGCGGTGAGTCGATGGAATTTGATGTTCAAACGAACGCAGATGCACAAACACTCGCTCCAGGTGAATACACCTCAACGGTTACGATCGAAGATAGCACCCACTCGGTGACGCAGACGCGTGAACTTCGCGCAGATATCGGCGAGCCCATCGAAGTAAACAAACTCGATGCCGATCCGCAGAAGTTCACAGGTTACTTCGGCGGACCGTTTTATGCGTTCGATCAAACGGCAAGCCGTGCGTTCGAATATACAAACGTCTCTTTCATGACGCTCGACTACGAGGTGTCATTGACTGCGACATGGATGGACCTCGACGGCGATGATCCCATCAATGGCAGCATCGCATCGACCGAAGTGATCGGCCCGTTCGATGTCAGTATCGCAGGAGAGGCCGACAGCTTCGCAGTAGGCGAATACGACATCAATCTGAGTTTCCAATGGACGGATACGGCGAACGGCGACTTGAGTCGTACCATCGATACGCCTCTATCGTTGGAGGTCAAGGAACCGGTCGAAGTGGTTCCTGAGGAAGATGAGGATGGATCATGGTCCGCCACACCGGGCGATCAGCAGATTTACACCCTCACCAATCGGCACGCCTCAGTGGCGATTACCGTGCAGATCACTACGGACGTGGATTGGCTTGACTTGGGCAGCAGCGAGGAACTGCTTCTTGCGAACGAACAAACGGATGTGAACGTATCCGTGAATGAGATCGCGGACACGCTCTATCCGGATAGCTACACGGGTACGATTACCTTTCTAGACACGTTGACCAATGTGGCGATTGAGCGTTCCGTGGAACTTACCGTTGGTGCGAGTGGAACGATATCCGTATTCCCCGCGGAATCCTTGGAAGCATCCGGACCTGCCGGTGTGGGGCCTTTCTATCCCGCGTCGAAAGCGTATGAACTAATCAATCGCGAAGGCGGCACCGCGCTGAATTGGACAGCGCAGACGAATCCGTCGGTCAATTGGCTCATGCTAAATGGTGCGAATGTTGCAGGGGGGAACTTAAATTCGGGTGAGTCGACGACGCTTTGGGTAGCTATCGATCCTATAGCCGCTGCGGCACTTGCGGAAGGAGAGTACCAAGTCGCGGTCGAAGTGAGCTGGGATGGAGAAAAC
The DNA here is from genome assembly GCA_028282665.1 of Phycisphaerae bacterium. Lineage (GTDB taxonomy): Bacteria > Planctomycetota > Phycisphaerae > UBA1845 > UBA1845 > JANQHN01. The sequence goes on along the minus strand of JANQHN010000102.1, from coordinate 18,551 downwards.
GGCGATGTCAGCACGCGCGATGTAACGCTGCATGTTGTTACACCGCAGTTCGTACAGGAGGAAAACGCGGTCCCGCGCAGTAAGGTTCAGCCGCTTGGTCCTGCCTATTCATTTGTCATGGTTCCGACAGAGGTCACGAATGCGGAATTTCATGTGTTTCTCAACGACGCTCTCGCGAATCCCGCCAACGAGCGCGGGGAGTTTATGTATTTCAACACAAGCTCCGGAGTCGTGTATGTCGGGGCGACGCGGGAAGGGGCGTCCGGGGAGGATGTGCTGACCGCGGTGATGTTTGATCCGAACGAAACGGGTCACATTTATTTTCAGGATGGCGCGTATGCTTTGCTTAACGGTTCGGTCGCCGATTTGCCGGTTGCCGGTGTGAGTTGGTACGGAGCGGTGAAATACTGCAATTGGCTGACGTTGGATCAAGGCATGCTGCCGGGCGAGCGCTGTTACCACGAAGCGACGGAAACGACGCTGACCGATTGGCGACCGAGTTCCATTAGCGAAGCTAACTGGGCCTTGCGCGATTTGAATGACATCGAGCGGGCTTCGCTTATCGCTGGTTATCGCGGGTATCGCTTACCGATGGATGAGGGCTACAACAATATTTCCGTGAATACCGACAGCGCAGATGATTACAATGAATGGTACAAGGCGGCGGCCTGGAGCGAGGACTTGGGAGCGAACACTGTTTTTGGCTTCGGTCGCAATACCATTTCCGCAGAAGATGCCAACTATATCAACAGCGGCGATCCGTATGACAACGGTCCGGCACCGGTCGCGTACTATGACGGCAGTGACCACGGCGGAACATTCGCCACCGCCGGCAACGAAAACAGCTTTGGTCTTTACGACCTGTCCGGCAATCTCTACGAGTGGGTGCAGGGGCGATTCAATACCAACCCCAACAGTATCGCGAACCGAACGATTCGCGGCGGAAGTTGGAACAGGCCCGGTTCGGGCTGGCTTGGGTGTGAAGCGTCATTTCGAACATTCGCGCCGGCCGGATTTACCAGCGACGAAATCGGCTTCCGAGTGGTGCGAATCGTGAAATCCGACGGCGATGGCGATTTCGACGGCGATGTGGATCTGGATGACTTCGCACTGATGTACGACTGTTTGAGCGGACCGAATGCCGTGATGGGTATTGGTTGTAACCAGTTCGACTTCAATGGCGATATCAGTATTGACCTTCTCGATTTGCTCTTTTTCGTCGACTTGCTTGCGGGCGGTTAGTGGTCCATCCATTGTGTATGGATAATCGCCGACCGTATACAGCCCTTGTGTCCTAAACATCTCAAAGATCCAATCTTCATCGAATTCGATTGATGTCCGATAAGAAGTGCGAGGTAGATCACTGCGAACCAATCCACGCGGCGAATCGAAGAGGCATCTGACATGAGTGATTTGGACTCCCACGGGCTGCATGGCGATCGATCGGGCGGCCGAACAGCGCGCGTGCTCTCGCTGCTGTTTTGCGTTTCGTTTGCCGTGATTTTGATTCTGATTCAGCCTGCTACACCTTGGTGGCTTACGCTTGATTGTGATGGTTCTTATCTGGGAAGTGCAGCCAATCTTTACGCGGGCAGACCTACACTCTATTTCGATCATCCGGGCATGCCCCTACAAATTCTCCTGACTTTTACAATTGCTGCGGATCACGCCGTACAGAGCTTGTATCACCCCATCTCGCGAACGATCTATGTGGAGAACCTGCTGGCCAACATGGGTGAATACCTCTGGATGATTAGGGGGTGGGCGGCGATCTTTTTCATCTTGGGAATCATTACTGTACATGAGGTTTCTCGCCGCATTTTCGGGCATTGGGAGTGGGGCGTCTTAGCGACACTGCTGTACGCGGCGTGCATAGGTCATCTGGGCCGTGCGATCATGTACAGGCCCGATCTTCCCCTGGCGAGTTTGAGCATTCTCGTTGTCTATCTCATTACAGAAGCGGTGCATCGCAGGTGTGTGGTTCGTTTGATCGGTGCCGCCTTTCTTACGGGTCTGACCATTACGACGAAAGTCCATGCGGTCGGTTTGTTACCCGCGCTGCTGCTTGGTGTGGGCTTTTTGTACTCGGAAAATTGGACAAGCCGGTTGAAAGATGCCGCAGTTAGATTTTGGACTGCAAAGCGACGGCTTGTATTGCTGTCGATTGTCTTTTATGGCGTTGTAGTGATCGTTACGAATCGATGGCGCCCATCCCTTGGTTGGGATCACCGCGCAACAGTCGTTTTGTTTGCTATAGTCTTCAGCATTCCTGGAGTCGCGTGGTTTACGCGAGTCGCTCCGCAACACCCGGTCATACGATTTGTCGTTCACCCCATGTGGCCGGTAGTTTGGCTTGCGGTCTTAGCCGGAATGGTATTGCCTAACGCCTTCCTGATGGATCAAATCGTCATGATGCTCCGGTTCATCTCCTATGCTTTGACCGGGCGGGGGGTGAATAGCGGGTTCGACCCGGCTCAGGCAATCGCGGCCATTTGGAATCAATGGAAAAATCCTGGTCTATTGTTCCAATTGCCGCTTGTCCTGTTGGCGGCAGTAGGTGCGTTCCGTTGTTTCCGGGCTCGCAGGTATGTGTATCTTATCTGGGGAGTTGCGGGAGCGACGATGTTTGCTCTGGCTGGAATGCGAGCAGCGGTTCATGGGTCGGTGCATCACTATGGTTCCGCGGTCGCACTGCTCATCCCACTTATGCTAATGGCCTTTTCGCAAGTGTTGCGGCGACCTACGGAACGTCATGCCGAGCAATCTAAGCGTGATTCATTCGCGTTTGTCGGTCCGAAAGCCGTCGCGAGCCTCGTTGTCGTGGTCGTTGCCGCTACTCCGACTGTCACAGCCTTGCAGGCTGCATGGTACAATTATGCCCGGTGCCAACTATTGGCTGACATCACCGCACGGTACACGCCCCGTTTGGGCGATTCCGAGTTTATCATGACCGACTACTGGGCCCAGAATGAGGATTCCGGTTACTTCATGCAGGTTCGCGACTGGTGTGAATACACGCCGGAAAAGAACTACCGCTCTCTTCCGGATACACCGCCGGCGCTTCGGTACGCTTGCGGAGCCGATCTTACGCCCGCCTACTACATTACATCCGGAGAAGTTCGTACGAAGCTTACGCCGCTTGATGGAAACAATTTCGTAGCGACGAGCGTCTGGGGAGATGAATGGTTGGTGGAGAGGCTCGAAATCCACGAATTGTCGAACATTGACATTTCGGTTTTTCGTGTCAAGGGCTTGCGAACCAGTGAACGTGAGTCCCTTGCTTCGACGTTTACGGTGCCGTAAGTGCAGCCGGGAATTCTCTACTTCTTCTCAACAACCACGAAACAGCGGTACGCGAGTATCGGATTCAGCGGCGAGATTGCACGTTCCAGAACACGCATGAATGGTGCGAGGAAGTGCGGGAGGATTGGTCGTTGTTCGAATCCACCGCTAAGCGGCATGACGATTGTGTCGAAGCGGTGTCGAGTCACGACGCGCAAACCCGGGTATTCAGTATGGAACCGTGTCAGGTCGCGCCAAAACAAAAGGGTGGGGATGGCGATGTTCGCGGTCCAGGGATCGTCCGAGTTGGGGCAAGTCAACGCGGGACCTTCCAAAGGATTGGCCTTATGATCGATGTCTTCTTCGTGAATGAACCGCCACGCCAGCCAACTGATTGGTGACGAATAGGGCTCCACCATGATGATTCGTCCGCCTGGCGCGAGTGTGCGTTGCGTTTCTGCGAAAAACCGGCGTACGTCATCGATATGGTGCAGGACATCAAGCAGAATCAGATTAGCCAGCGTTTCGTTATTGAATGGCAGGTGCGTTGCATCAGCCGCGAGGTCTAACCAGGAACACGGCACGAGGTCGCACAGCAGCGTGTTGGGCATATAGGTGGCGAACTGCCCCGTGCCGGAACCGACCTCCAGGTTCGCTCCCGCAACGGCGCTTAGCGCCTCTTCGATCATACGGTGGTAGCCGGCGTACAGCTCTCGGACCAGCGGGCGGTTCTCCCACGTGCGGGCATGTGCTTCGAGTTTTGCGCGAGCCTTATCGAAATAAGTCGGTTCAGTCGAACTGTCGCTGGCCGGATCAAGTGTTTTCGTTGCAGGCTGGACGTTGTTCGTCCGTGAGGTGCGAGGGTTCACATTAGAATCCGGTAGCTGCATCGTTGAGACGCTGTTGTCGCCCTGGTTGTCGAAGCATTTACCTGTAAGCATTCTACCGACCTCCTGCGACGGCAGTGATACGTCACCGTGCGTGGATTCTCCATCTTGGTTATCGGCTGTCGGTTGAGTGTTCTAGAGGTGTGGGGGGATTGGAATGCATCTTGGAGATGCGCTGGAATGGATGTGCGCCATAAACGGCGCGTTGCTTAGTCGTTCGACTTCGCGGCGCGGAGTCGTTTTTCCAGCTTGGTGGCTACATCCAAAGGGACAAGTTTCGCAATTCGATTTGAATCGTAACCTCCGATTTCCACAATTTGTTTGATCAGCGAACTGGAAGTCAAGACATGTTCGTGGCTTGTCATGAGGAACATGGTTTCGATTCCGCCAATAATCAGGTTGGTATTGGCAATTTGCAGCTCATTGTGGAGATCTACGGTGTCGCGGATGCCACGCAAAATGACCCCCGCACCGACCTGCTTCGCAAACTCAACCGTAAGGTCTTCATAAGTGCGAACCTTGACGTTGTTTAGCGGGCTCGTATGGGCGGACAGCATTTCGGCACGCTCTTCGGGCGTAAAGATGGTTTGTTTGAGCGGGTTGATGCCGATCGCAACGACCAAGCGGTCGTATAGCTTTGCCGCCCGCTCGATAATGTCCAGATGACCGTGGGTGACTGGGTCGAAAGCTCCGGGGAATAGAGCGATTCGTGAATCTTTCTCTGTCATGATACAACCTCTCACTCGTGATCGGCTTCATTGTATGCCCACGTTCTCACAAGGCCAACTGGGGTTCCATGCATCTTCTTCCAGTGTCGTTGACACGGCGGCTGCAAACGTCCATCCTGCACTCAATGACAACCAACGAGCCAATCACGAAATCACCTGACCTGTCGGTGGATCTGGCGGGACTTGCGATGAAGAATCCGATTATGACCGCCTCGGGAACGAGTGGCTATGGTCCGGAGTATGAACCGGTTCTTCGCATCGATTCACTCGGTGCTTTTGTGACCAAAGCAGTGACTCCGCTACCGCGAAGAGGTAATAAGCCGCCCCGAGTTGTGGAGACGCCGGGAGGAATGATCAACGCGATCGGGTTGGCGAATGTAGGCATGGAACGCTTTATTGCGGAAAAGGTACCGTACCTGTCGAAGTTGCAGGCACCCGTCATAGTCAACGTGGCCGGCCATAGCGTCGACGACTACCTCACCGTATGTGTCGCATTGGACAAAATCGATTGCATTGCGGGTTTGGAGTTGAACGTGTCCTGCCCCAATGTGTCGGACGGGTTGGAATTCGGAACCGACGCGAAGCGGTTGCGGGAACTTGTCGCTCAGGTGAGATCGGAGGTTAAGCGGGCCAAGTTGATTGTAAAAGTGTCGCCTAACGTGACCGACGTGAATGAAATCGCCGCCGCTGCCGTTGATCAAGGTGCGGATGCGCTCTCCGTCATCAATACGTTACGGGCCATGGCGATCGACGTCGACACCAGAAAGCCGATGATTGCCAACCGTTGCGGCGGGCTCTCCGGTCCCGCAATCAAGCCGGTGGCGCTCTTCATGGTGAACAGCATTTACAACAACGTCGCCAAAAGCGCGGGCGTACCCATCATCGGAATGGGGGGGATTGCGACCTGGCAGGATGCAGTCGAGTTCATGCTTGCTGGGGCGACTGCAGTGGCCGTGGGCACGTCGCTTTTCGTTGATCCAACCGTGCCTACCCGGATCTGTGCAGGGCTTACCGATTATCTCCAGCGAAAACGGGTAAACAGCATTCGTGAACTCACTGGCGCGTTAGAATAGGCGGACAGCCGGTTGGCCGGTTGACAAATGGAATAATCAGGCTGTTGGTCGTTGCTGTTTCCGTTTCTTTCCACGTCCGATAAACAGGCCCAGTTCAAAAAGCAGGTACATAGGTCCGGCGAGCAAAAGTTGACTAATCACGTCCGGCGGAGTCATGAGTGCGGCAATCACCACGATACCGAACAGCACGTAACGCCTGCCTCGTGCCATGACCGACACCGGCACGATTCCCGACCGCGCAAGAAAGTACACCACAACAGGTAGTTCGAACGCGATACCGAACGCCAGCGCGAGTGACAGCACGAAACTGATGTAGAAGTCGATCGCGAACATGCTTTGCACGGAGGAATATTGATCGTCTTTCCGCATGGCGACGGACCAGACCTTGCCATCCGCCGCCACTTTCAGCTTACGCTGCTGCCCGTTGAACCAAACGGCATCGACCGTCAGTTCTTTTGGATCTTCCTCTAGAATCGGTATTTCCAGTGGTGTGGGTAAAACGTCGCTTTCGACCTCCTCTTTTTCGGGCAATAGCCAACTGTAGAAGCCGTCGTTTTTCACTTCAGGTGGAGCGAACTGTTTATTGAATGAAATGAAGAAGTGCAAAACGATGGGCAACACGATGAAGTATAAAAACAACACACCTAACACAAAGAGGAGTAACGAAACAGGAACCAGATTACGAACAAATCGGCGCTCCTGCGGATACAAGCCGCTGGCAATAAAACGCCACGCTTGATAGAGCACCCAGGGCATCGACAACAGCAGTCCTGACATAAACCCAATTTTGAGATAAGCGAGAAATGCGGCTGCGGGAGCGAGCGCCTGCAACTCCATAGGGAGTCCGTTGTAGCTTTGCACAATCAGCAACGGTTGAAACAGCACGGCCAGAATATGCCTGCCGATGGCCAGGCATATCACAGTACCGACAACGACGCCTGCGAGTGCCCAAATCAGGGTTTGCCTCAATTCATCGAGGTGCTCCCCAAACGACATACGTGCGGGGTCGGACTGGTGAGGGTGGTTGCTCAACGCTGATCCATCGAATAGGCGTGAGTGCTCGGTTCGGGCCGAGACACTCGCAAAGATTCCATTCTTTCGTTGCTATGGTTCATGCCGCAGGGTAATCGCATCACTAATGAGATCCAACGTAATTAATTCACGAGGGACTGGCTTGTTCAACGCATTGTCCGGATTCGTGGATTTGATTTCTTTGATACGGAGTTGTTGCCAACGTCGACTGAGTATGTTGGAATACCGCAGTCGGATTGCAACGGGCTTGCCTGCATCCTTGCCCAATTCTTTGACGATTGTTTCGCTCAGTTCTTTTTTAGGTAGTTGGAAAAGGATAACCGCTTCCCCCGGCGGGACGGTCTTGAGCAGCTTCGCTTTAAAATCACGCAATGTATCCGTCGTACCGCCCCATGCTGGAACCATGCGTTCGTGGCCTGTTTGGGTTGTGACGACCCATCGCATCTGGGCGAACGGAACCGCCGGTCCTGCGTTGAGATTCACTACGATCGGCAAATCATGGCGATTGATGATCCGCGCGACGACCTGTTGTTCTTCTTCCTGGAGCACTAGCTTCGCCGTCGAATTGTGTCGTGCGACGGTTTGCGGTGCTGCGGCTGTCAGCTGGATCTGGACTGCATTGCTTTCCACTGAACCTGCGCGCGCTTCCAACAAAACCGGGTCATTCCATTCCGGCAGATAAACGAAACGCGCCTGATACACACCCTCGTCAAGCATGCGGTAACGGGCGAACCCGCGGTTAAACGGACTTATTCGCATTTCCGCCTGCTCTCCTGGTTTCAATATGGAGAATTCTGTCGATTCGATCGATTTTTCCACGGCTGTTTGAATGGTACTGTCCAGGCCTATGTCTTCCACCGTCACCGACATGGGGGCTTGCGAACCCATCCGCTGCACCACGAGCCAATCAGCAAAGTTCAACATGGTCAGCACCTGCCGCGTTTCCCGAGATTGCCCTTCTTCGGAAATTGATTTGGTGGCAAAAGGTAGTCTGGCGGGGTATTTTGATCGATTTGCAAATGTCACGATCAGATCGACTGGTTTATCCCAGGCGGTTTTATCTGCACTGAATTGCAATTCTACATCGACGCCTGAGAAGAGAATTTGGTCCAGGATCGCCAAAACGGCTTCCGCTCGCATGGCGAGCTCGAAGCTGTCGCTATCGGCCGCTTTACGCAGTGCGTCGCGGGCAGAAATCCCGATGGCGCATAACCGCCGCGTGGCGAAAGTGCGAGTGTCGTAGACTTCGCTCTCAAGGTCTCGTACCAACTCGGCGATTTCACCGGGTTTTGCTGGACAGGTCAAAGATGAATCAGGCTGTAACGCTGAAGCCGAACCGATTGCCATACACGTAAGACACATCACCGACAACATGAGTAGCTTTGAGCCTGAGTCGATTTGACCGGGCATGGGTTTCATCCGCCGAGTTGTGCCAAGCCTTCACGCAGAGCGAACAATCCGCCGAACGTTAAAGCGTTTGGCCAGAAACTGGTCAAGCAGCTTGCGAATTGCAACATGATCGCGCCACCGGCACAAAGTGCGACTGTTTTCATAGCCTTTTTTAGGCGTTGATTGACTCGACTCGATTTCATAAACATGTCCTTACCTAAAGGTTGTCGCGATCTTGAAGACGCGATTCTTCTCCCATTAAGTCGGCATTTACCGTCGCGATTTATAGCGGATTTGCGGCTGGCGCTGCTGTGATTTCTCCTTCGGCTGAGAACACCGAGTCTAAACCTGCCGCGTATACCGGATAGCGCCGTTCGTCCAAAGTGCGTTCGACCTTAACTGATAGACCGCTGGCGGGCACCAAAAAACCCGGATCGCACTCTAAGCGATCCGGGTTGGAAAATCGTTGACTATACTGGTAACGGCATTACGGGCCGTCGAAGCCCGGACCCAGTTGATCGTAGGGATCTTCCCAGGGTTCGCCGCCGTCAGTGCAACCGCCCGGGATCGTGCATGTCGGATCGACGCTCCAGTCGGGGACGTCGGCAAACTGCAGTTGAAATGAGCCGGGATCGCAATTGGCGAAAATCGTTCCGCAGGGATCGAAATAGTTCGTGGCCATTTCACATGCACCGCCGAGTGAGAAGAACAAACAACCGGTCATCATGACCGCAGCGGCGAGGTAGTGCTTGCGGCGGGAAGCAGTATTCGAGGAACGCATAAACCATCTCCTGAAACAAAGTTTCCTGGCGTCTCGTTCGGTGGAGCGAAGTACGCTTTGACCTTCGCTCATCTACTCGTCGTTCACTGGACAATCGACGAAAAGGAAATTATCGGTTGCCGTTCCATCGTTCGACACGTCTTCGGGACAAGGCTGAACCGTGCCGCCCAAGATACCGCTGTTGCAATCGAAGATGAAGCAGAAGTCCAGGGCGCTCATCGCAGTTTCGCCAATGAAGGACTCGCAACCAAAATTGGGGCTTTGCATCAGGAATGCGCCGCTGGCCAGTATCATCGCGCCGGCTGTCATTCGACGAGATTTTCGAGGCATTCTAATTACTCCTACGCGGGGTGAAACTCGTTGGTCGATCAACCGCGCCACGGTCGAGCGACGGCGGGTCTGGGTATATCATCGGCACCGGGCCGTACTTAGCTTACGATGCCTCAAGCACACGCAGTATAGGGGGGCAAGTCGGCGGTAGCAAGCCCCAACCCAGAGCACATGGGCTCGGGCTGACTCGATTCCGGCGGGGCTGTACAATCCCCGCTTACTCAACCTGATTCTCATCCATCGCAGGTGTCTAGGCAACCCGCCGATAGTTGTAAAGTATTGTCAATACTGGGCCGGTTAACGGGCGTAATGAGACCCTTCTCAGTAATGAGGCCTGCAATCAAATCCGCCTCAGTTACGTCGAAAGCGGGGTTGTAGCAGGAAACCCCCGCAGGAACCGTTTGTTGTCCAAATCCGCTGCGAATTTCGTCGGGATCACGCTCTTCGATCGGGATCGCATCGCCGTATGGAGTAGCGGGGTCGAATGTGCTGCTCGGGGCTGCGACGTAAAAAGGGATGTTGTGCGCTTTGGCGAGGACAGCCAGACTGTATGTTCCGATCTTGTTGGCGACATCGCCGTTGGCAGCGATGCGATCCGCTCCCGTGATTACTATGCCTATTTTGCCCTGTTTCATCATTGTACCAGCCATACTGTCGCAAATGACCGTGGCATCGATTCCCGCTTGGGATAGTTCAAAAGAGGTAAGCCGCGCTCCTTGCAACAAAGGCCTGGTTTCGCACGCATACACCTTGAATTTTCGTCCAAGCTCGTGAGCAGTGTACATAGGCGCTGTAGCGGTACCGTACTCTGCCGTAGCGAGACCTCCCGCGTTACAGATCGTCATCACGCCCATGCCCGGTTTAATAAGCGAACTGCCTGTTTTGCCAATGCCTCGACACATTGCGGCATCCTCGCTTTGGATGCGCCTTGCCTCATCAAGCAGAGCTTCGAGAATTTTTTTTGGGGAGTGATCTGAGACGGCATTGGACTTTTGACGCATGCGATCGAGAGCCCAAAACAGATTGACCGCCGTTGGGCGTGAGCTTGCGAGGTAATCCGCGACGTGAGCTACCCGTGCAAGGAGTTCAGTTGTGTCTCGGGCGTAATCTCTGGCGCCTAGAACCAGTCCCATGGCTGCGGCGATTCCGATGGCGGGAGCACCGCGCACGCGCAGCATTTTGATACCTTCATAAACCGTTTCCACATCCTGGCATTCGATGACGATATGCTCGTTGGGAAGTTTGGTTTGATCGAGCATCGCAAGGTACCCGTCGACCCCGCCGTACCAGTCAACGCTTTTTGGAGTAGGCTCTTGCATTGTGAAAGTCGCTCGAGTTTGCCTAAGTTACGTACCAAGCTGATGCTGCAGTTTCTCGTTCTTTTTTCGCACGCCATCCGCCTGATTCGCACGAAAATGCGCGTACGCTTTCGCCAGTTTCTCATCTTTAACCGCAAGAAACTGGATCGCGAGCAAGGCGGCATTTTTGGCGCCTGCCGAATCGACGCCAACGCAGGCAACCGGCACGCCAGGCGGCATCTGAGCAATGGATAAAAGAGCATCTACGCCACCCAAACTTCCACTGACTAAAGGAACACCAATAACTGGCAGCGTGGTGTGTGCGGCAACCACACCCGGCAATGCCGCTGCCATGCCGGCTCCCGCAATAATGACCTCAATGCCTTCTTTGGCGGCGGTATCGGCGTATTCCATGACCCGGGCAGGTGTTCTGTGAGCACTCATCACTTCGACGTGCACTGAAATGTCGAATTGTTCGAGTTGCTGTACGCATTTTTGCATAACGGGCCAATCGGAATCACTTCCAAAGACCACGGCAACGCGCGAGTTAGCCATGTGTTTCATCTCCATCACAGTGGGGCCACCGTTGCATCAGACTACTTACCCGGACGCTTCGGGTATTGATCTTGATGGATGTTACGGTACTTGCACGCATCTGACTATAGCGGTTTCATCCGGCGTGTAGTGCCTAAAAGCGGATTGCCTGCTGTTCAACACACCCTGTTAGACGTTGTGCGTGGGTGTGGTGCCCTAACTGTCGAAAGAAATCGAGTACGAAATGTGAATCGACTTGAATGACCGTCTTGGCTTTAAATCGGTGTGACCGCGGCGACGGTTTCGAGGGAGAAAAGGAGGTGCCATTCCGTATTGCTGTCGGTGGAAGGATGGTAAGGAAGATCGAATACCGTATCCGGCGCTCCACCGTTAAGCTTTTCGGTTGTGCGTCGAGTTTGATCGAGCCTAATTAACTGCTCCTTGTCGAGGTACAATTCACGCGGGGGAAGGCCGTTGTTGAATTCGATTCTGACTAATGTCATCATCCGATACACGATCGAGGGCCCTCAATTGGCCGCTATGGTGCGCAATGAGGACCGCTCAGTGGGATAGAGGTTTACAGTGACTCAGTTTAAAACAAATTGACTTTACTGCATTTTAAGATTCGCGGTATGGGTAGTCTACCTCAGTTCGTAAGTAACTCGCCAATTCGTTCGAAATCAGAGCGCTATGTTCTTACTTTGCCGCGTGTTCGTACGTGCTCGTCTGTATTGGTCTGCGCTAAGCCGCATCCTGCTATTATGTCACACTGAAAATCGGCGTGAATCAGGCCTGATTTGCCTATGTCAGGCTATTCAAATTACCCACTAAATCGGAGCTTCGTATTGAGATGGCGGCTTGCAAGCTATCGCAGCTGAAGTGTGAAGCTGTTGGAAAGCACTTGTTCATCTGGAGTTGATTTCGAGCCTGATCCAGGACGACAACAGCCGTACATGGCTTGCCTATTTGATTGTGGCGGTTTGTTTTTTGTCGAGACGATCGACAATTTTTGCCCCAACTGCATCGCCCCAAACATTTACGGTTGTGCGTACCATGTCGAGGATTCGGTCCACCCCCACGACAAGCCCGACTGCCGCGATTGGTAAGAGATTTGTTTCTCCCATACCGCTTAAAGTGCTATTGACCGTGTCGACGACGATGACCATAGTGACCAAACCCGCGCTTGGGATGCCGGCTGCGCCGATAGCGGCCATAGTGGCGGTGATCGCGACTAGGACCAGTGTGCTAGTCGGCAATTCCAGGCCATAAGCTTGGGCCAGAAATACCACTGCGACGGCCTCATAAAGGGCAGTACCGTCCATGTTGATCGTTGAGCCGAGGGGCAACACGAACCCCGCCGCTTTCTTACTGACTTCCGCGTTTTCCGTGGCGCATTCTATCGTCACCGGCAGCGTTGCTGAGGACGAGTCCGTTCCAAAGGCCGTCATCAATGCCTGGCGCATCTGATGCATGTACGTGAAAGGATTCGTTCGAGCGAACACGACACAAAAGAGCGGTAGGACAATGAAGGCGTGGATTGCGAGCCCGATCAGGACTGCAGCCATGTAGGTACCTATCGCCGAAGTGAACACTCCCAGGCCGATTCGCGCGACAGTCCACGCAAGCAGAGCAAATACGCCGATCGGCGTGAGCCAAATGACCACATGAACCAGAATCATGATCGCTTCAAAGAGGGCGGAAAACCCCTGCGAAAGGATTTTCCCTCGCTCTCCCATCGTGGTGATTGCGATTCCCAGGATGATGGAAAAGAAAATAATCGGTAGTGCCTGCCCTTGAGCTGCCGCTTTCACGATGTTTCGTGGAATGATCTGTTTAACAAGGCTGTGCAAGGCGCCCAGCACGCCTTCCGGGCGATGCTTGATGTTGGTTTGAATGCCCGTACTGCGTTCATACGTTTCCTGTCCCTTTGCGACTTCCTCAGAGGAAATCTGCTTTCCGGGTTCCATCGTGGTGACCAGCACCAGGCCGATTCCTGCTGCAATGAGCATGGTCACTACGTAATAGACCAGCGTAACTGAGCCGATTTTGCCCAATTCGCGGAAGTCACCGATGCTCGTTACTCCCACGATGACACTAGTAGCGATCAGCGGGATGACCAACATCTTAAGCAAACCGAGGAAGATTGTATCACCGACGAAATAGAAGGCGGAGATGACCTGGTTATGCGCGTGTTCCCGATCGGGCTGGGTGATGGTGAAGTCCGGGTCGTGAAGCAACTGCCCCACGATGAGTCCGAGTACCAGTCCGCCCATGATCAACCAAGTGAGCAACCATTTGGAACTCATGATTTACTCCGCTGTTTTTTCGTCAGTGCGTTGGCCAGGTCGTTCGGACGTGATACGTGATTAACAGAAACTCTCCGTCCAAGGCTTTATGGTAGGCGTTGCCAGATTGGATGCAAATACAAAAGCGAGCATCCGTTAGTGAAGTGAAACCGTGCAAGACGAGGCAGATTGGCTGTTATTCGTTTGACAGACGCGAGGGTCGTCTGTAACATCGGCCCGTGCAGCACAAGATTTTTTACAATCCGATGAAGGAGGTGGGACGGTGACCACTGTGGCGGTCATACCGGCCCGCTACGCCTCCACACGATTCAACGGGAAACCCCTCGCCAATAAGACAGGAAAGTATTTGATCGAGCATGTGTACGATCGGGCGAGAGCGTCCGCGCGTGTTGATCGGATCATCGTGGCAACTGACGATCAACGTATCTTCGACGCGGTGCAGTCCTTTGGTGGAGAGGCGTGCATGACGCGTGAAGATCATCGTAGCGGTACGGATCGGATTGGCGAGGTCGTTGCGGGACTCGATCTTGCTGCTTCGGACATTGTGCTGAACGTTCAGGGTGATGAACCGGAGATCGATCCTGGCGACCTGGATCGGTTGGTCGATCGGATGTTAGCTAGTAACGAGAAAACGTCCATTGGGACGCTCGCGGTACGGTTTGACGAAGACGGTCCGAAGTCCGGTCCCGGATCACCAGCCGATCCCAATGCGGTGAAAGTGGTGTTGGATTCATCGGGCCGGGCGTTGTTTTTTTCGAGATCGCTGTTGCCTTACCCCAGGTCTTCAGAGGGGGAAGTGTTGCGGCCGTCGCAATGGCTTTTGCACTTGGGTGTGTATGCCTTTCGTTTGGAAGTTTTCGAGCATATGGTGTTTCGCAGCGGAGGGGCGAAAAGTGTGCTTGAGGAGGCGGAGTCTTTGGAGCAACTCCGCTGGTTGGAGCATGGCTTGCCGATCGCGGTAGTGGTTGTCGAACATCGCTGCAAGGGGATCGACACACCGGAGGACTATGAAGCGTTCGTGACTCGTTACGTTGCCAAAGTGAGTGCGTAAGTTACCGGCGTTTCACGAGGGAAGCATTCAAGAAAGCGGAAGACTGAATCGAGCAGGAACCTGAAACGAGCGATAGACAACGATTATGAGTTCTGAAAAGCTTCTCGCTTCCTTAAGTCAGATTTCCGACGAGACGGAATTTTTTACGCCCATGCCGTCGGGTTACAAGCCGGGCAAGACCAAGTACGTCATTGTTTTCGGCACGGTGATGAGTGGATTGGGCAAGGGGATTTTCTCCAGTTCGCTTGCAAAGGTATTGCAGGATAAGGGGTTCACGGTTTCACCTATCAAACTCGAAGGTTACCTCAATCACGACAGCGGCACGCTTAATCCTTATCGCCACGGCGAGGTGTTTGTCCTGGATGACGGGATGGAGTGTGACATGGACCTGGGTACGTACGAGCGCATGCTCAATACGGACCTGACGCGGCAGAATTTTGTTACCAGCGGCCGGATTCTCTCGGCAGTACTCGAGCGAGAACGGAAAGGCGCTTATCTCGGTCGTGACGTACAGATGATCCCGCACGTAACCGGCGAAGTGAAACTGCGTTTACGAAATCTCGCGGTGACTTCCGAGGCCGATGTCATTTTCGTTGAGATGGGTGGGACCGCAGGGGATGTTGAAAACGCTTATCTTATCGAGGCGGTCCGTGAGATGGCCCATGAAGAAGGGGCGGGCAATTTCTGTTTTGTTGCGTTGACCTACATTGTGGAACCGCCAACTCTCGGAGAGCAGAAGTCCAAACCCGCTCAACTAAACCTCAGGCTGCTCAACGCGGCGGGTATTCATCCTCATATCATTGCTTGTCGTGCATCTCAGCCAGTGAACAAGAAGGTTCGGGAAAAAGTAGCGCTATTCGCTAACGTTCCTATGGATCGCGTCTTTTCAATGCACGATTGCGATAGTACGTACGTTATTCCGGAGATGCTGCGCGGTGCGGGCATTGATACGGCTGTCATGGACTTGCTGGGGGTTGTCGATCGCGTGGATAGCCGTTCTGAAGAGCGGGAGCGGGCCACGTGGAACGAGTACATCAAGCGTTTTCGCAATGCGAAGTTTCCGATCACGATTGGGATCATCGGCAAGTACACGACGGTTCGGGATAGCTACGCAAGCATCATTCACGCCCTGGAACACGCTGGTACGCATCTAGGGGCGAAAGTGCAACTCAAGTGGGTAGACAGCTCGGATCTCAGCGAGGCGACCAAGAAGGCCAAGCTAGAGGGAATTCACGGGGTGATCGTGCCAGGTGGTTTCGGTTTGCGTGGCGTGGATGGCAAGATCGCCTGTGTGAAATATGTCCGTGAGAACAAGATACCATATTTGGGTATTTGTTATGGGATGCAGATCGCGGTGATTGAGTACGCGCGTCATCTATGTGGTCTGGAGCACGCGAGCAGCACTGAGATCGATCCGGATAGCTCACATCCTGTGGTCGACATTCTTCCCGAGCAGAAGAAGATTGAGGGTTTGGGTGGGAACATGCGTCTTGGCGGATTCGATGTGGTGCTTAAGGAGGGCTCTTTGGCGTCTCGGCTTTGTGATAGCGCGGAATTGATTCGAATGCGCTTCCGTCATCGTTATGAGGTTGATCCTGTTTACGTTGAACAACTTGAGGCCGCGGGGCTGATTTTTTCGGGGAAGGCACCCGATCATCCGATCATGCAAGTATTGGAGCTTCCCGAGACTGTGCACCCTTATTTCCTGGCGACTCAGGCGCATCCGGAACTTACCAGCAGGCCACTTTGCCCCCAACCTTTTTTTATGGGTTTGGTCAATGCGGCGATGCGTTTCGCCAACGCGCCCGCCGAGCTAATCAAACCCTGGCCAGCGATGCCGGATATACCTCACAGTCAATCGTCCCACTCTCCAAACAATGACTCCAGCCACATTAGCGAAGCCGGATGCGGTGCTGATTCATGCCGGTAAGTGTGCGAAAAGGTAGGGAATGTGCGGAGGGGCGATCCCAAGCGAGAGACGGTCAATTATCTCCAGTTCAATCAACCTCTCGGACTACACGTCACGATTTTAGGCGATTTCCGACCACGCGCTACCAAGGCAGCAAACGAAAGCTCGCAGGTTCGATCATCGAGCTTCTTGCTGACGTTGAATATGAAACCGCGCTGGACGCATTCGGCGGCACGGGTGCAATGGCCTATGCCTTCAAGTGTCTTGATAAGGCCGTGACCTACAACGATTTGCTTGCGTTCAACCACCAAATCGGTCTCGCGCTGATCGAAAACGATCGGCAGTTGTTTTCTGAGGAGATGATTGACTTCGTTTGTACAGAGCATAGCGGTGTATTTTACGATGATGTCGTCGATAAAAATTTCGCCGGTATCTACTTCCACGATTGCGAAAATCAGTGGATCGACCGCGCTGTCGCGAACATTCGAGCTATCAAAGGTAGATATTTTCAAGCCATCGCCTGGTTTGCACTGTTCCAGGCGTGTATCGCGAAGAGGCCTTTCAATCTATTTCATCGAAAGAACTTGTACTTGCGTACCGCGGATGTGAAACGTTCGTTCGGAAACAAAGTTACGTGGGACAAACCGTTCGAAGAACATTTCCGCAATTTCACCGCGCAGGCTAACCGTGCAATCATTGATTCCGGGGGGAGATGCCGGTCAATCCGCTCGGACGTCATGGCGATTGATCCGACAGGTTTCGAGTTGGTCTACATCGATCCGCCATACATCAGTCAATCGCGTTCGGCTGTAGATTACCGGGATTATTATCATTTTCTGGAAGGTCTGGTACGGTATGACGATTGGCCGGCCATGATTGATTGCCATTCCAAACACAGAAGGTTAAGAAGGGAACCCGATCTCTGGTCGGACCCGAGGACCTGCGAACAGATGTTCGGGCAACTGTTTCGCCATTTTTCCAATTCGATTCTTGCCGTTTCCTACCGTAGCGACGGCATTCCCTCAATCGATCGTCTGCGAGAAATGCTCACTTCAGTCAAGCGGACCGTTCAGGTGGTGGACAACGTGCGTTATCAGTACGTACTTTCAAAGAAGCGTTCTACGCGGCAGGTCTTGTTGATAGGCCGATAGTGCTTGCGTCGGAGGCCTGTGAGCATACCATCGTACCCAGTGGAACGAGAATGCCGGTCACTGGGGAAGGCCGGTGCTTGAGCGGGTACCTTGCATGGCCCTTTTGGGACGCCGCCGTGGACCAACGTCGTTGCTATCAGCGAATCTTCATACCGGCGCTCGGTTGCCGTTGGACGTTTTGTCTTGTTATGGCTCTTTTCCCAATGGCACTGCCCAGCAGTTACGCGGTCAGTCCTTACACAGAGCCCGCCTCTTTCACCAATCAGCAACGCATCGTTCAGGAAGAAATTCGCGCACGCCAAGGCAGTCTTTTGGGGCTATCGAGCAAGTTTGATTACGATTACGGTGGGTGGTACACGTTCTATTTTTTCCGCTATGACGATGGTGGAAACGAATCACGCACCCTGCGAAGGCACGACTTTCGGACTTGGGGGCGGCTGTCCTTCGAGAACGGGGGGCATGAATTTTACGCACGCGGTTTGTTCAGCGTGCTCGATTTCAATACGGAAGACGCTTACGACGGCGATGACAATAAGATCGAAGGACCGCGACTCGAAAGAGGGTATTACCGATTCAACTTGAATCGCGCGTTAAGTGCGGCGGGCCATTCTTCTCCGGTCGGCGTCAAGGTAAGCGCGGGGCGGGATCTTGTGCAGTTTGGTACCGGATACGCCTTGGCTGCGCCGCTGGACCACGTTTCACTTACGCTCTCTTACGAGGATATTCATCTGACCGGACTTGCGGGGCGGACGGTGGGGTACTATCAGGATTTCGACCTGTCTCGCACCGCATCGACAACG
>JANQHN010000034.1 GCA_028282665.1 Phycisphaerae bacterium | reverse complement strand
GCCCGGCGGTCGTTGCTTCAAGCGATGATCGACTACAACAATGCACTCGTGGAATTGGAACGATCCAAAGGCACGCTGCTGGACTTCTACAATGTCACGATTGATACCGAGGATGACTAACCCGCATTGCTGGTGTGCGACTTTATTTATTGTTTAGTCTAAGCGGCTTACAGACCTGCTTTCAGAGTCTTATCTATTGACGTTCGCCCGGGAATGTGTCATCTTACCCGGCTCGCACCGCTGCGGGCGGGCGGATTTACGATCAGGTTGGAATCCCTTTAGGGGCCTGGCCGATTCGCGCGACACAAAGGCGTCGCCGGCTGTGGAGAAAATTCGTGTACGCAATTATCAGTGACGGTTCGCACCAATACAAGGTCGAAGAAGGCCAAATCTTTGAGGTCCAGCGCAAGGAACTGCCGGACGACACGGAGTTGATCGAATTCGATCGGATTCTTTTTGTGGGTGGATTGGATGGTGGACCGAAGATCGGCCAGCCTGTCGTCAACGGTGCTACAGTGACAGCGAAGGTTCTTGGTGAAATCAAGGGCGATAAGCTGGTAATTCGCAAATTCCGACGTCGCAAAGGGTACGAACTCAAAAAAGGACATCGCCAGCGTTACCTGCGCGTTAAAGTCGAAAAAATTGCCGTATAGGAAGCGACTGTACGGTATGGCGCATTAATAGCGATTAGATATGGAAGCCCACAGCCCTCTTAGAAGAAGGCTGCGGGCGTTTTTCTATTCTCAAATCTCGTTTTTCAGCTTCATCTCCAGCCGGAAGATTTCGTCTTACAGAGCGCTTTTCACTGCATCCAGCACAACGTCGTAATTTGGCTCTTCGGTGACCTCCGGCACGTACTGCGCGTGAACGACTTTGTCATTTTTGTTTACGACGAAGACTGCGCGAGCCAGCAGGCCGAGTTCCTTCAAGTGTACGCCGTACGCCTCGCCAAACCCGCGATGTTTGTAATCGCTGACGGTGTCGACGCGCTCGATACCTTCCGCGCCACAGAAACGCTTCTGCGCAAACGGCAGGTCCATGCTGACCGTGAGCACTTTCACGTCATTCGACAGCTCCGTCGTTTTCTCGTTAAACGTGCGTGTCTGAACTGCGCAAACGGGCGTATCCACGCTTGGCACCACGCTGATCACGCGGACCTTTCCGCTTAAGTCCTTGTTGGTCAAATCGGAGAGGTCGTTCGCAGTTACAGTGAAATCGGGAGCGGTATCGCCCACCTTCACCTCTTCGCCCACAAGGGTCATCGGGGTACCTTTGAACTTGACCGCGCCACTGCGTTCAGTCATCTGTTGACTCCTTCCTGGTAGTGTGTGTCGCCCTACTGTTGGAGGGCGGCGTATAGCAAAACATTGGTTACGATCGCATCGGCATCCTCCGGTTCGTAGCCGATGCACTGGACTGCCGGATGGCGGCTGATGCCGCTACCGACATCGTAAGGCGAATAAATCAAGATCCAGCGACCTCGAAGCTTCACCCCATAGAGGATAGGTGTATCGATGTGCGCAGGCTTTCCGCCCTCTAAAGTTCGACAATACGAGAGATTAAAGAGCGAGCTTGCAAGTTCGGGAGCAAACGATCCCGTTAGCAGTGGGTCGTTACGCTCCAACTTGACCAGCGAGTCGACGCCGAAAAGTTCCTCTACCCAAACCCGAAACGCTTGATCGAAACCGGTGTCTCCGCAAGTGGGAGAAACGAATACCGTTCCTCCACCGTAAGCGTAACTTTTGAGTTCCGCATTCCCCGCTCCTGTTGGGGAAACAAAGCTATCGCCTGTGATCAAAGCGACTTTCGCATTGGTTTTGCGGATGTTCTCAGGCTCGACCGGGGCACTCACGTTCAATTCGATACTCATTTGGCGCGTGAGGCGTTCGGACAATAATTCCAGTCCCATAATGGTTGACGCCCACTGTTCGCCCTGTTGCACATTCACGACAGGAATTGACGCCATAGCTTTAACCGTTTCATTCGACGCGGGTGCGGAAGATACGACAGAGTTGAGGGGGCGATCGAAGGTTGCGTATTCCAAGATGTTTACGCCCAGATCGAACAGCCGGGCTTCGTCGTCGATCAAGTTTTGGTGCCAAGCCGCACAAGCGCCATTGTTTAACAGAAAGATGGCTGTACGCGACTTCGTTCCATAGCCAATGACATCTTCGCCCGGGGTAACTTTGTATCGAATACTCCACACAGGATGTTCATCGGGCAACTCTGACCGGCGAAGGGTGGGGAATAAGGCTGCCATTGTGTCCTCGAATTTTTCCCTGAATCCCTTACTTTCACAGGCGGGAACAGCCAGGATGGTTCCACCCGACCATACGTGGCGTTGGAGTGCTTTTGCAGCTTCTGGGGAAATCGTAGGCATTGTATCGCCTGAGATGTAGAGCACGGGTGCGTCAAGCAAGTGCTCTGCGTTTCCCGTCAATTCCGAAACACGCCAAGTCGCCGGGTTTGCTCGTTCACCGTTGTAGTGGAACAGCAAGTGCGGCAGATCGCGCATGTCGCGCTGCCAGTCGTTCTTCGTTCCGAATGCCAGCTTGTTTATCAGCAACGGACGGTTTGCTTCGCGAAGAGCGAGAATCGCGAAGCAGGTGTCTGTCACATCGCCCCAGGATCCGTCGACGTGTTGCGTGGCCAGCAGGTGCGCCGTGATGCTATGAGCCCAGGGTTGTCCGCCGATCTCCCGTCGTCCCGCTTGATTCGCAGCCCGGCCAACCAGAAAATGATAATACGCGAGCTTTGTTTCAAAGCGTTGCGAATACGCACCTTCTGGTAGTCCGGGTACGGTAGCAACTTGGAAACTGCGATCCATCCAGGCCCACGCCCGCAAGAGAGCTTCGATCACTTGCTCGGCTTTCTCGGGATGGGGATCACGGCAGAATTTGTATTTTGTATCCCATGGCACTCCTGCGCCTGCATATAGATGGTCGTAAGTCATGTACAGTGCGTCCACGCCGGCCGCGGTCATCGAACCGAATGAGTCCAGTAAATGGGGGTCAGGATGCTTGAAATCATTGCCGACAACCGAGTATCCCCACCCGCCATCTGCATTGGCCGTAGAGAGCCAAAGCTTTTCGCTTCTGCGTGGGATGATCCCATTGACTGTTGCCCCGGTGAAACCGCCCTGTGTAGCGGCGAGTAGGGCGAGGTGTGAGTTGGCGTGGTCACGATAATCCTTTGATCCTGGGAAAAATGGCAACAGCCCGACACCCCACGATCCATCAGGGTTTTGGTGTCCAGTCAAAAACGTGAGGTCTTCGTCGATTTGCCGCCAATACTCTGTTCCGGACAATTGGCTCCACATCATGAGCGTAAACGACCGGCCGTAGATAGAAGTAACGTCGGATCGGTGCTCGAACAGCTTGGAAGTGACCGCCAGCCTGTGGTCGTAGGGACGCTCGGAAGTAGCTGTGATTGTGTAGGCGGCGAGTGCCGTTTGAGCTTTCGGAAAATTCGCCTCCAGTTGGTTGTGTTTCCAAATGCCGCGCGGGTCGACCTGATTCCAGAGGTGATCAAGTCCGCGTAGCACGGCCTGGTCGGCTCGTTCGTCCAACCCTACGTAGACCACGCTGTTTTGTTGGGCTTTGGCAACACTTTGCTCGGTAATCGTCGGGCAGGTCGTAAGCCAAGCCAGCATGAAGATCACCGTGACGATGGTCGTCGAATCCAGAATGCGGCGGCAGGTTGCCGGCTGATATGGGTACTGCACCATGATAAGATCCCGTTAATGAAACCTGTGCTCAGGAAGGCAATTGTTGGTCCGCACCAAAGGACGCGGATTATCGGAGCGTTCAACCGTTTTTATACCCGGTTGGGTGCCCGGTCAATCCGCAGTGTGCCTATCACAGGCGCGTCCAATGAAGCCTTTTCCTAAGATTGTGCGAAAATGCACGCTTTTGTCTTATGCGAAAGCTGTTGGCGGTTGGGCAAGGTCGGCGTCCTAGTTAAGATGGCTTTTGGAAGAACGATACATCTCGTCCGAAAACCGCATTCGCTTGCCAATGCGAAATCGGTGGACATGTTTTGGGGAGGAAAATCCCATGCGCACGACAAGAATGCAGATTCAATGGTTTTTGGCTGCTTGCCTGCTGGTTTTCCTGCTGACCGCTCGAGTGTGGGCTGACAGTGGGGCTGACATCGCGACACTACCCGACTCTGCGGCGACGGTTTCCGCTACGATCAGCGTGACCACAGCATTGGGAAGCGATTCGGATAACGACAGTGACACGGTGACCGCCGGTGGCGCGGGCTACGTGATTGTTGAGCCCACCAATCCGGATTGGACCCACGCTCGGATTCTTGATATCTACATCGCTTTCGGGACGGTACAACTGGATTTCGATCTGTTTTGTTTGCCAATCATCGGGTGTCAGGACTTGGATGTGACGATTGAGAATCTCGCGCTAACTTCCACCGAGCCATTTGAAACCGACGTGGCGTCGGATGGCAGCGTTGTGTTCGTTGGCGTTAGTTTTCATGCGACAGGTCAAGCGCAAGTGATGGGGTTAAATGGGATCGTTGATGAGAGTTTTCTTATTGACAACACCAATACCGGCGATTTTTCGGGACGAATTACCGGTGATGCAGGAGCGCTAACCTTCGACGAATTGGCTACCGACCCTGTGGACTACAACGCAGATCCCACTGACTTACCCGATGGCGTGACCGCGTTGAGTTTCACCATCAATATGAACCTGACCAATGTGATTTTTACCGGAACCTACGCGGAAGTCATGTATCCCGCAGGTGATCTCGACAAAGATTTGAACGTAGGCCTGACCGATTTCGAGCTTTTTCATGCCTGTTTTGCGGGGCCGGACAGCTTCATCCCACCAGTTGGCTGCGATGCAGAGATGTTCGCTGCCGCAGATTTTTCGCTCGACGGCGACGTTGATGTGGAGGACTTCGGCTTCTTTCAGACCTACATGCTCAGCGCCGATTAGTGGATTGAAGCAGAGAGGAAGCCACAAAATGAGACACTATTCGGAGTTTGGCTTTGGCGACGTGGAGAATGCGCGGCGATACGTCAACGGTTCCATGGCTGCCTTTTTCCCCGGGCTTGCAGTGATGCATGATCTGACTTGTCACCTCATCCGCGAGACGGTTCCTGAAAATGGGCAGGTTCTCGTGCTGGGTGCGGGTGGTGGCCTTGAGCTCAGTCAATTTGCCAAAATCATGCCGGAATGTCGCTTCACAGCCGTTGACCCGTCTCCGCAAATGCTGGGTGTCGCCAAGGAGATCCTGAAGGGTGATGCAGAGCGTGTAACTTGGGTACAAAGTTACATTGAAGACACGCCGCCCGGTCCGTTCGATGCTGCGACATGCCTTTTGACACTGCATCTCATACCGGATGACGGAGCAAAGAAGCGCGCACTGACAGAAATATACACGCGTTTAAAACCTGGCGGTGCGTTTGCCGTGGTGGATGGCTGTTTCGACAAGAATTCGTCTGATTTCCCCCGTAAGTTGAAGCGCCTTGTCGATCAGGCACGTCGCGCGGGTATAGGCGAGGATGTTTTGGACAAAATCGTTGAAAACATCGGGATGACGGAAAGCATTGCAGAGAGCCGTGAGTTTGCATTGTTGGAGGATGCCGGTTTTTCGGATATTGATCTTTATTTTGCTGCTCTTACCTGGCGCGGCTGGATTGCCCGACGACCGGATTAGCAGCAGGGTTGCTTTGATTCAAAGAGCTGGAGGGACGTGCTATTTCATATCGTGCGGAGAGTAGCTCGTCCAATGAGGGGTTCAATTGTAAATTCTGTAGTGTTTTGAACTAAGAGTGTACTTATCGTTCTCCGCCCGATATAATGTGGTTTGGAGGAAGAGGGAATAAGAGCCGACCGCATCCCCCCAATTGTCGGCTCACCACTCAGTAGTACAGGAATAGGTGCCATAAGTAATTCGGGCGGCCTTTAAAGTGCGGTGTGACGCGCCCCGGCTCATGCACGCGCTGGGCATAACCATTTTCCCGAATAATCCGCAGGCTATTCATTGGTTTGTGTGGTACCGATAGCCACAGAGTGGTTCTCCTCAGTCGGGAGTGCTCACTTGAGGTTTGGCACCTAACAGGCGGTGGTTAGCATCGTCGATTCGCAGGGGTAGTGGTCGGCATTCGATCAGACGGGAATGGGCTGAAATCGAATCTGTCGGCACATTTAGAGGGAGATTGTTTGATGAATTGTGATTGTCGTTTGATTCGCGAGCCGAGGCCTGCGCAGAACTGCGGCGTCGTGTTTACGATGCTTCTGTTAGTTTTGACCTGCTTTGCAGCGCCAGCTTTGGGCGGAGTAAACTGGCGTGTGGGTGCGTCACCTGCGGTCAGCATGGATGATTCTCAACTGATCGCCGAGTTGGAATCACTCGCCTTCCGGCAGGGCGCCTCGCATGTCGTTGTGCATGCATCGCGGTCGCTGGGGCAGGAGGATCGGGCTGTGCTTGCCGAGCAAGGCCTGGCGCTATTGACTTACCTTGGCGATCATGCGTTTTTCGCCGTGACGAATGGTCAGCAACTCGATGCGCGGGCGATTGCCGACACCAAAATGCTTGCGGGTGTTGAGGCTATCCAGCGTAACTGGAAAATCCAACCTATGATTCTCGATGGCGTGGTTCCCGAGCACGTTATTGTGGGAGGGGATGCGCGCAGCGAGATCACTGTAGGCGTTTATGTGATGTTCCACGCGGACGAGTCGTTGCTCACCACCGGAGTGGATACCGTAACGACCTACGAAGGTTTGGTACGCGACGAACTCGAATCGAA
>JANQHN010000032.1 GCA_028282665.1 Phycisphaerae bacterium | reverse complement strand
GTCTTGTCCCGGCAGGCGCAGGAGTTTTTGAACATAGACCGTACGATGCCCCGCCGCTTGAAAGGAATCAATCTGCGCGCGGACATTCGGCCCTGCTTTAAGAACTTCCATGCCTCGTGCTTTGGATGTGTAAAGCGGCTTGAGAATCGCCTCCTCGAATCGCTCCACCGCTTGAACCGCTTCATCCACGTCTTCCGTGATCACGGTCGGCGGCAAAGGCAGGCCCCCCATGCGCAGCTTCATCGTGCAACTCAATCGATCGAGCACATTGCGAATCGCTCCAGGCTTAGAGAACATTCGCACCGAATGATGTTCGATGTATTCCAGCACGCTGAGTCGATCGAGCATTTGTGGAGAATAGGGGCTGCCGATCTTTTTGAGAATGATGGCGTCCAGGTCGAGCAAATCAACACCGCTGCATTTCACGCTCCCCGCCTGCAAATCAGCCACGATGCAACGTGGATCGATCAACAGACCAGAGCCAGTCTCGCGTTCGACCGCTTCTACCAATTGCAGCGACGACCATCCGTCCGGAATTCCCACCACGCCGATCCTTGGCATCAATACACTCCTGATTCGTTTAAGCTATCACGTACGTTCGGACACAAAGTGACGCAAACAGGACGACGGGTCAATATTCAATAACTTCCCAACTAAACGTAAAATCCTCCCACGGTTTTCCTTCGTGACGGATGACTTTGCGAAGCAAGTAGAGCGACCGCATGTACATTTCCTTCGAAAATTCCGGATCAAGCTCGAACCTGGTCGAAGTCAGCAGCCCTCGCGCGAGGCCGAACGCAAGCCTGACGTTGAACGTCAGATCCCCCTGCTTTCGGGCGAACTCGGACGCAAACTTGTAAAAATCCGCACAGACCTCGTTGAGGAGCGTCCGCACATCAGGCCTGAACATCGGCATTCTGAAATTGGAAACCAAAAAAATCGACACGTCTTGCACGTAGTCCGACTCACGAGAACGATGCAGGTCGATGAAATGAACTTTGTGTTCACGGTAATTGTAAATGATGTTGTCGTTGTTGAAGTCACCGTGAATCAACACACTAAACGGTGGCACGAGTTCTTTCTCGATCGCTGTTCCCTGATCGAGAAGTTCGTTCAAAGACGAAAGTCGCAAATCACCCATTGCATACGATGTGTCGCGAAAACGCTCGTGAACCGTAAAAATATCTTCGAGACGTGACTTCGCCTGGTCCAGAAAATTCGCTGCAGCGGGTTCACTGCCGCGCGTCTTCGACCAGACAGTCCCCAGCGATCGGTGCAACAGTTGCTGCGCTTCTCGCACCATCCCGACTTCACCGTTGATGATGACTTCCTGGAAAGTGAAACCGTCCAGAAACTCCAGCAACAAAGCGGCATCTCCTTCGTTCTCCCAGAATTCCAGAACTTTGGGTGGGATGTCCGGCAAAATCGCCCCCCAGCGCTCGATGTTTTCTTTCTCCTTACGCAACTTGTCGGATTGCCCTTTCTTGAAGATTCCTTCGAAGTCGTTCCCCTCGCCGCCCTTTTCTTCGATCTTACCGATGCGTGCTCCTGATTTCGTCTCGTAGTTGAATGCGAGCGAATAGTTGTGAATGAGCGACTGTGGATGCCGCGTGCCCATGACCTCACTTAGGCGCAGGTATTCGTGCAGCTTGAGCTTTTCACCCGTACTGGCATAAAGCACCGCTTCCCCAATATTCAGAAGCGAATCGCCCATCCGTTCGAGATAGTGAAAAACCTGTAAACTTACGAGCAAGTTGTCCGTATCTTCACCGGTACGAATGTCGTTGCGGATGCGCTGGTAGTCGACCTCATAAAGATGATCCAACTTTGCCTCCGACTGGCAAAGCCGCATCGCGAGACTCGTATCCCGATCTGTCAGCGCCTCCACCACGATCGAGGCTGCCTGGAGAAGCTCGTCAAAGTATGGCTTGTAGTCAAAACGCTGGAGGAACTGAGGCGGGTCGAGCTTGCGGATGTGCTGTACGATGTTAACGCAGAAGTCCGCGATTCGTTCGAGGTTTGCAGCTACTACGTTGACAGCCGTTACCTGGGCGGCGGATCGCTCGTCGAGGGTGGGCGTATGCCTAAAGTAGGAAAGGCACTTGCGCTGGATCAGGCCTTTGAGAGTATCGATGTAGTTGTCACGGCTGACAACACGCCGAGTTAGGTTGACATTCGGCTCGCCCATCAATTCGTAGGTCGCTTCGAGCTGCCGGCGAATCTCCAGCACCATGAATGTGAAGTTTCGATCAAGTCCTTCGTGGGTGATCATAGTGGTGGACCTGTTATTCCCCGTTGTCCGACATCGGTTCCACTTTGAACTCCTCCGTCTTGCGAGGGTTCTTCCAACTGATACGAACCACAATCTCCACCCGCTCGCGCTTCTGTTTGGCTCGGACATCCAGTTTGACCAGCGAAGGCGCATCCAACACGAACTCGTTATCGCCGGACGTCAGTTTCAACCGCCCTTTCTCCAGGCCTTCGCCCAAAGCGGCCAAGTATTCGAGAATGGACTCTCGATCCTGCAACGATTCGTGCGAAAATTCTCTTGTTTCATCAGCCATACGTCACCTCAATCCGTGCCTGAAAGAAGCCGCTGCTTGTATTCCTCAACCACCATGGCACGGTTGGCTCGGGCAAAGGTCAGCGTTTTTCGGATGGAAAGGTCATCCCAAGCGGGTTGCACGCCAATCTCCCGGCCCGCTTTGGCCGGTTGCTGGTAACGTACCGGCTTGACCTTTTCGCCCATGTGGCAATCGTCGCCCATCGTGATAAGCAGCCGCCGGCCTTCACGTTTACGATTCTGGCGATTCACGACATCGACAAGAAACTGCGTGTATTCCTGCGATTGCGGGTTCCAAACTTCATACCCGTCCACGTCGTAGTCCGCTAAAAGAATAGGCCAAAATTGCTCAGGATGCGGAATGATGATGCCTCCGCCCAGGGAGCGCACTTCTTCGATGACCTCTTCAGTCGCGTAAAAGAACTCCGGACTGAAATGCGATTTCACGATTTTCTTGATCGCGCGGACCAGCCTGCAAGCATGATCCACCAGTTGCTCGGGGTATCGATCATGCAACGCCTCGAAGTAGTTGGTCAGGAGCTTGTTGCGAATTGCATCGGGAGGGGTGCGTAATTCGTGCATTTCAAACAACCGCTTAAGTTTATCCGTATGGATTCGTACGAAATGAACTAAATCGTCATCCGCTCCGGTCTGCACAGCGGCACGATGTATGCGCGCCTCGAAGGCAGGTTCCAAAATAGTATCCCAGAACTCGAATAACTGATGCGACCGATACCTGAACGTGTGATCCAACATCACTTTGAATACGTCCGCCCGCGGCGACTCCACACGCGAATTCTCGAAGTGCAAAAGCAATTGCACCTTGCGGTCGAAACCGGTCGAATAGCAATCGATTTCCACACCTGTGAAAGCATCGTAGGTCGTCAGCGTATTATGCTGCGTGGGGATAATGAGCGAATTCTCGGCCCCCGGAAACGTCGCTTCGATACGCTGGCGAATCATGTCCATCGGGACGAATTCGGGATGCCAATGCACCGCCAGCACCGAGCCCTGTCGGGGATATGTTTCCGCAGGGTTGAGAATCCGCTCTCGGGCCTCGTCGGTGATATCGTGTGAAATCAGCTTCTCAAATATTCCCTGATCCCAATCGGTGAGGTCGGGCGAAACGGGATTTTCTTCAATGCTCAGCTTCTTATACGCTTGCATACTACCTTTCCGATACGAACGCGCCGGAATCTCCCTTTGGGGTTGGATTGCAAGGGTGGGTACACCTAAGGTCGCCCAAGCATCAACCCCTTGCACACTCGCGGCATAAAGCCATGCAAGCCGGCCTTCTCCGCCAGCGTCATCATTTCCAACTATAAACCGCGAAACGCAACTAATCGCCCTCATCAGAGCTTATCGTCAAATCTTCGCCGTTTTCCACGACAGCATCCGCGCGCCAGGTCAATTTAATGCTGAGGCTTTGCTTTCCAGGCTTTTTACCTGCCTCAATCTGCAACTTGGTCACGTTTTCGGTCTTAATCGATATAGCCTGTTCCCCGCTGCCAATCCTGACTTGCCCAGCCTTCAAACACGCCACAACTTTTTCAAGATGGCCTATCGCAGACTCGAGATCTGTTTTGGTTTTGAAACTGACTTCGTTACTACTCATCGAAATGATTCCTCTTGCATGTAACCAACCGAATTGGTAAGTCAAACCGCCTTACACCAACCCAATATCGTCGGAAATCCTTTTAAACGCAGACGTTAGACATTCTTTTTTAGTCGATTCATACCTTATTCACAAGCCCGACTCTCACTTCATCGGCGAACTGACCCACGATAAAGGAGCCGTGTGTTTACCATTTTCTCACATGATTTTAGTACGGATTGAATCCAAAAAATCGCCTTCCCGATGGTAAGCTGGCTTTGCTTTGTACAGGGTATCGCCGTAACTCGTCACGGAATCCGTACAGGCTGCTTAATCCGGGTCGTCATGCGGCTGGGTCACTACGATGGATTGGAGGAGTTCCATCTTTAAACGCTCAGGAAAATTTCATTTGAAAGGTCAACCATGAAAGCAACATCGATTGGAAGAATATCGACGTTTTGTGCTTTGCTGACACTGAGCGTCCCAAGCGCTCTTGGTCATCCTGGGCACTTCTACAGTGCGTTCCACGCGGAGGATCTCGCGACGGCCTATGCCCACGCGAGCGACGAGGGAAAGCTGGTGTTCGCCTACATCAAAAAGCCCGGCGGCAACGACTGCCCTTACCTCAGATGGGTAACACCGAAGACCCAACCGGTCCTCGACCTCCTCGTCCTGGAGACGATCATTGTCGAACTGGAAAGCGATACGCCAGGCGCCCGGTCGTTTGACCTTACGGATGGACACCTTCCCGCAATTCTGTTGCTGACGCCTGCGGGAGAAGTCGTCCATCGATTGCCTGGCGATACGCCGCCTGACGCCTGCAGGAAAATATTGCTAAGAGAACTGACCGGACCGGGCACCATCGAACGAATTCAATCGGCCTTTGTGGCGATGGGCGAGGATCACATTTTCACGCGGGAGAGGTTGGCGAGAGCCTACGCCCGCAACGGCGAAACTGACCGTGCCATCTCCGCCTACAAGTGGTGCGTCGACCATACCCTCGCGCAAAACAACGCCTCCGCCCTCGCACGACGCCCCTATCTCTTTCACGCTTTGGCTGAATTCGCAAAGATTTCCTCGCCTGGCGAAAACCGATCCATCACTTCCGCCAAGTTTGTCGACCAGCAACTCGCCCGCATAGAGCACGTTTTACAATATTACGACGACTCGAAACTTGCCAAAGACTACGCGGAGCTTAATCACGTTCTTAGCCAGGATGAACGAACGCTTGCACTCTTCGACCGAATGCCTGCCGACTTTCGCTCGCGCAACGCTCTTTTCGATCGTATCATCGACCAACTCATCAACGCCAAGCGATACGACGACGTGCTCGCATTGATTACCCCCCTCGAAGCGTTTCGCGGCGAAGTCGCACTGGCCCGCCGCAGGATCGCTTTCCGAGCAGCGGGCGATTCACAGGCGACGGGTAGAGGCACGAAATTTTTCGCCATGCACCGTGGCGCCCTGCTCGCTGAAGCCCTAATAGGATCGCAACGAAACGCGGAGGCGGAAATGCTGCTGGCCGAGATGCTCAAGTTCGATTCAAGCGACGAAACCATCGATACACTCACAACGCGCTTGGCTCGCGTTGAAGGTGGATTGGCAGCCCTCGAATCAGTTGAGGAGATGTCACAATGAAATCGAATTCAACTTGCAAGACCGGGCGTTTGTTTTCAAACTCTTTCACTCAGCATGAGGAATTACGAATTACCATGACGCGCATCTTTTGGCTGGTCATTGTCGCCACAACGGCCAATATTTCTGCAGAAGCACAAGATTTCACCGTCATCGCCCTGCCCGACACGCAAAACTACAGCTCCGACTACCCTGACCTCTATCATGCGCAGACTCAATGGTGCGTAGATAATCTCGCAGTGTACAATATTCAATTCGTTACTCATCTGGGTGATGTTGTAAACGATGCAGCCACGCTCTACCAATGGGACAACGCCCGCGCAGCCATGAACCGCCTGGACAACGGCAACGTCCCATACGGCATTGCACCGGGCAATCACGATTTTCTTTATCCCGGCGATTACTACGACCCGGCTGGAACGAATTACCTCGACTATTTCGGGCCGTCTTATTACATGAACGAATCCTGGTACATGGGCGCGTCGCCGAGTGGACTGAGCAACTATCAGATCATCAATTACTCGGGCGTGGACTGGTTGTTTCTGCACCTCTGCCTCGAGACGCCGGCCGAGGAACTCGCCTGGGCCCAAACCGTCATCAACGCCCATCCTCAATCGCCCGTTCTGGTCAGCACACATCGGTACATGAGCAACTGGTACTTATGGCAGGGACGCTATCAGGATTGGCAATATGCGTTTGAGTCGCTTTATCGTCATGACGGCATTCGAGCGGGTGAATTCTTCAACGGCTTCGTCGCACCGAATCGTCAAATCTACATGGTCGCATGCGGCCATAGCGACGGCGAAGTACGTCAGGTCAGCCAGAACAACGCAGGATTGCCCGTGCATGAACTCTTACAGGATTTCCAGACGACCTACGGAAATGGCGGAAACGGATGGCTCCGCATTTTCGAGTACAGACCGGATGCAAACGAGATTTTCGTCCGCACCCATTCACCGTCGCTTAATGACTGGCGTACGGGCGATCAAAGCCAGTTCACGCTCCATGTCGATTTCGAGCAGTACGTGCTGACAAGTCCGTCTTTGAGGTTTCAAAACGGCTCGGGCGAATATTCGTCGACCGTCGATACCTGGATCAACGAGGACAGCGGCGGATCGAGTTACGGGTCGAGTTCCATCCTGGTCGTGGACGACGACACGGCGAACAGTTGGTTCGAGGAATACGAGGGGCAAGCGATGATTCGCTGGGAGAACATCATCGGCCCGATCGTTTATGAAGGCGACCCAACGCCAAACTACATCCCCAGCAACGCCACGTTGCACAGCGCGAGCATCACCTTGAACCTTGCAGATGATACCGATCTGGGCAATCCGGAATTCTACGTCTATCGAATGACGGCAAATTGGGACGAGGGCTCGACGTGGAATTCGATGAGTGGCGGAATCGACGTAGGCAGCGAAACCGATCCCACGCGGCTGGCTACATTCCTCGGCGACAACAATCCCGATGGGAATGCCTGGCGCACATTTGACGTAACTCCGGCGGTGCAAGCATGGCTTGGCGGTTCTCCGAATTACGGAATTTGCATCCTGCCGCAGCGAATCGACTTCAATGACGATGGAATCGAAATCCACTCGTCGGAGAACGGCAACGTCGCAACGCGCCCGGCGCTGGACGTCGCGTTCGATTACGCAGTACTCAACACACCGCCCACAATCACCACACCGCTTTGGCCTTCGACATTAACCGCCTACGAAGGCGAAGATGTCGAACTCAGTGTGGATGTAAGCGAACCCAACCCGACCGATCCAATCATCCTGTACATTAACGAGTTCCCGGTCGGTTACGGCACGGGCTCGGGCGTGGTGAATCACTTCGTGCTCATGGAAGATGAAGGCGAATACACATTCATAGCCGAAGTCGCCGACGACGAGGCGTCCGTACCGGCAGGCGAAATCACCGTCACTGCGCTCAACGCCAATCCGGTCATCACCGAAATCAACGAGGATCTGACCGTCGCCATTGATGAGCCGTTTGAATTCCATGTCATCGCAGGCGATCCCGGCATCTACGACACTATCACGATTCGTTGGGATCTCGACCTTGACGGCGAATACGATGATTTCACAGGCAGTGCCGGCACGTGGTCGTACGGGGAGGCGGGTGTCCGACTCGCTCGCGCACAGGTCACCGATAACGACGGGGGAGAGACGCTCGGCCAGTTCTCCGTGAACGTGCAGTACATTTTTACGTTTGGCGACTTCGACCGCGATGAAGATGTTGATCTCGACGACTACGCAGGTTTGTACACCTGCCGTTCAGGTCCTGACGTGATGCCCCAACCCACGCCGCCAACAACCGCGATGACCTGCCTGCAGGCATTTGACTTCGATAGCGACAGCGACGTGGACCTGGCCGACGTTAGTGAATTTCAACTGCAAATCAATTTGCCGTAGGGAGTAACGCAGTTTACGCGAGCAAGATAATTGCACGGCTTTTCGAACTCTCCCAAAGAAATGGTGCCCGCACGAATGGTGATAAAAAACCGACAAGCAACCCGTTGAAAAGGAGAACGGCGATGTCATAACGGTTAAAAACGGTGATCTCGTCCAAGACCGCAGGGGTCTCCCTGTATAAAATACGCTGTTCAACGCAACCGCACCTTTGACGTTTATTAGGACGCATGGGGGAATGATGCAATGGCTACACGATCTTCTTCTATTCACCTGAGGCCGCCAGCACCAATAAATGCAGCGCTTCTTTCGGCTTATACGTATGAGTTACGTGCAAGTACGGCTTTCGTTGAACGCGGGCAACAACAATATCCTGATCCGGGAGGATGTAGACGCTGGTATTTAAGTACCCACGCATCGACCATGATTTGGGGGCTTTGGCAAGCCACCACGAATAGCCGTATCCGTCATTTAATTTGCACGGAGTAAGGCAAATCTCAATCCAGGATTCCGGAATAATCTGATTTCCCTTCCATCGCCCTCGCTGTAGAACGAATTGTCCGATTCGAGCAAAGTCGCGGAGAGTCGTCTGAGCATCAGCGTAAGTAACCGCGTGTCCAGCTGAATCCAGTCGAAGGGTCGTGTCTAACATTCCCAGTGGCAAAAATAATCGTGATTTAGCGTAATCCTGCAGCGGCTGGCCGGCTGCAGCTTCCAATACGGGCGAAAGAAGCTGCGAAGTCTCATTACTGTAAGCCCAACGGGTGCCCGGTTGACACGCTGGTTCCAGTTTTCGTACGTAGGCGTTCTTGTCGGCAACAAATCCAACCCCACCGTCTTGTCGGCGCGTGTCAGGCAGGCCGGCAGTCATCGTCAGAAGGTGTTCGATCGTAACGGTAGCTCGATTTCCATTCGACCATTCCGGAAGAAATTTGGATACCGGATCAGTCGGCGACAGTTTGCCATCGGAAACCAGCAAACCCGTGAGCAATGCGGTCATTGACTTGACGCTGGACATCGTTGCAACCGGTTCCGAGTATTGAGGCGAATACCATTCCGACACAATCCTGCCGTGTCGCGCAACAAGATAGGCGTCGGCACCGGACTCTCGACAAAGCGTGTCATGCCTATCCAGCCATTTGCGATCCAATCTCGCTTCTTCCGGGGAGCACTTTTTCCAAAATCCATCCCCTTGTGATGGCGTGAAGGTCGTCTTCTCAAATTGCGACTCCCGATCGGCCAACCCAAATGTACGTTCCAACGCCCTCATTTCAGCGCGTAGTGAGTGCAATTCGGGCAATCCCTTTGCCAACTTCCAAAATTGCTGCCGTGTCTGTTCGGCTATTTTCCGGCGATTGCCCTTATATCGCGAATAGAACAAATGCATTAAGGCATCACAACGCACTTCAACCCCCAGGTCGGTTTGTGGGGCGATTTTCGCAGCAATCTGCTCCGCTTCGCGGTATCGCCCTGCGTGGTTCGCTTCACGCATCGACCAAAGCTGATGCGGTAATTCACTGTTCTTTCCCCACTCGGTTTTTTCCTGCACACGAGATGACGAAGAATTCAAATCCTCGGTCAATTGCTCGATTCTCGCTTTGACCCAGTCGCTCTGTTCGACCGCTGACTTTGCTTCTTTTAATTGTTGGATTGTGTCTTTTGCCTTCTCATACTCTCGCAAGCGCACTTGCGAATACGCCAGCGTTGCAAACGCTTCACACCGGTCCTCAGGCCTTAGATCCTGCTCTAAGATGGCCAACGCCAATTCCGCAGCCTGACGCCATTCGCCGCTTCGATTTAATTCCAACGCGTCTCCAAGGGCCGATGAAACATCAAATTCACGCTCCGCTGCGTACCCCAAAAGAACATGGCTACAAATCACAACAAAAACGAAACAATGCAATCGAAATGCAATCATGCTAACCCCCTCATTTGCGTTACGAAGTGAAAACCCACCCAGGGTACGCTACACTCTGGCTGGAACCCAATCAAGCGAAACTATAGCTAACGGCGCTGGCCCGACTCCAGACGTTGCGGGCACACAACCTGCGAAAACGTCAAACGAGCGCGCTACGAACGATCCCGTGACAGAGTAACACACTCGGCCAGCTTCCGTCTCAGCTAAAAATACAGATCGCGCTCGTGACTTGATTTGATTTTCTTAACACGCTCGATGAGCAACGTTTTGAGTTTTTCGTCGGTGATCTTGCCTATTTCTTCGCGAATTAGCTTCTCCGCCACTTCGCGCGTGTCCGGTGAGGCGTGGTCCACGACGTACTCCATCAACGTCGTGATCGCATTGGGTGTGCAAAACTGTTTGATAAATCCGGGAATCGCAAACTCCATGAAGTGTTCGCCCGTCCGCCCCAATCGGTAGCAAGCGGTGCAGAAGCTGGGGAGGTAACCATCCACAACCAGTTCGCGCATCACCTCATCCAGCGAACGCACGTCGCTGAGTCTAAACTGCCCTTTTTCCATCGCCTGCACTTGAGCATCACCCGCCTCGGTGTAGCCGCCCAGTTCGATGCGACTGCCCGCGTCAATCTGCGAAACGCCAAACGACATGACTTCGCGTCGCAAATCTGCCGGCTCGCGCGCAGTCAATACAAGCCCGGTGTACGGAACCGCTAACCGCAATACGGCGATCAGCCGTTTGAACGATTCGTCGTCCACCAGATATCGTTCGTCTAGCTTAATGCCTTTCGCAGGTTGAAGTCGTGGAAAGCTGATCGTATGTG
Organism: Phycisphaerae bacterium; assembly: GCA_028282665.1. GTDB lineage: Bacteria > Planctomycetota > Phycisphaerae > UBA1845 > UBA1845 > JANQHN01. The sequence continues at coordinate 1,798 of JANQHN010000032.1, read as the reverse complement.
GACCGACGTTGTACCGCTCCTGCAAGAACAATGCGTGAGCGACCAGACCCATCACTTCGAAGCGCCAATCGTAAAGCCCGAACAACACACCGATTCCCACGTCGTCAATACCCGCCTCTTGCGCACGACTCAAGGCGTCCAATCGATACAGATAATCGCCTTTTCGTGTATTTGCCGGATGGCATTGCGCGTACGATTCGTGGTGATACGTTTCCTGAAAAATCTGATACGTTCCGATACCCGCTTCTTTCACCCGACGATAGCCATCGACGTCCATGGGGGCGGCGTTGATATTCACACGGCGGATTTCGCCATGCCCGATCTTCGTCTCATAGGTCAACCGCACGCAGTCGTGAATGAACTCGGCGTCGTATTTGGGGTGTTCACCAAAGACAAGAATAAGCCGCTTATGACCCTTGATTTCAAGCGCTTCTACCTGTGATTTCAGTTCGATGGATTTCAGCGTACGCCGCTCGGCATCCTTGTTGGAGCGGCGAAATGCGCAGTAGATACAGTCATTCGTGCATTGATTGCCGATGTAAAGCGGCGCGAAAATCACGATGCGATTGCCGTATACCTGCTGCTTCAAGGTGCGCGCGGCCTCAAAGATCCGCTCTACCTGTTCGGATTTATCCGCACATAACAAGACCGCCGTTTCTTCCAGGTTCAGCGGCACTTTGGCAAGACTCTTTGCCAATACGTCCTGCAATTGCGCTGTATCCACTGGTGACTTGCCGAGTAGTTCGTTTAGCCGATCCTCGTCGACAAAATCGACCGCCTGACTGCTCAACGCCATTGTCGCTCTTTGCTTGCTCATTCAACTCCGCTTGCTCAGCGTACCCCCACTACGAAACCGTTCGCTTCCGTTTGTTCGGTGAATCGCCCCGCCCCGTTCCGATCACTCGCCCGATCGCTTCGATCCGCCGCTTGACACCCACATGAACCTGTGAGCCCGATTCGTCGAAACACTCTTTGCCCGGATAAATCTGATAACGGCAGCGATAAGCGGCAGGGGTCAGGTTAGGCATCACAATGTTCGCGCCCCGCATGAGCCCAAGCTCGCGACCATTCGCCTTGTTAATCGTGGACAATGCCGTCGTCGAAGGCAAATTCGCGTCCGGACAGATCAATCGCGTAAGCGCCACCACCTTATACGTCAGCAACTCATCGGCGGGAACTTGATTGATATCGATCGCATCAGTTCGCCTCTTTGCCTCGGCCTCCTGTCCAAGCGGGGTGTCCGGGTGTGGCACAAACGGTCCGATTCCGATCATGTCCAAGTCCAACTCGCGGAACAACTCAATATCGCGGGCCAGCGTTTCGTACGTTTGCCCGGGAATCCCAACCATAACGCCGCTACCGACTTCGTAGCCCATTTCCCGAAGTCGGCCGAGCATCTCGATTCGGTCGATGCAACGTTCCCCACGTGCAGGGTGAATCTTCTCGAAAAGCGCCCGATCCGAGGTCTCGAAACGCAGCAGGTATCGATCAGCACCCGCCTCGCGCCATTCCAGAAGGTCAGCATCGTCGCGTTCTCCGAGGCTTAAAGTAATCGCGAGATCGTGGTCGAGTTTGATTCGCCGAATCAAACCGGCTAGCCAATCTCGCCGTATTCCATGATCCTCGCCTGCCTGGAGCACAATCGTGCCATAGCCGAGTTCGTGGACGGTAGCGGCGCATTCCAAAATTTCATTCGCACTCATACGATAACGCGACACGTCGGTGCGACTCACGCGGATACCACAATAGTGACAATCTCGGGCACAAACGTTTGATACCTCCACCAGCCCCCGCAAAT
>JANQHN010000391.1 GCA_028282665.1 Phycisphaerae bacterium | reverse complement strand
CGGCCCCGGCGCGACCGGTGTCGGGTGGGAGCTGGCCATGCTGGGGCTGGGAATGCACCTGTCCGGCGACGGGACATCGACCATCGTGGCCGGAGGAGCCTGGGCGGTGAGCGCGACAGGCAAGGCCAAATTGCGTGGATGGGCCGAAGCATGGGGCAAGGCCCACGCCGAAACCGGAACAGACCCGCAGATCGCTATGGAAACTGCAAGACGCACCGCTGCGTTCTACACTGGCGAGGACCAATGAACGCCTTCGATGTGCTGTCCGACCCCGTGCGCCGGAGAACCCTGGAGCTGATCTCACAGAGAGAACATGCGTCAGGTGAGATCGTTGAAGTCGTCGAGGCCGAGTTTGGCATCTCTCAATCCGCGGTCTCACAGCATCTTCGCATCTTGCGCGACACCGGCTTTGCAAAAGTGCGGCGAGACGGTGCAAAACGCTGTTACGAAATCGATCCTACAGGATTTGGCGATGTGGACGAATGGTTGGACCAGCTTCGCCGTTTCTGGGCGTCCAAAATGGAGGCCCTGGCAACAGAGATCGAGCGCGGCAAGCGATCTGACAAAGGCACTTAGCTGACATTCATCTTGGCTCTGGGAGCGGCGGCAATGTCCGCACTGCAGACGTCCCCGCGAAAGGGGCGAGCCTCCGCTTTGGGGCATTAGCGGATCAAACACCCTTCATCGAATTGGGTCCGTTTAGGCACTGAGACCGGACACGCCGGTAGAGTTTCAAAATGGTGCCCGCTCCCGGACTCGAACCGGGATGGCCTAAGCGGCCGAGGGATTTTAAGTCCCTTGCGTCTAATAACATATTGATTTTAAAGGATTATTTTTCTAACTCGGATATTTTATTATTTGGATTTTCTTGGTTTTTATCTTTAAGACACTATGAATAGAACCGCTATTTATTTGGGAGGCGGAATAATCATAAGTTTCAACGATGCTGCGAACGTTTACTTTCGCATTTACAAGAGCTTTTGAAATTTTATAGTAATTTAACCAACGTTATTGGCACCCTCAAAATAGCGACTGACAAAATATAAGAATCTCATAACGCTCGTTGAGCATCATTAACAAGCGCAATCTCGAAACTTGTCAGACCATTTGCGGCTGGATCGAGCCGCCTGAGCATTGTTATGGCCTCATCAAGACCCTGTTCAAGTGTCAAATTATTCTTGAGTTTCAGCGCCAATTGAACCGGAAGTCCATATTCCTCAAGTGCCGGCAACTCAGGTGGCAAAAACAAGTTCTCTGCTTGTTGGCCGTAATAAGAATAGTCGCCTTGTTCCAATCCCAATCGACCGAAGATCTCGGCCTGAATTAAATTTATTGCTCCCAGATATCGCGGAAACGCAAACTGGGCCCATTGCCTTTGAAACATGAAAGCCACTTCTACCGCTTCATCGGCATAATCAACCCTGTCGTCCGTATCCAAAATCGTAACAATGAACTCCTGAACGGTTTCGGCTTGTCTAAGTTGGTTCAGTCTAAATGCAAGCTGAGCACCAGAAAAAACACCGCTACTAGGTCTCTCAATCAACTCATCGAAGATCAATTCGCATGTTGCTCGCAACTCTTCCCATTCCGGCAATCCTCGCCAAGCAATTAAGCGGTGCAGTGCCCTTGCGTTCTCACGAATACGTCGCGCGAGAGCAATTTGTCGTTCCGGATCTAAATGCGAATTCTGCCGAATAACATCGACTGAAAGTTCGTCCTGATTAACGATGTCGTGGACACGCTCCTTCGAATCTTCTGTCAGATCTTCGTCATCCACTTGCATTAGGAGACCCAACGGGGCGTCAGCCCCTTGTGTAAATATCGGGATATCAACGATATCGAGCTGTTGCGCGGGCGGAGTCTCAAACACGAAGACTTTTCCAATGAAATGTTGAAACATTCGACCAGATCGACCCTGAATGTTCCTAAATGTGAAGAAATCGAGATTCGAGCTGGCTAGTTTTCCCTCGTATATTATGACGTTCTTAGCTGCGGTATTCACACCTTCGATTAGCGATGAGGTGCATACGAGGAACTTGAGCTTTCCCTCATTAAACAATCGGACATTTAAGTGCGCCAAAGCGCGTGGGATTCGCCCGTGATGGATACCGACACCTTTCTCAATGGCGGTTCGCAAACTCCAGTCTGGATGAAAGGCTTCTCCAACCCATCCGGCGGCATCGTTGAGGTACTCATCACCGGTGACAAGTTCTGAATCTGCTAAGAGTCCTACGACGGTATTAGCCTGGTTTGGAGATCGACAATAAACGAGCGTAGGCTCTTCCAAAGAGCCGGCGAGTTCCAGGAAGGCCTCTTCGCGCGAAGGTTTGGGGGATAGGATTTCAATTTCTGATACAACCGTATTGAAATCTGTTTTTTTGAAGTAGCACTTGAACCGTTCGCCAAATCCATCCGGTATGCCTCGAATGCTGGGGCCCAATAGATAAATCTGCTTCGAGATTTTCCGCAATTTGTACAGCGCGTGATTGAGAATTGCCGCACGATCGGAATCGTCTCTGCCTCCAATATCAAGCTTATAGAACTCATCAATTACGAGGATATCAATCTGCTCGATATCATCTCGATCAATGGCACGCTCCTGTGTAAGCACGAATACATTCGAGTCCGCTGGAGCTTGCGAAGGGTGAGTGATGATTTTGTAGTTTTCGCGGAATCGACTGAGCCGCCGGCGCGTTTCATCAATAAGTGCAATCGTAGGAACAATTATTACAAAATTCTTGAATCTGCCGGATGCTAATAGAGCGTCGATAATTAAGCTTTTCCCGAAACTCGTTGGTGCACTTAGTACGAAGCTCTCACCATCCATCAAACCGCGATAAACCTCTGCTTGCTCTCGATGGAACACAATATTCGAATCGTATTCGTCGAAGTTTATTGGTCGATGAAACTCGTAAGCGACTTTATCGCGAATGCTTAGATTTTTTGGCTCTGCGTATGGAAAGAGGCCTACTTGGCGTATGAGGACGTCAATAGCACCGTTCAAGGCAATAAACGTTTCGTAATGCTCCAAGGCGCGGATTACCATCTCGCGCCCTTCTGTGAGTGTCTCGTCATTGTGGCAGAGCACAGAGATCGACTTCAGGAGGCTGAATGCGTTCTCAGCTATTTTATCTGGCTCGCTAAGAGCATCTCGAATTTCTTGCGGTGTCATTTGATCCACCATGGCTATAGCGCTTGTAGTGCTTTTAGCTTGTCATCGAATGCCTTCAGCAGGCGCGCCTTACCTTCTAAAGGCACTAAGAACAGATGAATCGCTACTTTTGTGGGCAGCGTTTTTGATCGGAACGAATCGAAATGCGAGGACAGTTCTGAAGCGATAGCTTCCAAATATGTATCGTCAACGGCACTGTGTCCGTTGATTGTTGGGCTCCTATAGGTGAGCAAGACAGGGATATTCAGAACTGCAAATACCTCGTCGAGGGACGTTCCAGCATCAAGCAAACCGCGAATCTCTTGTACTTTGTCGATCTCATCGCCGATCTTGTGATCGATCCACATAAACTCTTCCCGAAGGAAGTTTGTTTCGAGGTGGTCGTGCAGTTCGGCAATTACGTCGCGGACCGCAGCCGAAATGTTTGAATAAAATTTGACCTCGCCCAACCAGAGTTCGAGATTCCCATTGTTTAGAACAACATGAACTGCATCGAACCCTTTGACGGTATCGTTTGAAGAAGATTTAAAATAAAACTTAGAAATAATCGGAATTGAATCATAAAATTCTCTCATTATGGCAAATAATAGTAACTCACCTACTTCACCTCTATTTTGATATTTTGGAGTTGTATAGATAGTCCTGGCAGCGCGCGCTAATTGCCTAACAGCGGTAGCTGAGTTGATGTTGTCCCATTCCTCAATTGGCAAAGCAAATTGCGGCAAGTGTTCGGAAAGATAGCTTGCAAACTGCGTTGCCCTCCATGCGCCTAGTTCGTATCCGGCACAAAGGCCAAGCAAATCGGCTTCGTCCTCAATGCGTTCAATACGAACCTCAAGGAATGGAGCAACCTTTGGAAGCCCAGATTCACTTTCCTCGGCATGATCCGCCATGAACCACCGTTCTTGTTTGGCTGGGATACTAGAAGGTGGAAGCGCTTAATTCTTGAGCGTCAGATTTACCGCTCCAAGACCATCAACTCTTAAACAATCGCCACAACAGTTCTGGCTGCATAGCAACTGCCAATTAAATCGACGAGCAATTCACGACACAATTTACATTCTTTAGTTGAGAGGGTCTAGAAAAACTATTGGCTGCTTTGGTGCGGACGGAGGGACTCGAACCCTCACTCCCTTACGGGAAACGGATTTTCGTACCACTTCGGCTTTCGCCGCCGCGTGTCGCGTTCGTGGTCTGGACTATCCCTTCACCATAGCTATCTCGCCTTAGGTGCCGCCCGTCTAGTCTCTACACCTTCCCGCCGAGGCGGGCTTGGCTCGGGATTGCCATCAGCCTAGCTGAAAAGGTTTCCCCGAATTTGAGCGGTTCTACACCTGCCGTTTCCAACAGGGCACTCACTTAGATAAGTCCGTTGCGTCTACCGATTCCGCCACGTCCGCACCTTGGGTGTGGATACACGACGTGACCTGTTCACATCAAACGAAAACGACGAACCGCAAAAAGACTGTGTAGGGAATGTGCAAGCCCACTTAGGGTAATTTTCTATTTAATTTCAATTAATTAGAGAATTTCAGGCGGATTTTAAGTCCCTTGCGTCTACCAATTCCGCCAAGCGGGCAAACCCGGTGCGCAGGCGCGCGATAGACCGGCGCACCTTACTCAATCTCGGGCGTTTAGGGAATCACGCGAATGCGGCGCGGCAACGCGCGCCGTCAGTACAGCACCTTCACCTTGACCCGGGTCTTGGTCTTCGAGCCGCCCTTGCCTTCGATGCGGATCGGCGGTTTGGATTCGCAGGCGGTCACGACCATTGCGCCGGCCGCCACGGCGGCGAGGCGGGTCAATATCTTCCGACGCGATATCGGGCGTTTCTCCATTCCTGAGATATACTCCCGCGTCGGGAAAACGCCAGACACGATTGCGGGAACCGCGCGGAACAGGACAACCGATGGACTGGAATTGGCAGTATTTCGCGTATTTCATCGCCGGCGCGGCGCTGCTGACCTTCGTCATGCGCGCCCGCGGGGCGGCCGGCATGCGCGGGTATTCGTTGATCGCGCTGGGTATTTTCCTGGTCCTGGGCGTGCTGCTGCTGGTCAACGCCCTGAGCCGTTGACCGCACGAGTCTCAAAACACTCCTTTTCCGAGCAAAAATATAGAAATATCAACTATTGCGGTAATAGTTGATTAAGGCAATCCGCCTACCCTGCGCGTGATTTGAGGGGATGGCGCCATCCCCTCGGCCAAGACCTAGGAGACGCAGGATGGACACGAGCGTATACGACGAGATCGGCGGGGCGGTGGCGGTCGACGCCGCTGTCGACATCTTTTACCGCAAGGTGTTGACGGATTCGAGCATCAGCCACTTTTTCGACTCCGTCGACATGGACGATCAGGCGGCGAAGCAGAAGGCCTTTCTGACCATGGCGTTCGGCGGACCGAACGAGTACACCGGCAAGGACATGCGGGCCGCGCATGCGGGCCTGGTGTCGCGCGGCTTGAACGACAGCCATTTCGACGCGGTTTGCGGCCATCTCAAATCGACGCTGGAAGAACTCGGCGTGCCGAAAAGCCTGTTGACGACGATTCTGGGCGTCGCCGAAAGCGTGCGCGACGACGTTCTGAACCGCTGACCGGGTCCGGCGCGATCCCATGCCGAAAATCACCGTCGCGGATTCCTCGTTCGACCGCGCCGCCGATGAATCGGTGCTGGACGCGCTGCTGCGCCATGGCGTCGCGGTGCCGAATTCCTGCCGCAAGGGCGCGTGCCAATCCTGCATGATGCGGGCGATGGACGGCTATGTCCCGGCGGAAGCGCAAGCGGGCCTGAAGGAAACATTCGTCCACGAAGGGTATTTCCTCGCCTGCCAGTGCCGTCCCGACGGCGACCTGACCCTGGCGTCGCCGGATAACGACGCCGCGTTTCAACCGGCAACGGTGGTGTTCACCGAGGCGCTCGGCGAGACGGTGCACCGCGTCGTCCTGTCGCCGGAAACGCCGCTGCACTACCATGCGGGTCAGTTCATCAACCTGCGCCGGCCCGACGGCCTGATCCGGAGTTACTCCCTCGCCAGCCTGCCCGGCACGATCCCGGAACTGGAAATTCACGTCAAACGCCTGCCCGGCGGCGCGGTCAGCACCTGGCTCTGCGATACGATCAAGGCCGGCGACCTGGTCGAAGTAAGTGCGCCGGCCGGCACGTGCTTCTATCTTCCGACGCGCGAGCCGCAGAACATGCTTCTCATCGGCACGGGAACCGGCCTCGCGCCCTTGTTCAGCATCGCGCGGGATGCCCTGCATGCCGGGCACCAGGGCGACATCCACCTCTATCACGGCAGCCGGTCGCGCGATGGCCTCTACCGGCATCATCCGCTGCGCGACCTGCATGCCGCGCACGATAATTTCCACTATCACCCCTGCGTCTCGGGCCGGGATGTACCGGACGACTGCATCCCGGGGCGGGCCGACGCCGTCGCCCTGCACGAATTCGGCAATCTGGCCGGGTGGCGGGTCTATCTCTGCGGGTTGCCGGCCATGGTGCATGCGGCGCGCACGCAAGCTTACCTCAAGGGCGCCAGCCTGGCGGATATTCACGCCGACGCGTTCGAATTGGCCGGCCGGGACGAGAACCGCGGAGCCGCAGACGAATCGGCAACCGGCTAGTCCGTCCGTTCGACCCACCCCCGATCGAGATACGGCGTGTCGCCCACCCGGCTATGGGTCAGGTGCACGCGGTAGCCCGCCGCGCCATCGACGGTAACGGTGTCGGTCTTCTGTTCCGGCGGCGCGCCGGATGCATCGGGCATGGCTTCCGACAGGACACGGCCCTGCACATGCGCCGGTACGTCGATCCCCAACAGCGTCAACACGGTCGGCAGCACGTCGACGATCCCGGCCCGCAAGTCGGATGCGCCGCCGGCGCGGAAGGCGTCGCCCGACACCGCGAGCCAGTTGCTCAACTCGATGGCGTGCAGGCCGCCATGCAACCCGCCGTCCACCGGATAGGC
>JANQHN010000001.1 GCA_028282665.1 Phycisphaerae bacterium | reverse complement strand
TTAGCGCGTCGCTTGGCGAACGTGCTGGCGAATCTTGATGTGATTTTAAGCGAAGCTGACATTGACCCATTAAGGGCTTTGTAGTGGGATATCGGCGGGTGGCCCGCCGGATGAATGAGCAGCGACCTGCCGGCAGCGGGATTATGGCAACCGACTTTTCAGGAATGACTGCCTAAGATTATAGGGCCTGTTGTTTGGCAATCGGTACACGGGCAAAGTGCGAAAATCGAGCATCGCGATTGTTTTTTGGGCTTCGAGGCGACGATAAAACTATGTGGACCCCAAGCGGTAACGGCAAATCGAGTGTAACGAAAAAGGATCGCGTCATGCATCAAGCAACGATGGGCATTATTGTGGGTGGTGGGCCTGCGCCGGGCATTAATGGTGTTATTGGCTCGGCAGCGATCGAGGCGATCAACAACGGTTTAAAGGTGATCGGGTTCGTAGACGGATTTTCGCATTTGGTCGCTAAGGAGTTTGAGCCGGATCAGCACGCCGGCGAACTATCCATCAAGCAAATGAGCCGTATCCACTTTGAGGGTGGATCGATTTTAGGTACGTCGCGCGCGAATTTGTTAGATGAAGCACGTCTCAAGAAAACCACGGTAGTTGCACCTGATCCGGAAAAAACCGAGCGAGTTTTACGTCGATTCAAACAACTGGGTGTGACACACCTGCTGACGATCGGTGGTGATGATACGTCGCTTAGCGCCAGGTTCGTTGCAGAGGCGTCCGGCGGACGCATTCGTGTCGTCCATGTTCCAAAGACCATTGATAACGACCTGCCGTTGCCCGGTGACATTCCGACGTTTGGATTCTACACGGCGAGGCATTTGGGCGCTCAGGTGATCGCGAATCTGATGGAAGATTCAAAAACGACGAAGCGCTGGTATGTGGTCGTGACCATGGGCCGGCATGCGGGTTTCCTGGCACTGGGGATTGGCAAGGCGGCGGGTGCGACAGTCACGGTCATTCCGGAGGAATTTCCCAAGACGACGGCGATTTCGGAAGTTGCGGACGTCATCGAGGGGTCGATTCTGAAGCGACGCATTATGGGTAGACAGGATGGCGTAGCAGTTGTGGCGGAAGGTGTTGCCTACAAGCTGGGTGTGGATGATGCATTGACGAGGCTTTTGGGTAAGGAAATTCCGCGCGATGCATTTGGTCACCCCAGACTTAGCGAGATTCCGTTCGCGCGATTACTCAAAGAAGAGTTGACAAGGCGATTCGCTGAACGTGGTGAAAAGATCACGATTGTTGGTCATACATTGGGGTATGAGCTCCGCTGTGCCAGGCCTTCTACATTCGATATGAGTTACACGCGGGATTTGGGGCACGGTGGAGTGCGATTGTTACTGGATTCGAAATCTGACCTTCCTGCCGGCGTGATGGTAACAATGCAAAATGGTAACCTTGTGCCCGTACCATTCGAAAGCCTGATCGATTCGGAAACGAACCGTACGCGCATTCGCCAAGTTGATATGAATTCGTATACGTATGGGGTGGCGCGGGCGTACATGATTCGACTTGAAAAGGGCGATTTCGAATCGGCGACCGCGTTGGCGGCGCTCGCTGCGGAATCGAAATTCACGCCACACCAATTCCGCCAGCGCTACGAACCCATTGCTTGTGGTACACACGAGGACAAAACCGACCACCAACCCTCTGCGAAACCGGCGGACTACGACGGCGTGCCGGTGGTTACGTGCTGACAAAGCCGATTTTCGATCGACCGTCTATAGTGGATTCAGATTGCCCGTCTGCTAGCCATCGATGCGGACCGGGCGACGCGTTCGCTCAAAGCATGGTTTCAATAAGGTGGCGTGATACGGTCAGTCTTGAGAAGGAACCGTAGTTCTGAAGTTCTCCAATTATTCCTTATGCAAAGGATCATCATTGGTCGCCAGCGGAATTTTTTATAGCCGTTTCAATCCAAACGTAGCATTCAATGTCGACTTTCCGGCAGTGCAAAACACGGTGTCGGACGCTGCACCTGGTTTGAGCTTGCTCGAGCGGTCCATTGATGAGATGGAAATAAGCCAATCACCTTGAAGAAGGAACGCACGGGAAAAAAAGAGAAGAGTGGATAGGAGGCCGCAGCTTGTTTCCGGGCCTTAACTCTTCCCGTTCCTTTGTTGCGGAGTTTTTCGTTCTGACGAACGGTTCATCCCTCCGTTGTCTCCAGGACTTCCAGCTTGCTTTCGTGCATAAAATGCCTCCCAGATATGGTCCGCGAATAGGGAGTTTGCCCTCTCGTTTGGGTGATAATCCCGGCTGTTGACAACGAGTTCAGCCGATGGAATGCCTTTGACGGTCGGTAGCAGGTCGACGACCGGCACCGATCGCGATTCAAAGAAACCGGCGACTCGCGCGTGCACTGCGTACGGATCGTAATCGCCTTTTCCATTCCTTGGCATCGGCAGCAGCGCGACGCGGAAGTCTACATCCTTTTCCCGGCAGAGCCGGATCATCAGGTCGAACCGATAACACTGAATACTCCAGCTCTGCGGATCCCAGTAGGTTCGGGCGAGGCGGTCGAAGTAGTCAACCATTCCCGGCGAAGGTCTGGCGACCAATTGAACGTAGAGGTAGTCCAACAGAAACGATGATTCGAGATTCGTAAAGGTTCCCGGTGGCGGATAGGGAGCTCTGGGTGTTTCTCCAGAACGGGTGAGGTCGTCGATGTCGTTGAAGCAGTAGCAAAGTACGGCTTCGTCTACGTCGAAACCCTCGATCATCTTGCGGATCGCGTCGATGTGTTCGCCCGTTTCCGTGCCCGGTTTGCCGACGTTCATGACTTCAACTCTCATGGGTTCGCCGGATTCCGCAAAACGGCGCTCGATCAAGTCCGTGAAACGGTCGCGGGGGTCGTTGATGCCCCAGCCGAACGTGAACGAATCGCCGACAAAAGCGATGCGTCGAGTAGCGGTGGGCTTGGTGACCGGCCAGATCTCGTCACGATAACCCATAGGGTTCCGATTCGCACACACGGCGAGCCAGCGGCGTGAACCGAGCGTAAGCCCGATCTCATGCGTTTCCAGATGAAAGTATCGAAACCAGGTTTCGCCGACCGTGCCTGCGATAAGCAAGAGGTTCAGGGTGATGAGTGCGTTTCCTGCGATCAACCGTCTTTTTCGGTTCCAGTCGCGAGAGAGGCAAAAAAAGCACCAAGTATGCAATCCGACGCTGACGGTGATGATCCACCACCAGAGGTAGTGCATCAAAAAACCGTTTGGCGGTATGGGCGACATAGAAACCATGGCTTGGCGAGATCCCGCTTGTAGTTCTGGTCGATTCCAGCAGGGAACGCGGTTTCGACTCGGGGGGATAACCCATGGGCCGAGCGCGCGGCACAATCACCGTAACAGGGATCGCGGTGTTTGGCTAGAACCTATTCCAAGGCGGCTTTGCAGGGCGATGTCGCCAATTAAGATCTTTTGAAACCCTCTTTGGTTTGCAGTGTCTTAGAGAACGGGCAATTGATTAAACATGCCATGCCCAATTGAATTTAAGGTTGGATTCTATTGTAACAACGGTAACAGCGCTTCAGTGATGCAATGGCCTGTCCCTGGCATGGAGCCGCTTTTGCCGAACTATTTCAACGACGGCATTGGTGGCCCAGCCTCGCCTTTGATAACGTTCCTTTCAGAACCCGGATCGCCCTGTTCGTGTTTGAGGGGCTGATAACTGATTCGCAAGCGGTAACAACGCCGTTTGGATACGGAAGTGCCCGGCGTTTTCTCGGGTATCCGGCAATTGATCGAAATGTCGAGGTTGTGGAACAACTTAATCGTTGGCGAAACGCACTCGATTTTGGTCTTCGTTTACTCTTACTGAATAGCGCCGGAGCGTAAGCAATTTGCGGGTGCGTTAGTGTCCAAACAGGTGCACTCCGCACAAACCACTCATGCGTCTAATACGATTACAGTACACTCTTTCCTTCCATTGGCCATTTTGCTCCTTGACAAACATTTTTAGTGCACTATATTTCGATACTTGGCGAAGTGAGGGAATATTAAATGCGCGATTTTATCGCCATTTCGAAAGCATTGAGTGATCCGGCCCGGTTGCGGGTGCTGCTTGCCTTGCGCGATCGGGAACTGTGTTTGTGCCACTTTGTTGCTTTACTTGAGTTGGCTCCTTCGACTGTTTCTAAGCACCTCGACCTGTTGTATCAGGCGGGCTTGGTGCAGCGACGTCGCGAGGGGCGGTGGCGTTATTTCAAACGTGCGGCGGGGGACGCGCCGTCCGCGGTGCTGGGTGCGATTGAATGGGTGAATGCTTCGCTTTGCGAGGATCCACAAATGCGCAGGGATGAGCGACGGATCAACGAGCTACTCAGCGCCGACGTCACAGAACTGACCTGTTGTTACAAGGGAGCGTAACGATGGCGAGCAAACCTCGTGTGTTGTTTTTGTGTACGGGCAATTCATGTCGATCACAGATGGCGGAAGGATGGGCCAAGTCCCTTCACGGCGACACGATCGATTCTTGCAGTGCCGGTACGAATCCGCACGGTCTCAACCTGCTCGCCATCAAGGTGATGGCTGAGTCGGGGATCGATATTTCGAACCACACCAGCAACACCATCGACGCATGTGATCCGGAGACGCTCGATCTGGTGGTTACGGTCTGTGGTCATGCCAACGAAAATTGTCCAGTCTTTCCAGGCAACGCTCGTGTTGTCCATCAAGGATTCGACGATCCTCCCAAACTTGCAAAAGGCGCCGCCTCTGAAGAAGAAGCTCTACCCCATTACCGCCGCGTAAGGGATGAAATCAAGGCGTTTGTCGAGCAACTTCCTCGGTTGTTCAGTGCGAACGCAACCCCATAAAGGAGATGGCAAGATGTCACGTCCACAAAATCAACAGAGTGCGGACGATATTCGCAACAAAGTGCGCGAAGGATATGCAGAAATCGCTAAATCGGGCCAGTGGTCGGGTGTGCTTTCTGTCGCGCAAGACGGTGGTGATGATGGAGGATGTTGCTCGGGTGGAGGTTGTTGCGGTCCGACCACGCTGACGGTGAATCAGGTTGCCACGGCTGTCGGTTACGCCAAAGAAGATCTCGAATCACTTCCGCAAGGCGCGAACATGGGTTTGTCCTGCGGCAATCCCACTGCGCTGGCTTCACTCAAACCGGGCGAGGTCGTGCTCGATTTGGGGGCGGGTGGCGGATTCGATTGCTTCATCGCCGGACCGCGCGTAGGGGAGACTGGTCGGGTCATCGGCGTGGACATGACGCCCGGCATGCTCAGCAAAGCGCGTCATAATATAGAGGCCTATCGCAACCAAAGCGGACTGGAAAACGTCGAATTCCGCCTTGGTGAGATTGAACACCTACCGGTCGCAGACGCCAGCGTGGATGTCGTGATTTCCAACTGCGTGATCAATCTGTCGCCGGACAAAGGACAGGTATGGCGTGAGATTGCCCGTGTGCTCAAACCGGGCGGTCGAACTGCGATTTCCGACCTCGCACTCCTCAGGCCGCTTCCTGATGAGATTCTGAGCATGATAGATGCCCTCGTAGGCTGTGTTGCGGGCGCTGCGTTGGTTTCCGACAACGAACGATTCGCCAAAGAGGCAGGCCTGACGGACATCCGGCTCGAATGCAAATCGGAATACATCGAGTCGATGACCTCGTTTGAGGATCCTCTTTATCAAAACATTGTTGAAGCGTTGCCAAACGGCGACAAGCCTTCTGACTACATCGCCAGCCTGAACATCGCGGCGCGGAAACCGGAGTAATTCCATGCAAGCAGAGTGCCCTTCGCGGTTGTCGTTCCTGGATCGATTTCTAACTTTATGGATCTTCCTGGCGATGGCCGTTGGCGTCGCGCTGGGGCACTTCTTCCCGGCGGTCGAAGGGCTGCTGAATCGTTTCTCTGTGGGGACGACGAACATTCCCATTGCGGTGGGACTGATCCTCATGATGTACCCACCGCTGGCGAAAGTGAAGTACGAGGAACTTGGCGACGTGTTCCGAAACACGAAAGTGCTGGGTTTGTCGCTGGTGCAAAATTGGGTGATAGGCCCGGCTCTGATGTTTGCCCTCGCGATTCTCTTGCTGCGCGGTTATCCCGAGTACATGGTCGGCTTAATTCTGATCGGTCTTGCGCGGTGCATCGCGATGGTGATTGTGTGGAACGATCTTGCGAAGGGCGACCGGGAATACGCCGCGGGGCTTGTCGCCTTTAATTCTGTTTTTCAGATTCTCTTCTTCTCCGTGTACGCATGGCTTTTTATCACGATCCTCCCGCCGCTGTTCGGACTGCAAGGCGTTGCCGTGGACGTGACAATCGGGCAGATCGCCCAAAGTGTTTTGATTTACTTGGGAATCCCTTTCTTCGCGGGCATGCTGACCCGCTTCGTACTGGTGAATGTGAAAGGGCAAGACTGGTACGAGGGTAAGTTCACGCCCGTCATTTCACCCATCACGCTCATCGCACTGCTGTTCACGATCGTGGTGATGTTCAGCTTCAAGGGTGAAAAGATCGTGCAGCTTCCTTTTGATGTGTTACGCATCGCACTGCCACTGGGCATTTACTTCGTGGTGATGTTCCTGATCTCGTTTTGGATGGGCAAGAAGCTCGGAGCGGACTATTCGAAAACGACGACCATCGCCTTCACCGCCGCCAGCAACAACTTCGAGCTTGCCATCGCGGTTGCGATTGCGGTATTCGGTATTACGTCAGGTCAGGCCTTCGCAGCCGTGATCGGGCCACTCGTTGAGGTGCCCGTCCTCATCGCCTTGGTAAACGTCGCCCTCTACTTCCAGCGACGCTGGTTTGCGGAAGAGGCCCGCGCCGGATCAAACGAGATCGTGACAGCAGCGGAATCCGTGGAGATTGGCGACTAGCTAATGTGAGTTCTGTAGCGGTGTACCGAGCAAAAGAAGGGCAACCCAATTGGGGCTGCCCTTCTTCCTTAGATGCTTTCGAGCAAGTATTGCAATAGTTGTTTCAACACGATGATCGGATTGTACCCATTGTGGCTAGCGTGAGAAGAAATGCTGCCACTTGGCTAGATCCTCCGTATCGACATCGCCATCCCAATCATAGTCAAACGCCGTGCAAGAGGGGGAGACGGGAGGCGTTGCCGTTTGCAGGGGACCAGTCACACAGTCGTTAGCCCACAGAGCAGCCAAATCCACAAGGTTGATTTCGCCGTCACTGTTTGAATCTCCCCAACCGAATTCGTATGCACCCATGTCCACGCGATCGGCGAAAACGCGAGGCCGGCCACCGAAATCCAGTTCCCCCTCCGCGGGAATGAAATCCGGGTTTCCGGTGTTGATGCACGGTGAGGTCTTCATGAGGCGATAGTTTTCGCCTGAAACGAACAGCGGGTCGGCATCTATGTTGCCGTTTTGAAAATTGTTTTCGCCTACAAGGTTGCAATAGTGTGGAGAGAGGCTGGCCGCTTCCGCGGCCAAATGACCTGGGTAGTTATCGGCAAAGATGCAATTTGAGATTGATGTATACCATGAATAGCCGAACCAGGCTCCTCCTTCGCCTACGTCGCCATAGGCCTGAGCGGTTTCATTTCCCACGAATGTGCAGTTCATCAATGTTCCACTGGTGCCAATATTGTTTGTCCCCGCGATTGCGCCTCCGTTGCCACAAACGCCGGGAGGGTTACCGCTGCCGCCAGGGCCGGACTCATTTCCGGTGAATAGACAATTCCGTATAATGCGTTCGCATTGATACATGTACACAGCGCCACCCGATCCTCCACGACCGCCGGGAGGTTGAACGCCTGGAATGAACACGTCGGTGGGAGCGCCACGTCCGGCACGGTTTGCCGAAAACTTTGACTGTTGAATCAGGAGTGAAGATGATTCAGCAGAAATCGCTCCGCCTGAGCCGCCCCACCCTCCTGTCGTGTTTGTGGGCCAAAGATCAAGGTCCCGGCAGTAGTTGCCGATAAACTCGCACTTTGTCACTTCAAGTGTCGAGTTGTAGCAATAAATGGCACCGCCGTTGATGGTTCGGGGTTCAATGAAAGGCGGGGTGGCGTTGTTCTCAAAACGGCATTGTCTAACGATTACCGTGGTATCTTCAATTCGAAGGGCTCCGCCGCCCCCGATTGGCTCATCAAGGAAATCGTGAGTTCCTTGACCTCCTTGGAAAAAGCGGAATCCGTCGATAATGAAGAGCCCCGCGCCGAAACCTCTGGCAACGAAAATGTGAACCACTTCCGGCAAGCCGGCTATCGTCGTAACATTTGCGGCAGGATCGCGCTTTTCGCGGCTCGATTCGTTTCCGCTGAAGCCGCCGTAGAGCGGGACATTCACGGGCAATCTGGTTCGGTCGCCATTTACAGCAGGCGTGTACGTCCCAGCGGCGACCCATAGCTCACTCTCGCCGGGCACGGCTGATTGCAGGGCGGCATCAATCGTCGTGAAGGCATTCGACCAACTGGTACCGTCATTGTTGCCGCTGGCCTGTTTGTTTACAAATATGACTTCGGCCGACGAAAAAGATGAATTAAACATAATGAAAAATGAAATAAGACCTGCGCGATAGAATTGCTTCCACATCGTAGTGTACTCCTGATTGTGTCAGAGATGTTCCCCGAGAAGCTTGGGCGAATTTAATACCCCCATGTCTAGTATGATCGTAGCAAACGCGAAACAGCTATTCAAGGAAAATCCCAGCGCTATCCAGCCATATCTATGTGGTTACTGTCTATTTGGTGAGCGAATCAATCTGTCAACAAAGAGGGGATTTATTTTATATGGATACCCTCAAATTGGAACCAGTAGTTAATTTGGGGATTGGTAGGGTGGCTAATAGAGTTAACTTTACTCTTACTTCTTCGCCTCTTCCCGCTGCTTGCGGATACGTTCGATGATATCGTCCTGAAGGTTTCGCGGTACCTGGCGGTAGCAGAGGAATTCCATTGAAAATGTAGCCTTGCCTTGCGTCTGTGAGCGGACGTCGGTGGCGTAACCGAACATACTCGACAGAGGTACTTCAGCGAAGACCATTGTAGTCAGTTCTTTCATCTCCGTGCCGGTCACGATGCCGCGACGCGTTGCGATGTCGCCCGAGACGGAACCCTGAAATTCGCTGGGTGTTTCAATTTCCACTTTCATGATCGGTTCGAGCAAGGCGGGTTTGGCCTTCATGAACGCCTCGCGGAACGCTTCACGCGCACAAATCTGGAACGCGAGGTCCGACGAATCGACCGCATGGGCTGATCCGTCCTCCAGCAGCATGCTTACTTTTATGATTTCGAAACCGGCGAGCGGGCCTTTCGCCCGGGCAATCTGGAAGCCCTTGTCCACCGAAGGAACGTACTCCGAAGGAATTCGACCACCCACGACTTTGCTCTCAAACTCGTAGTCTTCTTCCGCATCGTCGGGCAGAGGGATGAGCTTGCCGATAACATGGGCGTACTGCCCGGAACCGCCGGTCTGTTTCTTGTGCTTGTGATTGTATTCGGAAGTTTGGGTCGGGGCTTCGCGGTAGCTCACACGCGGCGCGCCAACTTCCACCTCTGCGTTGTACTCGCGCCGCATTCGTTCGATGTACACTTCAAGGTGCAACTCGCCCATGCCCGCGATGATGGTGTCGCCCGTTTCCTCGTCCTGCGAAACGTGGAAGGTCGGGTCCTCTTTCATGAAACGGTTGAGCGCTTTTGACATGGCATCGCGATCGGCGGTTTTGACCGGGCGAACAGCCAGTGCGACCACCGGTTCCGCCGTGTGAATTCGTTCGAGCGAATAGTTGATTGACGGATCGCAGAACGTATCGCCCGATGCGCAGTCCAAGCCCATGACGGCCACGATGTCGCCTGCTCGCGCTTCGTTGAGGTCTTCGCGATCGTTGGCGTGCATTCGCAGGATGCGACTGATGCGGTGCTTCTTGCCAGTACGCGAGTTCATGTACTGCAAGCCTTTGACCATCTTGCCCTGATAAATGCGAACATAAGTGACTTGACCGAAGGGCTCGTCCACAATTTTGAATGCCATTGAGACCATGGGGCCATCCGGGTCGGCCGTTACCGTTGTTTCTGCGCCTTCGTTCTGGTTGTCTGTCGCGTAGGCAACGCGATCCAGCGGCGAGGGCAGGTACTCATTGACCGCGTCCAGCAGGATCTGCACACCTTTGTTTTTGTAGGCGGTGCCCAGGAGGATCGGTGTGATCTCACGCTCCAGGGTCGTGCGACGCAACGTTTTGTGAATCGCATCCTCGGGGATATCCTGCTCTTCGAGCATCATTTCCATAAGTTCGTCATCGTAAAGGCTGAGCGTATCGAGCATGCCGTTGCGGGCACGCAGGGCCTCATCCGCATGCTCCGCGGGAATGTCGTACTCGATGACGTTTTCGCCGTGGGCGCCATCAAACCGGATCGCCTTCATGCGAATCAAGTCGATAATGCCTTCGAAGTTTTCGCCCGCGCCAATTGGAATCTGGATGGGAACGGCAACGTGCCCCAGTTTCTTTTCCAGGTCGGCAATGACGCGTGACGGATCAGCACCCACGCGGTCCATTTTGTTGATGAACGCAAGCCTGGGCACACGATAGCGCTTCATCTGGCGATCGACGGTGACGGACTGTGATTGCACACCCGCGACGGCGCAAAGCAGCAATACCGCGCCATCCAGTACGCGGAGCGAACGCTCCACTTCGACGGTAAAGTCGACGTGACCTGGCGTATCGATAATGCTGACGGCCTTGCCCTTCCACTCTACGCTGGTGGCAGCGGAGGTGATGGTGATGCCGCGTTCCCGCTCGAGTTCCATGAAGTCCATGGTCGCACCGCCGTCTTTGCCGCGCACCTCCTGGATGCGGTGAATGCGGCCGGCG
Organism: Phycisphaerae bacterium; assembly: GCA_028282665.1. Classification (GTDB taxonomy): domain Bacteria; phylum Planctomycetota; class Phycisphaerae; order UBA1845; family UBA1845; genus JANQHN01. Next base: position 5,478 of record JANQHN010000001.1, on the reverse strand, counting down.
TAGAACAGGATGCGCTCCGTAACCGTCGTTTTGCCTGAGTCGATGTGAGCGGAAATACCGATGTTGCGTACGTTGCTGAGTCTTTCCATGATTCTTCATCCGTGTGGCACGTTCGTTCGTGCGGCACGCTATCTTCTTCTATTCGATCGCCCGTGATTTTCCTCGCGGGTATCTACACTTCGACCGAATCAAACTTTTCGTGGACCTTCGTCCGAACGCCGACCCCATTGGGGCCTGGACGCTGCAACTTCCGTGTGGCTTTACGGGGAGCGGTCTCCGCATATGATTTTCATCGCGGCGACTCGATCTTCGCCTTCCCTGGCTCCTGATGTGTGAGGGTTCACCGGCCTATTGGCTGAGGATACCTAGGGGGGTCGAACCCCGGGTTGCGGTACTCTATCGCACAAATTCGCTTTTGCAAGGGCAAAGTTATCCGATTTACCTGTTCTTAACGCCTTTTCTGAAAAGCATTAACGATTTATTTCGTCAGTCCGATAGAATGACCCGTTACGCAATAGCGGACATCTTGCCATTTATTAGCGCTAATTAAGATTTCATGAGCCGAAAGCCACTTGGGCTGTTCGTGCGGTGTCTGACTTCGACGGATTCGATTCCGAGTTCTATAATGATTCCCTGTGTTTGGCAGGAACTTGCCACGCCGGCCGCGTGATCTGTCATGGAAGGTGGACCGCACAAGATGGAACTGAGCACGATCTTGAAAGACCTGGTCATGGAAGCGGCTCCCGAACTCTCGATTGACGAGGGCAGGGGACGGGTGCGCTGCGTCGCATGCGCTCATCGATGCCTGATCGGCGACGGCAAGGAAGGCGTGTGCAGGGTTCGATTCAACGAAGGAGGGACAATCAAGGCACCTGCCGGGTACGTCGCCGGGCTCGCCGTTGATCCCATCGAAAAGAAACCGTTCTACCACGCCTTCCCCGGCCGCGATGCATTGTCTTTCGGCATGCTCGGCTGCGATTTTCACTGCTCTTACTGCCAAAATTGGGTTAGTAGCCAAACCCTCCGCGATTCCCATGCCACTGCAGGACCTGTGAGAGTCGATCCTGAGCGAATCGTCGCTGCCGGCGTTGATCACGGCGTGCCCGTTATCGTGAGTACTTACAACGAGCCCCTGATTACGGCCGACTGGGCAACTCAGATTTTCAAAAGTGCGAAAGAAGCGCGCATTACTTGCGGCTTTGTCAGTAATGGCTACGCCACCCCCGAAGTGATCGAGTACATCCGCCCCTACGTCGATTTGTACAAGGTGGACCTCAAGAGCTTCGAGGATCGCGACTACCGCAGGTTGGGTGGGACGCTCAAGGCGGTTCTGAACACGATTGCGCTATTGCATGAGAAAGGATTCTGGGTCGAGGTGGTAACGCTGGTAGTGCCGGGATTCAATGATTCGGACGATGAGATCACCAAGATGGCCTCGTTCATTGCGTCGGTATCGCCTGATATTCCGTGGCACGTGACGGCATTTCGCCCGGACTACAAGATGAACGACCGTCCACGCACTCGCGCGGAAAGCCTGGTTCGCGTCTGCGAAATCGGGAAGGCGGCTGGGCTGCGGTACGTTTATCCGGGGAACGCCGCCGGCGGTGTGGGCGATCTCGAAAACACTCGCTGTCATGCCTGCAACGAAACGCTGATCAAACGCCGCGGCTTTATCGTGGAAGACAACCGCATGAAGGGAAATAGCTGCCCGGATTGTAACGCAATCATTCCCGGCGTGTGGGAACGTCATCCACCCCGGCGAACGACGGGTCCTGGCATGCCCATTCGCGTTTGTGTGTAATTCGCCTGTGCAGCGTCGAGATCCGTAGTGGGCGCTGTGCGACCCCGAGGGCTATAGCCGTTTCAATCCAAACGTAGGGTTCCATGTCGACTTTCCGGCAGTACAAAACACGGTGCCGGACGCTACACCTGGCTAGAGCTTGCTCTAGTTGTTCTTAATCGTCTCCATCAATACCGCCAGAGCTTTCTCGAGCACCTCGTCACGCCTTTCCGCAATGCCTTTTGCCGTCGGCTCGACCGGCACGGTCGGTTGAATACCCGTGCCGTGGTGTTGACGTCCGTCGTGCTTGAGCACTTTCATGCCGGTCCAAAACACCATATACCCGCCGGGCAGCATGAATGGATTCACGTTTCCGTTAGTTCCCGCTGTCGTTGTACCCACGATTTCGCCCATCTTGTAGTGCTCGACGATGCCCATGATTGACTCGGCATAGGAGATTGCGCGCCCATCCGTCAAGAAGGCGATCTTCGTTTTCAGGCGCGGTTTTTTGGGCGATAGATTCCACCGTTCGGCTTTATGCCATTCAATCCGTTCTCGATCAGGGTACCGCACGATAGGCACGATCCAGCGAGCGCTTTGCGCCGGGCTATCAATCAGATGCTCCATGAGCTGATAGGCCGCGGAGCCCGGATAACCCCGAAGGTCGAAGATGATGCCTTGGGCCTCCACTAGTTTGGGCAGCAATTCCTCCAATTCCGCTGTCTCCGCGCGATCCAGATCGAAGTAGACTATCCCCTCGGTGAGTTCCGCGCCGTTGCCCGGTCTGGTGGTATTCACTTCGTCTTTTGGAAACTGACTGACCCGGTCCAACGCTATGCTATACTGCTCGCCCGCAGGTTTACGAAATACGAACCGCACCGTTGAACCCGTAGGGTAATTCATGACCAACTCTTGGCAGATTCGGTAACGCTTCCAACCTTTTGTCGCTGCGGAAATGTAACGACCTTGTTCGTCGACGCATGCCTCGATTGGTTTGCCGTCGATCGAAACCATGACATCGCCGATGCTTACCTTCTCCGGTATTGACTTATCCTTTCCGGCTACTACCAGTTCTTTACCTGCCCACGTCAGTGCGACCGGCAGGAACGAGGTCGGTCGAGCATTCACTCGGTTCACTCGTCCATGGCCGTCATGCAACTTTGCTACGAGCTCATTGAGGGTGAGGTGGTACGTTTGCTCATCCGCGTCGGTCGCGGCCCGTGCTAAGGCAACGGGCAATGCCGCTTCCCAATCCGTTTGGACAACATCGAAGTAGGGATAAAAGTGTTGGAAAACACCCCACGCAAGGGCAATTCCAGCAAGTCGCGTGGAGCGGTTTAACGCGGTAAGCCTTGGTAGGTCTTTTCTGGAAGACCATTTATGAGCTTCTTTCGCATACGGCAATGTGCCATGTTTATCCGCATAGACAGCAATAGGAATACGGCAGCAAACGCCACCGCCCAATTTCTTGATGACAAACAAAGGTTCGAATTCGCCGTCCACTTTATTTGTTTCGAACTTTTCCGCGTTGCTGCGGTAGATGCTGTGACTGGTCATCACTGCAATCGATCCAGCACCAAAGTGCTTCCAACGTTTCAAATGAGTGTGATCGGGGGCCGGAAGAAATGGAGGAGCCTGTTCGGGCGTTCCAGCCCATATTTCCACGGTGGGAGCGATTTTTTCAAAGGACTTTTCCAGAATAATCGTTAACTGTTCCGCATTCTTCGCTGATTCGCAACGCTCTATAAGGTCTACCGTAAAGTGCTCCCACGACGAAACACCGACGGCCTGATCACTGGGATGGAAGAAACGCACGTATGACATCAACTTTGCTGCCGCAACGAGGTTTTCGACGCCGCGAGGCGTGAACGGCCGAGGGGGTGAAGCCTGTTGCGCCGCGACCGCCTCGCCTGTGGCGCTAAGACGCACATCATCGATATAGAGCGTCGCGGATCCGCCTGTAGACATAAAACCGATATTGATGAATTCGGCGTCGGTATCGACATTTTGCTCGATCCGAGCCACCTGCCAATCACCTTCGATAATCGGTCGGTCATTCATATTGTCGAAGGCGCCCGCCTGCCCGCCTTTGCGGTCCACTCGAAACCACATCTGTCCCCGGCCTGCACCGACAACCTTGATCTTCGCGGTCAACGTGACACGCATACCGCCATACGCCATTGCACTGATCCGTCGCATGACGTTGCCGAAGGGCACATCCGCGGTGTCCGATTGGAGGAGCTTAAGCGCGACTTCACCTGTCGCAGCATCTTCTTTAGTCAGTTCAGCTCGCCATCCTTGTGTCGGGACAAACCAATTTGCCGGTTGTTGCCCCTCGATTCCCTGTTCGAAGCCTAGTTGGATTTCACTTCCGGCAAGCGGGACCGACGATAAGGCGATCAGCAATAGAACGAATGCACGAATAGCTTTGGATTGCATGGGATCTCTCCAGAATGTCGAGTTGGTCGATGTGGAACTGATCCTACCAGGCGTGAGCCTGCGGCCAAATTCGCCGTAGCAAATTATCAAACGAAGCGAGGACCCGTGCGTATCTCACTGTCTCAATGCAGTGGAGGTCCGATACAAGGGCGTTGTGCTCGTCTCGTTACGTATTCAGGGCAATCCGTCGAGGGTGTGAGAAACTTGGTTTACAGCGTTTACCGCAGAGCCGCCGATAGTAAAGTGAATCATGCTTGACGGGAATTTGCGTCGGTCTTACCCTTGCGCAAGCTGTTTACCGAAGCCTCGGCGCGGGGCGAGAAGCATCTTGAATTCACCCGATTTGACACGTCGCGTCCGCGACGACTTCGGTGCGTCGGACCTGTGGCGCTGGGTGATAGCGATACGAGCTAAAAGGCCACATCCCGAACGTCAAACTTGATGTTGTGTATAATCAGTGCGGGTTGATCTCCCCATGGTCGGTTCGCACTTTCTAAGCCTCATTCGGATCGCGCGGGCGACGCCTGCCGGCAACTACAACAGGGAGTCAAAACTCATGGCTATTCGTGTCGGTATCAATGGATTCGGACGCATCGGACGACTGGTCTTTCGCAACCTGATGCAACGCAAGGATGAATTTGAAGTCGTCGCAATCAATGACCTGGCCGATCCTGCGGCGCTTCGCCTTCTCTTCCAATACGATTCGGCTCACGGCGTTTATTGCGGCACGGCTGAAACCGCTGAGAACGGGCTCGTTGTCGACGGCAAAGAAGTAAAAGTGTTTTCGGAGCGGTCGCCCGCGAATTTGCCTTGGGGTGATTTGGGTGTGGACGTTGCCGTCGAGTCGACGGGTATCTTTACCAAGCGAGAGTCAGAGAAGGGCGGGTACGGCGACCATATCACAGCTGGTGCGAAGAAAGTTATCCTCTCCGCTCCCGCGAAGGACGACCCGGACCTCACCGTTGTTTTGGGTATTAACGATGACAAGCTCACGGCAGACCACAAATGTGTTTCCAATGCGAGTTGCACCACAAACTGCCTCGCTCCCGTCGCCAAGGTGCTTAACGACAGCTTCGGCATTGCTGAAGGCTTGATGACAACCTGCCACGCTTACACGAATGACCAGAATACGGCTGACCAGATTCACAAGGATCCGCGTCGCGCCCGTGCCGCGGCGGTCAATATCATCCCTACCAGCACAGGCGCTGCCCGTGCCGTAGGCAAGGTTCTTCCGGATCTGAACGGCAAACTCAATGGCT
>JANQHN010000309.1 GCA_028282665.1 Phycisphaerae bacterium | reverse complement strand
ACGGCAGGGTGGCAATTACATTGAAAGTGTCCTGGCCTAGGGCGCCGTACGCGCGCGCTTGTTCTGGATTGTATTCAGCCATCGCTTTGATATTCGCGCCGGCGACAAAGACCTTGCCCTCGGCGCGAAAGACCGTCCAGCGGATATCGCGGTTTTGCGCGATTTCTGCGATCTTACCTCGCAAGTCCTGAACGACCGTATCAGAAAGGATGCTCACGCCGTTGTCGGCGGTAAATGTGATCGTAGCCCGAGGACCATCGATGGTGAGGTTCACATTCGTACTAGCCATAATTGTAGAACCCCTTTCCTGTCTTCTTGCCCAGATGGCCGGCTGCGACGTACTTGCGGAGCAACGGGCACGGACGATACCGGTCGTCGCCCAAATCGCGATGCAACACCTCCATGATAAACAGGCAAACGTCCAAGCCGATCAAGTCTGCAAGGGCAAGCGGTCCCATCGGGTGGTTCATGCCGAGTTTCATGATGCCGTCAATGCCCTCCGGATCGGCGACGCCCTCGTGCAGGCAGCAGACGGCTTCGTTGATCATGGGCATGAGTACGCGGTTGGAAACAAAACCAGGCGAGTCGTTGCACTTGATTGGCGTCTTGCCGACCGCTTCCGCGTACTTGATCGTGCGAGCGATGGTGCCTTCGTCCGTCGCCAGACCGGCAACCACCTCGACTAACTTCATAAGCGGAACCGGGTTGAAAAAGTGCATGCCGATAAAGGTTTGTGGTTTGTCGACTTTAGCGGCGAGGTGAGTAATGGAGATGCTCGACGTATTGGATGCCAGGATGCCGCCGTTTTTCAGATAACCTTGCGCCTCCTTGAGAATGTCGATTTTGATTTCGGGCTTTTCGGTGGCTGCTTCGACGATCAAATCGCAAGTGCCGAAATCAGACATTTTGCTGACGGGCACGACAAGTGACTTGGCACTCTCCGCGGCGGTAGCTTCCATCTTGCCCTTCTCGACAGCTTTATCGAGCATCTTGTTGATCATTGCCGTGGCGGATTTGAGCGCCTCGGGGATGACGTCGAACATCTTCGCTTCATACCCCGCCTGTGCGAACACCTGCGCGATGCCTCGTCCCATCGTGCCCGCGCCGAGCACGCCGATTTTCTCCGATTGAGTAGCTGACATGATTGGATTACTCCTCCGTTGTTGTGAAGCGACGTCCAAAGCGTAGCATGCATGCCGACGTCGATTGTCAGTTGACTACGGTTCCGCAGCGCCAAAGATCGATTCATTCCCCCGCAATGGAGACGACGGCTTTTGTGCAGTAGTCTGCACACCTGACTCAGCCACGCTGCTGTCCCTTCAAATTGGGGGCGCTTACAGTCCTCGCGCGATGACCAGGCGATGGATTTCGCTCGTGCCCTCGTAGATTTCCGTGATCTTCGCATCGCGGAGCAAACGCTCCACGGGATATTCGCGGCAATAGCCGTAACCGCCGAATACCTGGACCGCGTGGTTCGCCGCTCTCGACGATGCTTCGGCCGCGTACAACTTGCCCATGGCAGCCTCTTGTGCGTACTCCTTGCCTTGATCCTTCAACCAGGCGGCGCGGTAAACCAGCAACTTGGCAGCCTCGTAACCCACCGCGATATCAGTCAATTTATGTTGAATCGCCTGGAACGACGAGATCGGTCTATTGAACTGCACGCGTGTCTTTGAGTACGCGACGGATTCCTCCAAGCATGCTCGCGTGATACCGAGCGCCTGCGCGCCAATGCCGATCCGTCCACCGTTTAGCGTTGTCAGCGCGACCTTCAAGCCGCGGCCGCGCTCGCCCAGCAGCGCGTCCTTGGGAACGACGCAATCCTCGAACGCAAACTCGCCCGTCGAGGAACAGCGGATACCCAGTTTGTGCTCGAGCTTCGCCAGCGAGCAACCTGGCGCATTCGTCTCGACGATGAACGCACTCAACTTGCGCTTGGGGTCATCCGGATCGGTGACGGCGATAAGTACCATCACGCCGGCTTCCTTGCCATTAGTTACGAAGATCTTCGTACCGTTGATGTGCCACCCGTCATCCTTAAGCACGGCTGTGCAAGTTGCAGCACCTGCATCGCTACCGCTGCCCGGCTCCGTCAAAGACAGGCAACCGATCATCTCACCGGATGCCATTTGCGGAAGGTATTGCTCCTTCTGCGCGTCCGTGCCAAACGTCATGATCGGATCGACACATAACGAATTATGTGCGCTAAGCAGCACACCGGTGCCGGCGCAAGCCCGCGATACCTCCTCGACCACAATGGACGATGCGACGCAACCCATGCCGCTCCCGCCGTACTGCTCGGGAATCGCGATGCCGAACAGCCCCAACTCCGCGAGTTGCTTGACAATTTCCGGGTCTTGCGCCTCAGCTTCATCGCGAGCGGCGGCACCCGGCGCCACCACTTCCGTCGCGAACTCTTCGATCGACTGACGAAGCATGGCGTGATCTTCATCAAAATGAAAATCCATAACAGGTTCCTTTCCTGAAATTCTTGGCTACCGCTCCAACAACTGACGCGCGATGACAATACGCTGAATCTGACTCGACCCCTCTCCGATCTCGCAAAGCTTCGAGTCACGCAAGTAACGTTCCACCGGAAACTCCTTGGTGTACCCGTTTCCGCCGTGAATCTGAATGGCATCGAGACATGCTTTGGTCGCCATCTCCGACGTAAATAGCTTCGCGACCGACGCTTCGTAGTTGCAAGGCTTGCCCGCGTCGGCAAGCACCGCGGCCTGTTGCGTAAGAAGCCTTCCCGCGTCGACATCCGTCGCCATATCGGAGAGCATGAACTGGATCGCCTGATGATTGAAAATCGGCTTGCCAAACGCTTCGCGCTCTTTCGAGTAGGCGAGCGCTTCTTCCAACGCGCCTCGTGCGAGTCCGACCGCAATACCCGCGATCGTGATTCGCCCACGCTCCAGCACGCGCATCGCGTCCTTGAATCCGCCGCCCGGTTCGCCGCATAGGTTTGCCTTGGATACTCGACAATCCTCGAACGAGATCACCACAGTGTCCGAAGCCCGCATGCCCATCTTGTCTTCCTTGGTCCCGATGGTGAATCCGGGCGTGTTGCGTTCGACGATAAATGCGCTGATACCTTTTGTGCCCGCTTCCGGATCGGTCCTCGCCATCACCACGAAGACCTGACCATAGTAGCCATTGGTGATCCAGGCTTTTGAGCCGTTAAGGATGTAATCATCACCGTCTGCGACAGCGGTCGTTGTCAGTGCGGCTGCATCACTCCCGCAACCAGGTTCGGATAGTGCCCATGCGCCAATCCATTCACCCGATGCGAGTTTTGGGAGGTACTTTTGTTTTTGCTCTTCATTGGCCGCTATTAGTAGATGGGCGCAGCAAAGGGCGTTGTGGGCGTCCAGCGTAAGAGCGGTCGCGCCGCAGTGACGGGCCACCTCTTCCATGATGATAGTGGCTTCCGTATCGCCAAAAGCCGATCCGCCATATTCCTCAGGGATAAAAATACCCATAAGGCCCAATTCGGCCAGTTTTGCGATCATTTCGCGCGGGAGGTTCGCTTCGCGGTCCCACTGCCGAGCGTTGGGGGCGATTTGCTCTGATGCAAATCGCCTGACCACGTCCTGCAACGCGACCAGGTCATCAGACAATTCAAAATCCATCGGCACGACCCTTCCAAGATGATTCTGTGAACACTTGCGTTATCGCCCAGCCCGCTCGGGTCGAGCACCAGGCTGAACGGTTGGAGGCGAGTGGAAATCTTAACCTAAATGCTCGCCTAGGTCACGCTTCCCGACCCGCAGGCGGGCGCGGAGCCAGTAGACCGAATCGCCCCGACATGCGTTCGCAGATGTGGATATCCTTGTCCGATGGTCGTTCGCTCACTCGCCAATGCGCGTGAGCGATCACCCGCATCTTTCACGCAGGACTAACGAAGTGCGTTTGCCTCCAGCATCGTAACAGAGTACGACCATAAAGTACCATGTTGCGTCGTTGCCCGTGACGATTCGGCTTCACTAAAAGTGATAAGCTGATTTTCGTGGCGATTCTTTACATATTGTGAGAATGGCCTTGTCCGGCAAACACCCTTACAATGCGCAGGATGAACGTAGTGCTGACAGTCTCTAACCTCCACAAAAAATACCAGATGGGCAAGGTGCCGGTGCGCGCACTCAACGGTGTGTCATTGGAAGTCCGGCAGGGTGAATTCGTCGCCATCATGGGCGCGAGCGGATCGGGCAAAAGCACGCTTTTGCACCTGTGTGGCGGGCTCGATCAGCCAACGGGGGGCTCCATCGTCATCGAGGGCAATGATCTCGCGAAAATGGGAGATCGCCAGCGTACGCTCTTTCGCCGTGAGAGGCTTGGATTCGTATTTCAAGGATACAACCTGCTGCCAACGCTTTCTGCGCTCGAAAACGTGGTTCTACCAGCGATGGTTGGTGGAACCGGCGGGAAAAATATGGAAATGCGGGCCCGCGAATTGTTGGACATCGTAGATCTCAATCACCGGGTCACTCACAGACCTCAGGCGATGTCCGGTGGAGAGCAGCAACGTGTGGCTATCGCTCGCGCATTGATGAACAACCCCGCCCTCATTCTCGCCGACGAACCCACGGGGAATCTCGACACCCACCACGCAGAGACCATCTGGCGGTTGCTCGCCAGATTTTCCAGGAAGGAAGGGCGTACCGTGCTTGCGGTGACTCACGAACCGACTGGAGCGACTTTTGCGGATCGAGTCATCTTTCTAAGAGACGGACAAATCGCCGGGGACTGCGACCCGGATGGAGAGGGACATGCGTCGCTGGTGGCAACTCGCTACGCGGAATTGGTGGGCTAGACCCGGACGCGCGCTCGCCGCGATCTTATCCGTTGCGCTCGGCGTCGGTACCGTCACCGCAATCACCGGGTTCTACGAAACCGCTAGCCGAGCTATTGAGGACGAGGTTGTCAAAAACTGGGTAGGCACAGCTCACATCTCCATTGAACCGCCCGGTTCTCATTGGGGGCACATGAACGCCGGGCTGCTCGATACCATCGAACAGCTGGAAGGCATCAAGCATGCGACTATAAGACTCAAGCGCCGTATGTTCATCCCCGGTACCGGGCCGTCTTTATCACCTTCAAAAACAGAGTCTCAAACTGCCCGGCAAGCCGAAGCGCCCGCTCGCACTTACCTCGTCCAACGGAGCAAAACGTACATCGACGCCATTGGCATCGATCCGGATCGTGAGATGTACTTTCGAGCTTTTCCCGCCTTGAAAGGGCGTACCTTCAAATCCGGTGAGCGAGGGCTCGTGCTCATTGAAGACAAGATGGCGGATGAACTCGGGTTGGCGCTGGGTGACTCGGTCAATATTGCCGTCTACAGTGAAGACAATGTAGCTGCCTTCGAAATCGTGGGTATCTTCGAGAGCCAGCGTATGGCTGAGTTTCAACAGCCTAGCGTTTTTATGCCCATCGAAGATGTGCAGAAAATCTGCGCACAGCCCGACAATGCGACCATCATCGACCTGATGCTTGAGGATACCTCCTCTGAATCCGTGACCGCAATGCGCGAACGTATTCAGGCATTAATCGACGAACTGGGGTTGTACCACCGCGTACAATCCAGCGAAGCGCGCCAGGAACTACTCAACCAGGCGGACCGCCTTACGCAAACCGTTATTATCCTTATCGCCTTCATCGCGATGCTTACTTCGTTCTTCATTATTCTGACCACGATGAGCGTGTCGTTGTTCGAACGGCGAGCGATTTTCGGCATGATGCGCTGCGTCGGCGTGACCAAGCGACTGCTGGCTGGTTTGTTGTTGCTGGAGATCCTGCCTTTGGGCATTATCGGTACGGTGTTGGGCCTTATTGGCGGCGTCCTGGCCATGGAGTTCATCGTATCGAGGCCCGATGTCCACGTCACCGCTGTCTACTTCAGCGCGTGGGGATTATCGCTTGCGGCGATTGGCGGCATCATCACCACGCTGCTCGCTTCTTCGACACTCATGTGCCAGGTCTTCCGCGTGACGCCACTCGCCGCCGCGACGCCTGAAGCAAGGCCCGCTCGCATGCTTTGGATCATCCTCGCCACCATAGCCGGTTTTCTTTCATTAGCATGCCATGAATACATGATGCATCACGCCAGTGATATCAACTGGTTCTCGCTCGTGCCATCCGCCGTTGCTACGCTGACGCTGTATCTCGGTTACGCGCTGATTGCGCCGGCTGTTGTTGTGCTGATTGCGCGACCGATCTCACGATTGATCGGCCGCCTTTTGGCACTGAACGGCAAGCTCGCTGAAGACCAGTTCGGACGAGCGCCTTGGCGTAGCGCTGGCATCTGCTGGATGCTTATGGTCGGACTCTCGCTCATTGTTTACTTCACGGTTCGACTCGAAGGCGTGTATGCGATCTGGTCCTTCCCCGCGCGCTTGCCAGACGTATTTATCTGGACCGGCTACTACGCCGGCGAGGACAAGGTCGAGAAAGTGCGCAACACACCCGGTATCGTTTCCGTTTCCGCCATGACCGACCTCGAGTGCGAGATCATTGACAGTGTCAGCAAAAAAGGGAAATCGGCGGGGCGGTTGGCGATGGAGAGAATCCTGCGATCTTTCACCCGTCCAGTGTACGTGGCCGGTGATCCCGACGAAGTGATCCCCATGATGAAACTTACTTTCACCGAGGGCGATTCCGAAGAAGCGTTGGAAAAAGCGAAACGAGGCGGACACGTGCTGATCCCCGTCCAGGCGTCCCGGCAACACGACCTTCACGTCGGCGATAAAGTGACGCTGAAGATCAAGGGGAAGCAGGCGACTTTCGAAGTTTCCGGTGTGGTCGAGTCTCCTGCGATGGACGTCGCCGCGACTTTCTTCAGTGCAGACAGCTACATGCAATTTGCCGCCGCCAGCGCCTTTTTCGGTACGCGCGAGGATTTAATCGAGAAGTTCGGCATTGATGACGCGTCGATGTTTCTTTGCAACCTTGATATCCCCCGAAGCGATCCGCCGGAGGTCTTTCAAAAGCCGACTATGATTGATACATCGGATCGCTATGCGCTAATCGAAGCGCTCCTTACCTTTGCGAGTGAGTTGACCAACGAGCAGCACCGCCTGCAGCCTGTCTTCTCTGAAATAAGCGAGTGGGCGGAGGCTTTGCTTTCGCATCGTAAGGCAGTGCGGGCGGGAAGGAGCGCCGAGACGATTCAATCTGTACCCGCGGCACTCAAACTGTCTTACGATGCGGAAATGGAACTCAATCGCTACGCCGCAGCCTTCAATTACATCTCCCGTCACTGGGCTAAGTGGGAGCCGCAGCAGCGTTGGAATGTTTTTCGCGAACGACTGATCCTGGATCGCGCATCCGCCCACCTGGATTCGCCGCAAGTGATCACTGGTTCAGTCGCCCGCCTTCGCGCCGCTGTCGATAGGAGCTTGCGCCGAGCGATGGCCATTCTGACCTGGATTCCGAGCCTGGGATTATTCGTCGCCGCAATCGGGATCGGAAACCTCATGATGGTTAGCGTCCGTTCTCGCGCACGCTCCCTGGCTATCCTCCGTTCCGTCGGCGCTCAGAAATCGCAGATCCTCAGGCTCGTACTCGCGGAGGCGGCGACGTTGGGGGTGCTCGGTTCGATGATGGGCGTAGGACTGGGACTCCACCTCGCTCGTAGCGACGAAATCCTCAACCGTGCCATCGCTGGTGTTAGTATGGAGTTTCTTGTTCCCTATGAAACGCTGACCCTCGCGATCGCACTCACGATCGCCGTTTGCGTGCTATCCGGACTTTTGCCTGCGAGACAGGCTTCGCGCAACAATATCGTCGAGGCGCTGCAAAATGCCTGATAGCACAGTATCGGACAGCAGAACAGTAAGTATTGTTTCATTTTCACAGTAGAATTCGCGATGCTTCGCTTTGTTTCTCGCCCGCATGTTTGAGGCGGCATACTCTCTCCTGTAGGATCCTCTTGGCAGTTATGCCTTATTTTGCAGATTTGCCGGCATCCATGGATCAGCCCGCTTGCGACAACCAGGAATCGAGCACAAACGTATGAGCGAGAACGAACTGCACATTTACATAGTCAATGACCCGAGCTTCATGGAAAATGGCGCAGTGATACACACACGCGACGGTGGGCCTTGCTGGATCATCGACCCAGGCCTGCCACCGCAAGCGCCGGACATCATCCGCTACGTCCGCGAGCATCACCTCGTACCCGAAAAGATCATCCTCACGCATGGCCACGCGGATCACATTGCAGGGGTGGACGAGGTGCGCGGGGCATTTGCACAGATTGCAGTGCATATGGCGAAGGAAGAATGGGATGCGCTTTCCGATCCGATGGCCAATTTGTCCACGATGTTCGGGCCGGGGCTCTATACCAGTGTGACCGACCCGAAAGACCTCACACCGGGCGAAGATCTGACACTCGATGGCACAACTTGGCAGGTGCTGGATACATCAGGACATTCACCCGGCGGAAGGTCGCTCTACTGCGCGCAGCACAAAGTAGTTATCGTGGGGGATGCGCTTTTTCTGGGTAGCGTGGGGCGGGTCGATTTCCACCACAGCGACGGTCAACGCCTGCTTAACAACATCCGTGAGCATCTTCTCACCTTACCCGACGATACGCGCGTTTATCCGGGGCATGGTCCGCAAACCACTATCGGCGAAGAAAAACGCCAAAATCCCTACATCATCGGCGGCTTTTAAGGGCAAACAGGACGAGTTCGGCTTTCGATGACCTTACTATAGCAGTTTCAATCCAAACATAGCGTTCCATGTCGACTTTACGGCAGTACAAAACACGGTGTCGGACGCTTCACCTGGCTGGAGCTTGCTCTAGTTGAAATCTTTCCTGTTTTTCAGGGGGAACCAAAATAATCCCACATTTTCGTGTGAAAACCTTCATCCGCCTGTCGCCCGTTGCGTATGGCAAATACGATCCCGCCAAGCGACAACAGCAGGCACTTTTTGATAAATGTAAACAAAGATACAGCTAACAACCACCATTCCTGCACACACGAACCATCCGCTGAGAAAGCGACATTACCTGGGCGTCTGGCACGATTGACCCTTCGAAACGAAAATTGAAGAAAGCGGTGCTTGTTGGAGTCGTCTTCTTTGCGTATCCGATGCCGGTCGCTGGTATTAGCGGTAGACTTGGAAAACGAATAGGCGGCATCCCAGTTTCGCAATCTGTGTCACTCACTCGCAGGGATATACCTGTCCGGATTATGGAGATCACTTAGGCGAGGCAGCGACCTTCTTTATTTTCCTTTTTCGTTACAGTCTCGATTTGGATACCTATCAAGGCCATCGCAAGTGGTTTGCCGCATTCGAATGAGGGGCATGATGTAGTTGGTTGAGGTTCAAGCAGGCTAGATTGTGGATTACACAGTTGCGTATCACCTGTTACTGTAAGGTGCCGGTGTTCAATGTGCGGTAGCTTAGGCAATTCTCCTGCGGGGAGACTGTACATTTTATGTGGTTGTCCGGATTTCGTTCAACGTTCGGATTATACCCAATGCTGCCAGTGTTGGATCGATGTTGCTGCAAGCAATAAACGAAATTTTCATACAAATTTATCGTTTTATCTTTGATTGCGGATGGCTGGCTAGGCAGGAAAATGATACACTGAAACCATCAGGCATTTCATGATTGTGTTGACCTGTCGATGGCGGGCTTGCCGTGAGACCGCATTTGAGTCTTTAGCGGCAAATCCCTTCGGACAGGCATTTCGGTTTCATACGGGTAGGACATACGAAAAGGAGAAGGGCCATGAGAAAGAGTAGCATGGTGACATTGGCGTTGGTTGCCGTCGTGTGTGCGGTTTCTTCGTCCGCAATGGCGCAGTGCAAGTACGATGTTGATTGCGTGGGCGAGGAATGGATCGTGGATTGCCCAGGGAATTGGGACTGTATAAGAGGAGAATGCCGCGAGGTCTGTGATTTCGTGTATTGCGGCGATGGATTCTGCGATGTGTGGGCGGGCGAATCCTCGCAATCCTGTACCATCGATTGCGCCGATAGAGAGTGCAACGGTGATTTTGATTGCATCGATCTGCCTTGGATTCTGGATTGTGGAGGCCACTGGGATTGCCGACTCGGCATGTGCATGGAAAACTGCATGGACAACCAATGCGGCAACGGTTTCTGTGAACCGTACCTCGGAGAGAGCGTATGGTCATGCCCGATCGATTGCAAGTACGAATGTGATGATGATTTCGATTGCATTGATCAGCCGTGGCTGGTCGATTGTTTGGGACACTGGGATTGCCTCGGCGGTATGTGCTTCGAAAAATGCGACAACCTGTTTTGCGGCAACGGTAGATGTGAACCGCATGAAGGTGAGAGTGTCTGGTCGTGCCCCTCGGACTGTGATCACGAGTGCGACGGCGATATCGATTGCATCGCACAACCTTGGTTGATTGATTGCCCGGGCCATTGGGATTGTCTCGGCGAAATGTGCTTCGAAGTGTGTGACGGCCAATTGTGTGGCGATGGTGTATGTCAACCGGAACTCGGTGAGAGCGAAATGTCCTGCTCTGAGGATTGCGCGTACACCGGACAATGTGCGGTGGATTATCATTGCCTGAGCCTTCCCTGGCTTGTCAATTGCCTCGGTGATTGGGATTGTATCAATGAACGCTGTGTTCCCAACTGTAATAATGGAACCTGTGGCGACCGCGTATGCGATCCACTCGTTGGCGAAGGCCCAATGACCTGCCCAACGGATTGCGGCAATATCTGTCAGTACGATATTGACTGCATTCTTGAGGACTGGCTGGTCGATTGCCTTGGTAATTGGGATTGTCGGCGAGGAGCATGTGTGGAAAACTGCGACTTCGTGACGTGCGGCGACGGGTTCTGCGATCTGTGGCAGGGCGAATCGGTGCAATCGTGTCCCGGTGATTGCAAGTAAAAGGCCTTTTCGTAGCCGGTCTACACGATACGGGTAATGTTGAACTGGTCATTGTAACGGTGGCGCGGGCGAAGCCTTGGAATTTCGCCCGCGTCTTTTCGCAATACACGAGTGATATTGCACTGAATCGCGCCATGTTTTTAAAAGGCGCCTGAATTAGCCTGCCACGCCGTTTTTCGTCAACCGGAATCATCCACCGATTAGAAATAATGCAAGACGGGAATTGTAAAATACTAATTTTCGTGTTATGCCGTACCATATAGCTTGGACCTGTGTTTTAAGACATGGCGCCGGTTTCGCGGTGCTTCTTGATGACTTCCGAACTCTTTGCAGTTCATTTTTCCGTCTGGTCGCCGGGATTGCGCTTTGACGGATAAGTCATATTCGGTTTTGTTTTCGGATTCCTGCGATTGGAAAATTCCGGCCAGTCGGTTACACAGGATTTCACGTTTGCACCTTCCCTGCATCCCTCTCCTTTCGTAAAGTAAAGGATCGTTGCGCCGAACTAATGGTTTGCTAGGTTGCTAGGTTTTTGAATAATCAACTTGATGTGCGGTTTGTGAAAAACGGTGTCTGATTCGTCCACCATCTTCGTTGTCCTTCCCGCTTACAACGAGCGGGAGAACCTTCCGTCGCTGTTTGCACGCTTCGACAAGGTGCTTACTAAAATAGGGCGTGCCGCGCGGATTATCGTCGTGGACGACGGCGGGACGGACGGGCAGGCGGAGTGGCTTGCTAAGCAAAAAGGGCGGGTAGGCCCGTTTCCTTTGCAAGTTGTGACACATGCAAAAAACATGGGCTTGGGGCAAACCCTCCTGGATGGTTTGCTTGCTGCCGTTTCCCAGGCGAAACCCGGCGACCTCGTTCTCACGATGGATGCCGACAACACGCATCCGCCCGAGTTGCTGCTTTCAATGCTTGGCGCAATGGGCGGCAACAGCGCCGATATTGTTATCGCTTCACGCTACCGTACCGGTGCGACCATTACTGGGCTGTCCCGCTTCCGCAAATTGACAAGCCTGGGGGCACGGTTGCTTTTCCAGGTGGTCTTTCCCATTCGCGGCGTGCGCGATTACACCTGCGGTTATCGTTTGTATGATGCCCATTTCCTCCAGCGAGCCCTGTACGCGTTGGGTAACGACCTGGTTCGCGAACGCGGATTCGCCTGCATGGCCGAGTTGTTGTTGAAACTCGCTCGCTGTGGTGCAAGATGCACCGAAGTACCCCTCGAATTGCGGTATGATAAAAAAAGTGGTGAGAGCAAAATGCGCATAAGACAGACGGTTGGCCGAACATTGAGGTTGTTGCTTGGCGAACGGCTTGCACCGCTGCCCGCTCGCACCAAAACACGCCTCGCCAAATGGGATGGCCAGGCGCCGGCCGACTAGAGCAAGCTCTAGCCAGGTGTAGCGTCCGACACCGTGTTTTGTACTGCCGGAATGTCGACATTCAACGCTACGTTTGGATTGAAACGGCT
>JANQHN010000215.1 GCA_028282665.1 Phycisphaerae bacterium | reverse complement strand
ATTCATGGCATGGGCACGAACCATTGTCGCCGGCGAATGGATCGGGCAAGAGGCTTTTTACCAGGCTCCACTCTATCCCTATTCCCTCGCCGCATGGATGTCGCTTTGGGGCGGCGAGATTTTGTTCATCAGAATATTTCAGGTTTTTTGGGGTGTAACCGGTTGCGTCTTAATCACCCTGGCTGCTCGAAGATACTTCGATCGGCCTGCTGCCCTTATCGCCGGTTTAATGTTTGCCTTTTACCCGCCGGCCATCTTCTTCGACGGCCTGATTCAAAAGGCGTCTCTCGGTTCGTTATTGACGTGCGTGTTGATTTACTCAATGAGCCGAGTTGACGCCGATCGGAAACTTCGCGGGTTTGCGGTAGTAGGTGTGGCAGCAGGGCTACTTTCGCTGACTCGCGAAAATGCTCTCGCTTGGACAGCTTTGTTAATCGGATGGGCGTTTTTTATGCGCAGTGGTCGTGCCTTCAAAGATCGCCTTATTCGTGTAAGCGTGGTCCTGCTGGGCGTGTTGCTCGTTTTGTTGCCCATAGCCATTCGCAACAAAGCCGTGGGGGGAGAATTTTCCTTAACTACATTCCAGGCAGGGCCAAATTTTTATATAGGCAACGGTTTGCAAGCGGATGGTCGTTATCGGCCGCTCGTACGCGGCCATGAAACACCACAGTTCGAACGGGCCGACGCAACGCTACTGGCCGAACAGGCTCTCGGCCGCCCCCTTTCGCCCAAGGAAGTCTCCGATTACTGGATGGATCGCGCGTTTGAAGAAATGCGAAAGGCTCCAGGCCGCTGGTTAAAATTATTCGCGACAAAACTTTTCATGGCGATCAATCGTTACGAAGTCAGCGACGTCGAAGGTTTAACGGTATACAGCGGTTATTCCACGCCGCTGGCTGTGTTAAGCCCTGTATGGCACTTCGGGGTCCTTTTTCCACTCGCCGTCGTCGGAGTGTTCTTTTCCGCGAAGCGCTGGCGTAAATTTTTGATCTTCTACCTGATGATGCTAGTGATGATTATCGCGGTTGCCGCTTTTTTCGTTCTTGCGCGCTACCGGTTCCCGCTGGTGCCGTTGCTGATGCCATTTGCCGCATGCGGGTTGGTGGGATTTTTCCGTGTTATCAAACAACGAAATTACCGCATCTTATCCTGCGCTCTTTTGTGCCTTGTAGCGGGGACGGTTGCGGCGAATTGGCCTGTGCATCCGGAACGCCGGCTTGATGCTGCCGCCTGGATGAACCTCGGGGTAGCGTGGGCCAGTTCCGAGCCGAGCAACCTCGATGAAGCTATTCCCTGTTTTCGCAAGGCGGTAGAGGACAATCCGGATGCGCCCGAATCTCATTTCAATTACGCCCAAGCGCTGGCTTTTAGCGGAAATCTACCACTCGCCGTGAAACACCTTGAGCGTACGATCGAACTTGATCCTGCCATTCTTCCCGTACGTTTGCTGCTTGCGGAAATCCACGAGCACCTCGGTAATGCGCAAGCAGCAAGAGAACAATACCGAGCGGCTCAGGCGCTCGACCCAGACAATGAAAGTGCGACACAGGCGTTGAAACGTTTTGCAGACGATATCGATCAAGATCCTTAATGCATCGAATCCCCGATGCTAAAGTCGGCTGTCTTTTGCTAAACGGTCCAGGTCCGGACACATACCGATTCGGCAACGGACGGCAGCAGACTTTATCGCGGACTTGCGTGGCAAAGCAACGGGACCGTCGCACAGCGTCGATGAACGACAAAGAACACTGGGCCAGATTGTTTGTGCTCGCTCTTGCCCGCAGTTCACATCGGCAGTAGGACGCCCGAGTGAGTGTTTGCGGTGGATCGTCTTCTTTCATTGAAAAATCGCTTTGCCTGTGCGAAGATGTTCTGCTTCATGCTCTGCCTGTGTTGCGGAGAGGGTGAGCATTATTCGATTCGAGACGATAAACCTGGTTGACGCGTGATAGCGTTGCCGAGAGTTTGGCCGAAAAAGGAAAGCAAAATGACGCAGCAGGTAGTCCTGATCCCGGGGGATGGTATCGGTCCGCAGATCACCCAGGTAGCGAAGCGAGTTATGGAAGCGGCCGGTGCCGATATCGAATGGCTCGATAGACCCGCCGGAGCGGGCGCGTTTGAAGAATTCGGTCATCTGATTCCACCGCAGACTTTCGAGGCTATCGAGAACTGCCACGTCGCTCTGAAAGGGCCGATAACCACGCCTATCGGCAAAGGCTTCTCTTCCGTCAACGTGCAACTTCGCAAGCATTTCAAACTTTACGCCGCTGTTCGCCCGGTGCGCTCGATGCCCGGCATCAAGACTCGTTATGAAAACGTCGAGATTGTCGTCATTCGCGAGAACACTGAAGGGCTGTACTCGGGCTTGGAGCATGAGGTCGTACCGGGCGTGGTGGAAAGCATCAAGGTCGCCACAGAGACGGGCTGCGAACGAATTGCCCGCTTTGCGTTCAATTATGCCAAACAACGAAGCCGGCGTAAGGTCACAGTTTTTCATAAAGCGAACATTATGAAGATGTCGGACGGGCTGTTCATTAAATGCTCGGATCGCATGCATAAGCAGGTGGGGGAAGGGATCGAATACCAGGAGCTCATTATTGATAACGGCTGCATGCAACTCGTGCGCGATCCGAATGCGTTTGATATATTGCTCCTGGAGAATTTTTATGGCGACGTAGTGAGCGACTTGTGTGCAGGACTTGTTGGTGGACTCGGTGTGGTGCCCGGGGCTAACTTCGGCGACGATTGCGCTATTTTCGAAGCGGTTCACGGCAGCGCACCAGACATCGCGGGCCTAGGCATCGCCAACCCACTTGCCGTCATTATGAGCGGTGTCATGATGCTCAATCATATCGATCAAAGCAGCGCCGCTGATAAGATCAAAAACGCCTACGATTTGGTGCTTGCGGAAGGCAATTGTGAAGAAATCACTCGGGACATCGGCGGCACCGCTAGCACGCAGGAATTTGCGGAAGCGCTAATCAAGCGGATGTAAAGGCTCCCTGCGGAGATGTAACGAGCCTGCGGTACGTACCGTTCGTCTGTATTGCCATTCTCTAAAACGACTTTCTCCACAGCACCTGTTCATTGTGCGCGCTGCTTGATCCATTTCTGACGTGCATTCCGTAGTCACTGTTCACTCATATCGTCTGTGTCTATTCGGCGGATTTACCGGTTTGTAACTTTGACAAGGCCGTGGAACGCGATCCTCTCGGACGAGTTGCTTGGGCTTCGCCTGTCCGCGCTAACTCCCTCAGCCCTCTGCGCTTTGATTTTCGAAAAGGTGATCGCTTAGGTTAATGGTATTTCGGTCATGACCCTTAAAATCAACCATGACGATGCGCCAAGTCTGTCTAAGGTCACTTCGTTGCGATAAAATGGCATTGCATTCTTGTAGTTCTATTATCGGAGCAGGATATGTCCTATGAATTGACTATCTGGAATGAGACCACAGCCGGAAAATTGGACGGTGGATCAGTCGTCGAGTTTTTGACGGAATGCATCACGGTTCGCGAACTCATCCGGGAGCGCGTGTACCACGAGGTTCCAGATGTTCATACGGTGGAAAAGTCGGTACGTTCGAAGTACCTGATCCAACCCGAACACCGAGAAGCCATTCTGAACGATCTTTCCACTTCCAGGGCACGAAAGGCAATCGATTGGAAGAAGCAATTCGAACAGGCTTGCGAAGCCTTTGAGAATAAAGGGTTTCTGATCCTTGTGGATGATCGTCAACTCGATTCGCTCGATGAGCGAATCAAGATAAAACCGGGTGTTGAGGTTACGTTCGTCAAGCTCGTGCCGTTGGCGGGGGGATAGAGGGCGATGACAGAGAGTGCTGCAAGAATAGCTGTGGATCAAGCCAATGAACTTTATGATCAAATAGCAGCAAAAGCGCTCGCCGCAGCAGAAACAGGCCTAAAGGGTGATGCCACGCGCACAAAAGCATTTCGGCAGGTGCGTAAGGGAACCGACGAGTTGCGTGTGGCCACACTGAAACGGGCATTCGATGAAATCGCCGAATTCGCCACTTCTCTACCCGAAAGCCGTGGTGGAAAGTCAAAATATTTCGGCCTGACCTATGAAGTCGGTTTTCCCAATCACGCTGTCCAGATCGCGCGCAAGTTGCTTCAGCAACCGCCGGCCTATCAGGACGCGGATGTAATCTACCTTACTCAGAGGACGACGGACGTCAGATATGTGTCGAGATACAACCTACCTCACATCGAAGATTTTGTAGCGAATATCGATGATTATCTAAAATGCAATGATCTGACTGAAACACTCAAAGTGGCGCTGGCCTGTCTGATCGATCGGCTGGGCGAACAGGATATAGTGAGCGAGCGAACCCTTGTTGACAAGCTTGAAAGTCTACTAAAACCAAGCAGCATTGCACCGTTAGAGCCCGGCGAGACATGGAGTGAGGCGGCGGGAAGGGCGTTGCTCCCATTGCGGCAGCCTGCCAGCCAGAGCAATCCCAAGGAACGAATGTCGGGGCAGGCGTGGCGGGAACTATTCGCCCAATGCGAAAAAGCGGAAGGCGCAATGCCAGCACAAGCATGGTCAGAGAACACAGAGCAAATTCTCGACAGAATCGGTGAACAAGAATTCACGACCCGTGTGGCGGAGTGGTTTCCTCTCGTTGACAGGCCACGCACGAAACGGATTGAAGAATGGAGCGAATATGAACCGGACCCAAACCTGTTGATCACAAAAAGGCATGGCGATATCCTTCGCGGGCTTGCTTGGTGCTGTAGTTACTACAATACGAAAGCAGTGTCCCGGGCGCTGACCGCGCTCGCATTGACTTCTTACAAAAAGGTGCCCGGTGTTGGGCCTCGCCTCGTTCGCGTAGGCAATGCCTGCCTCTGGTCGCTCGGCCGGATGGGCTCAGAAAATGCGCTCGCGCAACTTGCCATCCTCAAAGCCCGCGTCAAGTTCCGAACCGCACACAAGTTGATCGACAAAGCTCTGTATCGAGTTGCCGAACGTTGCGGGGTTACGGTTGAAGAACTCGAAGAGATGGTGGTGCCGACGTGCGGATTTACTGAAGTCGGCATCTATCGCGAAGAGCTTGGCGAACATACTGCGCTGATAGAAATCATCGACACCTCCAACGTCGAACTTCGTTTCATCAAGGAAGATGGCAAGCAGCTTAAGTCTGTACCCGCCGCTATAAAGCGGGATTTCGCCGATGAACTGAAAGACCTCCAAGCCACGATCAAAGACCTTAAGCCGATGCTCTCTGCGCAACGCGAACGAATGGACCAACTGTACCTCCAACAGCGCAGTTGGCCGTTTGCTGTTTGGCGCGAGCGATACCTGGACCATCCGTCGATCGGCACGATCACAAGGCGTTTGATTTGGCGTTTTAGTAATGGCGGCGGCAAAAAAGCAAAGACCACGAACGCGCTATTCTACGAGGATCGCTTCGTCGATGCGAACGCCCGTGTGGTTGACTGGCCCGGCAATGATAATGTCAGGTTGTGGCATCCGCTGGACAGCGAAACCGACGAGGTCGTCGCATGGCGAAATTTCATTGTTGAGCGAGAAATCCGCCAACCATTCAAGCAGGCGTTCCGTGAAATCTATCTACTCACCGATGCGGAACGAGCAACAAATGCGTACTCCAACCGCTTCGCCTCACATATCCTGCGCCAGCACCAATTCAATGCACTATGCGCCGTGCGAGGCTGGCGAAACCAATTAAGGCTCATGGTCGACGACGAGTATCCGCCCGCCTATCGCGAGTTGCCCGCTTTTGACGTACGGGCGGAATACTGGGTGGAGGGTATCGGGCAAAACTACGAAACGGATGTGAACGAATCGGGCGTTTGCCACTACCTTTCCACAGACCAAGTTCGCTTCTATCGGACCGACGCAAGCCAGCGTCATGCGCATGCCTTTGGAGGCGGTTACGGTCCCCGATATGGTCAGAGCGATTCAGAGCCCATTCCGCTGACCGAGGTCGACCCACTCGTGCTTTCAGAAATCATGCGCGATGTAGATCTGTTCGTCGGAGTTTCCAGCGTCGGCAACGATCCCACTTGGAGCGACGGCGGTCCGAATGGACACTACGTGGATTACTGGGAGGAATATTCGTTCGGCTCGGTCGATGAGCAGCAGACCCAATCCCGTATCGAAGCACTTAAGCGTATCGTGCCGCGCTTGAAAATCGCTGGGCGGTGCCAACTGTTAGACAACTACCTCGTTGTCCGCGGCGAGTTAGGCACCTACAAGATACACCTGCGTTCGGGCAACGTCATGATGGAGCCGGACGAAAAGTACCTGTGCATCGTTCGTGCTCAATACACCAGCGCTGAGAAGAAGGCAGGGAAGATCTACCTACCCTTCGAAGGCGATCACCGCCTCTCTTTGATTCTGAGCAAGGCGTTTCTGCTGGCCGACGACAAGAAAATCACCGACAAGACAATTCTACGTCAGATCAAATACAAACGTTAACGAACTCTCTTTTACGGCTCTGCACAGGATTGCGGCTGCGCAGTCTTGTACGGCAAATCGATGGAAAGCGAAAGAAGCGGCTTTGGAGCATTCTCTCGCTCGCCAAACAAAAACGATACGTAAAAGCACTGTAGATACGTGAGATATTAATTCGAGCATCGGCGGCAAAACTGCAACCGTTCAGTTCGCCCGACAGTGCCATTGTAAGGCACTATTATTCTGATCAATTTACCTGGCGTTTGCGCCTTACGACCGTCATCGCACCAAGCAACACAATCACAGCCGTCGTGGACTCCGGCACACGGAATGCACCGATGTTATCGACCGCGACATCGTAATCCGACATAGTGAAAAAGAAGCCGGGCACGAACGTCGTAAAGGCAATTTGGTCCACCCCGGCCAGCACGTCCGTGAACGTACGATCCGCCGGAAGCATGGGCTCAAAAGTGTTGGGATCTTCGGCGCCATAGCCACCCCAACCGGCGGGTAGATCGATCATGGACGTGTCCGGAATGCTGACTCCCCAAGTGTGCCAGCCAGGGTTGCTCTCGTTGAGGACACCAAGTGACGCCCAAACTGAAACCCAGGGATATCCAGCAGGCGGATTGTCAAAGTCACGCAGTTCCACGATGAACTCGCGTTGCGTCGGCAAACCCAGGAAGTTGAGCTGTGCCGTATACGTGTCAATCGTGAAATTGACTTCGGGGGTGGCGGTGTAATCGCCAATGAAGCCCGGGTTTGTGGAATTGCGGAAAGTAATTCCGAAGTCACTGAACTGGGTTCGCAAACTTGGTGCGGTGTTGCCGAAGTTCGGATCGATGAAGCTGTTCCCACCAGGTCCCTGTGGACCGCTCCAGCCCTCCGGGCCGTTATCAAAGGTCGTGACAGTCGCCGTGGCAGGTACGGCGATGGCAAGAACGCAAGCCACCGAGCAAATCAGCGTTTTGATTTCCCAGCCACCGCATGCATAAGTTGTTGTCTTGCACATTTTGATGCTCCTTTTTGAATTTCCGTTTTGATAAGGTGTTTGCCGGGTAGCCGGTGATGCTCCGGGTGTATTTGACCAGCTTGGCGACAACTTCAAATTCCAATATAGCGGATTCCGATTTTGGTTTCAAGGATGTTTCCTGGAAACTAATGGGTAATTACCAAGTGTTTTGAAATCAATACTTTCCAGAATTTTGAAGACGTGCTAGAATCACGTTGAGGATCTGCACTAACCTGTGAAAGAAAAAAGAGTTATGTCCAATGATGACGCATCAAACGCAGGCTGTGATTCGGAGCAGAACAAACCAGAGAATCGCATTCAGAAAGTCGGAAATATTCTGACTTCTGCAGTGCGTGAGGTTGCTGTCGCGATTCCCGGTGGACCGCACGGTCCGGTGGAAATGGCTCGGCGGCTTGGCATCGATAAAGTTTTGGCGAGCCGTGTGTTGAAAGTTGCTCGTGACAGCGACCCGGTGGCGGCGTTACACCATGCTCCCGGTCCTGAACCCATGCGACGATTCGTCAAGGCCGCAAGAAAACGTGGTGTGCCGGACAATCTCGCCCAAGAAGCCGATCAGGCCGTTCTCGCCTTTGAACAGCTGATCCGTGAAGTAGCCGGCGACCGCAGTTCTTTTGATGCGATGTTGAGTGCATGGCTTCCGGAAGCCCGCGCAGCGATTGAAGTGCGTCGCAGGCAATCGGCCTTTCGAGCGATCAGCCAGCTTAAAGGGGTGGAGGCAAGGCTTTCCGGTGCGACTGTGATTCTTCATCCCTCTGCGGACGGCAAGAATCTCGATGTTGTCTGGCTTTTTGCCTTGCTCGGGTTGAAACGGCTCCGTCCCGGCGCCTGTGTCAAATTCGCTTCCAGGCGGTTCACGACCGATGCCAACGTTCGACTTCCACGCACTTTGAGCGGCGAGGCTGTCGACAGCATTCAGGGACTACGACTGGACCAATTTTGCTCGGTCGCCGCTCCCGATCTCGAAGTTGTTCGCGCTGGGGATGTGGTTCACTACACACTTGCAGATCATGGTTTTGGATCGCGATCGGCGTGTGACCTGATATTCGTGGAAGTGAACCGGGCTGAAATGGCGAGGTATCTGCCTTCGGAGCAACGACGTCGAAGGCACGTGTTTGCTGAAGTCTCCGTCCCCGCGAAACTGCTCATGTTTGATGCGTTGTTGCACGAAGATGTGTTCGTGGGTCACGATCCGAGTCTGGTGATCTACGATACTGCCTGCGAGGGAGTGGCGGACCCCAACGATCCCGGACGAGACATCGATCGCATGCAAACCGCCGACACGATCCTGCATCTTGGTAAAGGTATTTCCAGATTTCGAAGCAGCGATCAACCGCGCCACGCCGATGTGCTTGAGCATGTTTGGCGTTCTCTCGGCTGGAAAGCATCTGATTTTCGCGGCTATCGTTGTCGGATCGACTACCCGCTGTACGGTTCGCAGGTAGTGATGACTTGGCCGTCCGATCCGACGCCTCCAATGCCAGTTGATTGACCAATCCTTCCTCCGAGGGAGTTCGCTGGGGCACTGACGACGCCTCAGTTGCTTCCTATGCTACAGACTGGTGTCTACCGGGCGTCGTTTTTCAGTTCGAAGAGGCTTAATCCAAACGCACAAAACCGATCCTGGACAACTCTACACGACTGTCGCGTGGGGTACTTCCGGCCGGCGCAATTAGACTGGTGTGTGGAGTCCACATCAGCTTTAGGGATCATCCGGATGACTTCGTCAAGCTGGGTAGCGACAGTCCAGGCCGACGCATGCATGTCCGTTGCCGAGAATCGACGGCGTGTCGAGGCTGCATTCGATCGATGCGGTCCGATGCTCCATCGGTACGTGGCGGTACGCGTGGGTGGCGACACACATCTCGCGGACGATCTTTTGCAGCAGTTGTGGCTGCAGATCAACCGCCACGGATCCGGTTGCGAGCGAATCGCTGACAGCGAACTGGAATACTGGTTCAAGGCGGTCGCGCGAAACCTGATTCGAGCGGAGTGGCGAAGGCGCGGTAGCCGTCCCACGACGGTGCCCATTGCCTCAGCCGAGTTGGCAGCGGAGTTGGCCGACCGTTTCACTAGTGAGCGGCTGTCACCGGAACTGCTGGAAAGTAAGGAAGTCCGGGACCAGTTGCTGCTGGCGATCACCGGACTATCGAACGAGGAGCAAGTGCTCATCGTCGGCTACTATTTTTGCCATCGATCCCATGCCGCACTCGCGGGTGAACTTGGGATCAGCAAACGAGCCGTGGAAGGACGCCTGTACCGGGCGAGGGCGGCACTTCGTGACTGCCTGCGGGAGTTGGATCCTGATGGAGGGCTCCACTCGTGACCAGACAAAACGACCAAAGCAACGATTGCATCGATCGAAATCTCCGCATGATCGGACAGCACCTGACGCTGCCGGAAGAGCCCAACGCTTCTCAGCGCGCGGCGTGGAAGCGACGGCCTTCACGGACCCGGTCGATGCCTCTCTACAAAGGGATTACATTCATGAAAACGCACAAGACTCTAACGCTGGGAATGTCAGTCGCTGCCGTGTTGGCCTTTGCCTTGCTGCCTTTCATAACGATTGGCGGCGGCAAGGTGGAAGCATCCACAATTCTGGCAAGCTTGCGCCAAGCGACCTGCAACGCCCTCGATATCACGTTCAGTGATTTAGGTGATGACGGGGTCATTGCTAACGGGCAGATCATCGTCGTGTTCGAGCGAAACGGGCAGGGCAAATCGCCCTTCGATGCGCCGATTACTGGTATTTTCGTCGATGCTTCGGTGGTGGGAGAGTTGGGGAGTAAAGAGGCCGCCGGGCTGGACGCACGCGTACAAGCATCGTTGATGCCGGGCGATGAGTGGATTTACATTCAGTCGGACCGGCTGCCTGATTCGCTGGCCAAGGAAGAACCGGTACTCGTCGCGCTGTTCGGACCCATGGTCCAAAATGGGGTGCTGCTCAAATGCACGGGAATGTTGCGAGGGGATTTGTTCGACGAAGGTGTCGGGAAATTGCCGCTCGAGGAACTACCGTCGTCGCCGCCGGTTAAAACCTGGATCAGCATCGGCGCCGAAGAAACTACAGAAGCGGCGATTGAGAACCTCATCCAAGGCATGCTAAGGGGCGATCTTAAAGGGGCGGACTTCGACAACCTTATCGGCGAACTGGAACAGGTCGTTCGTGAGGAACAGGTTTCCCTGAATGTCGAGAATCGCGGTGCGGGCCTTCATGTACTCCGCCTTACCGATTTTCCGAAGGAAAAGGACGCATCTTGGACTAAGGGTATGATTGTTGAAGTCGCCTATCAGGAAGGTAAAGGCGTGCCTTGGGCGCGGGTGGAGCACGTCGGACCCTACGATGGGACACTGCACATCGAGACGGCAGACGTCTCCACCGATAACCCGAAGTTCAACCACGATCGTTTCATCTCGGATGGCAGGACGCAAGTTTTCGACCTGGACCGTCTCTTAAACATTGGTGCCACGTTACAGTCGGCCGAACTCGAGCACGTTGGTGGATCAAAAGATTGATCAGGTTCGCCACGGTTGAGTAACCAGGGTCCGACGCCTAAAAACTGCCGTGACACCCGGAATAAGCCGCTCCGACCGATCATCGGTCAGGGCGGTTGTTTTCTTCGGGGATGCCTTCGCCGACGAGGAGACCGCCAGCCTTGACGTTGATGAATGCTCGTTTTCGCGGTTGCGTACGACTTGCTGCCTTACGAACCTCGAATAGGGTCCTGTGAGGGCATACGGCGTTGCGACGCCAATCACCAAAGCAATAGGGGGGGCGCCCGGCACGGCCGCCCCTTCCGGATCCGATCTGAGTATGACGTCAGATAAACAAACTCGCTTCAACGAGGCATCAGATCATTGACCCGTTACAAGCTGAAGCTACACGAGGATGCCCTTCGACCTACCGCGAGTTTTCGCGAATCTTGGCGATTTCATCCTGTTTGATGCCGAGCGATTCCAGGAAGTCCTGGTGGGCGTCGGGCTCCATCTTCTCGAATTGTTTATGCCAGTTATGCATATCCTCGTCGCTTAGACCAGCTGCGCGCAGTATTTCGACCCATCGTTCTTTCGATAGCATTTCATTCTCCATTGGTAAAGAATCCAATTGCAGCACCGCGCAAATCTCGCGCTGCTGTTTGCGAAGCCGGGCGATTTCGCAAGCGAGTGTTTGCAAGCGTTTGCGCAAAATGTCCGAAGATCGGCCTCCACCATCGCAGTCGAGCAATTGCCCAATTTGTTTGAGCGGTATACCCATATTTCGGTAGAAGCAAATTTGCTCAAGTCGATCCAGGTCAGCTTGATCGTACACGCGATAGTTCGCGCTCGTCCGGTCCGTCGGTTTGAGCAACCCCAATCGGTCGTAGTAAAGCAGCGTGCTACGCGACAGATTTGACGCTCGCGCGAGTTCACCGACCGTCCACTCGCCATTCGCCATAGGCATACACTCCCCGCAGTCAAGTACAGGTGAAAACGCAACCCACACTCAACCCCACTTCATTTATAAAACACACGAACCGGTTCGCGTCTTGGGGGGAAGTGTAAACTATGAAGCCTTAGACAGGTCAAATGAGAAATTCGTCTGTTTTCGATCATCCCTGACAAACGCAATGAGACCAATAAAATAGGCTACGACACTTGTAAAGAACGTATGTTGTTCGTCGGAGACATCACCCATCCCATCACGTTACTTCATTGTGGCCATTGCCGCAGGAAGCCTCATTCCACGACGCCAGGCGGCGAGTTGTCCGAGATGCAACGATTCATGACCCGTCATCAAGAACACCACAGCATCCAGACGCGAAGGCATCCACGAATCGAGTCGCCATTCCAGCGGTTCGGCAAGGAATCCGGCGTCTGCGGATTGAAGAACCGATATGGTCCGCTCATGCAGTCGCTCAAGTTCTTCGAGAATTTTCTTCACGGATGGGTAGGCACTATCCTCCGATTCGGGCAGGCGTCGGTCGCTCGGCCCCTCTCGCCCGAATAGCTTCATCCAACCCGCCGGCAGTGCTACATCCTGGCCTAGTGCGCGTAATGTATACCATGCACCTGTTACCAGATGTCCCAGGGTGAAGGCGGGATGGTTCTCCAAGCCCGGACCGCCTGTGGTGGTCACTTGCTCTTCGTCCAGATCCGCGACCAGTCTGCGCGCGTAATCCAGTTGGAAGGCGTATTGTTTCTCTATTATCGCAGTGAATGCCTTTACTTGCTCTGTCGAATGCACTTGTCACTCTCCCTGCTAACTAGCATTTCAGCGGATTATTTTCTCCCATACTCTACGAAGCGTGCGAAGAAAGACTAGCCGTCCTCTACAATCTTCGAAGATTCGCTATGAACAATAGCCTCCTATTCGTGCGCCAAGGTCGAACAAAATAAAGGTAAAGTTAGTGGATTTGCTTTCAACCGAGTCCTATTCTGGCAAGATCCACCACTTCCGACCGATCCAGGTACGGCCAGGCAGATACCGCGTTTCGAGTGGAACTGCTATAACTGTTAGAAACTGTAGGCAGGTGAATGGGGCGACCATATTGGGGCGCCCTTTTTGTGCGTACCGCACATACGCCTCATGGACTTTCACCTTCGCATGCCACGTTTTACTGACTGTCGATTGTGTTGAGGTTTCTACATGCTGTGCTGCAACGATCCCCAATTCGAAGTTTGGCATTCCGATTCCAACAGTGGTTTACGCCAGCCTAAGCATGTGAGGCTGATGGCGGATGGTGTCGAACTGTGCAACGACGTGCAACTCGTTGAATGGCAAGCCAATCCCGTCCAAGTCCGATTGTGCCCAGAGTGCTGGGTATCCGGCTGTGCCTCGGGCGGGTATGTGGACGTCACCAGACTGGGTGATCGGGTGCTGTGGTGCCCGGTGATTTTCGACGAAGTGGACGATTTCGCGCGGCACCGGTATCGCCTGCTCGATGCGTTGCTCGAACACGGTGGTGCGTTTTTCTCTTCAACGCTGTGGGAGCAATGGCATAAGAAGTTCAACATCATTCCGGCTTTCGAGGCATTGCCGCAAATGCGGCGCCGCAACGCTATGGCCGTGTGGCTGGCGGAACTTCGCAACGCGTGCGGTTTTTTTTCTACGGATTTTTTGTTGGATCGTCTCAATGAACAATCGATTTGCTCAATGCGCTCCTCTTTAGAGTCTGCGCTCGACGTGTTGACAAGGATTAACCATTGGTTCGGCGAAGCGCTCGATAGGCCGATTGAAGGATCGTTGGTTCGTTCATCGGCGCTGAAGGCGCAGCCGGAGGAGATCTACGTGGAAACGGAAGGGACACCCGCATGGACGCCCTATTTGCAGCGAGGCGAAGAAATCTTCGTGGCCTTCGGTCCGGACTGGGTGATCGATCGGGCGGTTCCGCTCGATGAGTCATGAGCCGCCACTGGACTTGGCATCGGCTTTCCTACATGCTGTGGATGGTACTGTTTGTATTTGGGTCACGACGAAACCCACCGGGTGTGCATGCGGGCATTCCCGGTTCATCCGAGAAAAAACAATGTCCGGCAAAAGCAACCTAAAACGCATTGGCGTGATGACGGGCGGAGGCGATTGTCCCGGGCTCAATGCCGTTATCCGTGCCGTCACCAAGACCGCTATCAACGTCTACAACGTCGAAGTGTACGGCATCTACGACGGTTTT
The DNA here is from genome assembly GCA_028282665.1 of Phycisphaerae bacterium. Lineage (GTDB taxonomy): Bacteria > Planctomycetota > Phycisphaerae > UBA1845 > UBA1845 > JANQHN01. Next base: position 4,415 of record JANQHN010000215.1, on the reverse strand, counting down.
CTGGGACTCATTCAAGATCACGTCAAACCGCTCACCTTCGATGACGTTTCCAACATTCTGGATCGCGGCGGGACCATCCTGGGTAGCAGCAACAAGTCCAACCCCGAGAAGTTCGTTGTCGGCAAGGACGAAAGCGGCAAACCCGTCTATGAAAACGTCACCGATACCTGTCTCGCCAACATCGACAAGTACGAACTCGACGCGATCGTTTGTATCGGCGGGGACGGCACAATGTCCGGCGCACACAATTTCGTAGAGCGCGGTGTGCGGATTGTGGGTGTGCCCAAAACGATCGACAACGATTTGATGCACACGGAGATTACTTTCGGGTTTGACACGGCGGTCGCAACGGCAACGCAGGCGATGGATCGTATTCGCACAACCGCGTCAAGTCATCACCGCGTCATGCTGGTCGAAATGATGGGGCGGAATGCGGGTTGGCTTACACTTCACTCCGCAACGGCTGCCGGCGCGGACATCATCCTTATTCCAGAGATCCCCTTTGAAATCAACAAAATAACCGAATATTGCACCAAACGACACGAAAAGGGGAGGGCGTATACGATCGTCGCCGTCGCGGAAGGAGCCAAGCCGGTCGGCGGGGACGTGGTCGTGGACCGCATCGTGCATGAATCGCCCGACCCCATACGCTTAGGCGGGGTAAGCGAAGTCGTTTCCGAACAACTTTCCACCATCACAGGTCTGGAGTCGCGGGCGACCGTGCTGGGTCACACACAACGCGGCGGAACGCCAACGGCATTCGACAGAGTCATCGCAACTCAATTCGGCCATCATGCGTTGGAGTTACTGATGAGTGGTGAAGATGGCGTGATGGTCGCCATGCAGCATGGTCGGGTTACACACACACCCATTGCGGAAGTCGCGGATAAACAACGAACCGTCCCCGAAGACAACCCCCTCATCGCCGCCGCCCAAGCAACCGGTGCGTCGTTTGGCGTGTAGCACGGTGTAACCGGAACACGTTTGATGGACAAAGAACTAACTTTTCCACTTCGTGCCAAGGACATGATAGAAGCAAGGGGCGGGTCGCGAGGGGTACCCGATTGATTGGGCCATCAATCGGTTGGATGGCGTGAGTGAAGCCAAACTCTATACCGACCTAACATCCCTTTGGCAAACCAGTGGAATTCCTCATCTGCGCCAATGGGCCGAGGAAATCGTCTCTATCCGACCTTGGCTTAAGAATTCAGAACTGTACTTGATGATTATTTTTGGCCACGAGCGGGGCGCGGTGTATCAACAATGCCCTCTCGCTTGGACGAGCAAATTCTCGTTACCTCCTCTTTTCCACCAACTTCCCATTGTCCTGAAGGACGTCCTTATGCGATGTCCTTGTCTTGGTCCTTATCGAGGTTATTTAATGGAGTTGCGTTCGCTGTTTGACCCCCTGGGCTTTGTCTATGACTGGATCACTATGGGCGAATCGTGGGTCAGACTGGAAAAGAACGTACGTGCGTCTTTGCTTGCCACCCGGAATGCCTGCTTGTGCGAACTCAACGTCACGTCTTTCTTCGATCGCTACGTATTGAGGAAAGATGGGAAAGTCTTATCTTTTGAACACGAGGAACCTGAGTTTTTTCGAGACAGATGAAACCACTGAGAGCTTAATAGACACTTTTTTTACGAGCCCACAATTTTGAAATGTTACGCTGATTTCAATCGACCTGGTCATTAGAGAATCCTTCCTGGTTTGGAATGCGATCTGTCATACACCTCGTGTAGACTACGTGTAGTCAGCATTGGATTGGAGTATGACAGATGCCGATGATCGAAGTTTCTCATATCTATGCACATTATGGACTGCGCCCCATCCTTCGAGATGTAAGTTGCACCGTTGAGCGGAGTGAACTGCTCGCGGTAATGGGTCCGAACGGGGCGGGCAAAAGTACACTACTCGGAGTCATCGCAGGGGCGATGGCTCCGATGGACGGCTATGTCGCAATCGACGGCAAACGGCGGCGCTCTTCCATGGAAGACGAAAATGCGATCCGCCAGAAGACCGCTTATCTTGCCACGCCGCCATTCCTTCCCTCCGGACACTCCGGTAGGGAGTTTCTCATTGCGGTCGGTCGGCTGTACGACATCAAATACAGCCGACTCTTCGAGCACGCGAACCGGCTGCTCAAGCTTTACAACCTGACGGAGGTCGCCGATAGCCCCATTGCCAGTTACTCGACAGGCCAGCGAAAGAAAATCGCGCTGGCGAGCATATTGATTACCGACGCCTCGGTACTCGTACTGGATGAACCGTTTTCCGGCGGCATGGATCCAGCTGGAATTACTACGACGCGCAAAGTGCTCTCGCATCTGGCGAAGCGCGAAGACGTGACCATCGTCATGGCAACGCCGGTTCCTGAACTGGTAGAAGATCTCGCCCACCGGGTGCTGCTGATGCACCACGGAAAAGTCATCGCCTGCGACACGATCGAAGCCTTGCGTGAGCGTAGTGACGAGTCGTCGCTCGAAACAGTGTATACCAAGCTGATGGCTCCCGAGTCGGTGGGGGCGACGTGCGAGTATGTGGAGTGGAGCGAGAATTGATGCAAGGTTCCGGCAAAATCCTTCCAGGCCCGATTGCGTTGGCTATTGGCGGTTTGTTTATTCTGTTGCTTTGGTGCCTGACCGCATGCGTGGGGTCATTCGGCATACTTTCTTATGAACACGCCAACCTAGCGAAATTCTTTTGTTCGTTGCTAGCGATCGTTTACGGAGCGTATCGAATTCTCGGGTTCGTGCCGACCATGAACCGCCGATACGATGAATGGCTTATGGCGACACCTTGGACTCCGGATAAGAAACTGCCGTGCGGTTCCGCACACCCAAATTTTTTTGATGCACTGCCATTAGGTCTGCTGTCACTCGTAATCTGCGGCTGGTCTCCTAATGAATGGTGGTTGCCCTCGGTTGTTTACATGGTCGCGCAATGCGTGATTGTCGCCGCGCTTTTGGGCATGATGGGTGCTACATGGCATGCGGTCGCTATTTTGTTTCTGGCCGGTATGGCGTTGCGGTTTTCGAACAATGCATCAGCTATGCTAGTGTTTGTGATCTCCAGCTTCCTGCTTGTTCAGTGGGGAATTCGCCGTTACTTGCAAACTTACCACATCTGTCGGTTACAATATCCTCCATCCCAAAATCCGATCGACGACATCAATCTGAGCTACGCTTATGTGGAGAAGAAACCCCCGCTTAAAACGTCCGCGGCATCCTGGTCTATGAATCACTTAGCTCCAGGCAGGGAATCTAAATTATGTACGTCCTGCGAGTGTGTCGCCGGCGCTGCACTGCTCGGCTTCGGATCGTACTTGTTTTGGTGGGAAACGACGCTTGGTGAGCCGGAAGTTTCCATTCCATTGGGCACATTTATCTTGATCGCGCTCGCATCGTTGATTGCCGCCAGAATGCTCTACATGTTGATGCACTTTGCGGCGCCGATTAGCATTCTCGGCCGCATCGCTACGCGTCGCCTGATCGTTCCCGGCTACGACCGGATCTTCATCAACCCACTCGTCACCGCGGTTGCGACACTCATCGTGTGGCAAACCATGCTGCTGCTAAACTTCTGCCTTTCGAGTATTGCCGGTGTTACCGTGTTTACGATGGTTTCGTCGATCGGCCTGGTGGGCCCGAGCTACGAAGAATGGCGGCTAACAGGTCAGCATCGCTTACGTACACACAAAGCGAGTAGAAACACAATCACGCCTGATATGCCCAAGTAGTGAAGCCCGAACGCAACCAAGTGCCGGTCGCGGTTGATTCGTGTAACCGAGAACCAACCGCTCAATGAATCTGCAATCTTGTTTCAAGTTGCCTTATTTCCCCTTTACAGCCATTTCACGTTCGTTTTTCGCGGTCGTAACAAGTCGTGGCATCTTGAATCGTTTGGGTTTTTGCCAAGCGCGAAGCGCGGCTCGACCGATAGTTATGTCAGGTGTGACCGATGGCGGCGATGCGGCCTGTTCCGTCATGCCAGTATCGTTTTATGTCTTTTGTTGACAAGTAGTTGCGCACTTCTCCTTTTGACTTCGCTATTGATGGTTCCTAGCATTCGATTGGATTATGGGAGGTTCATCAAAGCGCTTGTCGAGAACTGTCCGCTTTGGTGCGCATGCTGGCTGGGCCAAGTTGCCCGTGCCTATAAATAACTAAGATGATTCCCGGACGGCTGACCGAGTTGAGTCGCCTTGTCCGATCCAGGCCATGGAGGCAAGACCATGAGCAACGCACAGGACATCCTCAGCGTCGTCGAACAGAACCTAAATACCGAACGGTTCCGCGAACATCACTGGGAAGGTTCGTTTAACGAATACCTCGAAATCGTCACGAGCAATCCCAGCGTTGCTCGCAACGCGTTTCAGCGCATCTACGACATGATCAACTACTTCAAGTCGGAG
>JANQHN010000184.1 GCA_028282665.1 Phycisphaerae bacterium | reverse complement strand
GATTGGCTGACGATGATCGCCTTATGGAATGTCTATCAGGGAGGTGTGTTCGCGCAGCTTTTTAAGCCCTTCAAACAGACGTGATTTCACAACGGACTCAGGCAGGTCAAGTACCTCCGCAATTTCTGATCGAGACAGACCCTCGGTATAGCGAAGTCGAAGCGCCTCGCGTTGCGACTCGGTTAACGAAACCACAAGCTGTGCAAGCTTGGAGTGGTTTTCCTTCTTCACGAGTTTGGTGAGGAATCCGCTTTCGGGAATGCTGATGGGTGCATCGGCTGGAATGCCCTTTTGTTTACGGAACTTCGCGCGGTCCCTGATGGCGTTTATGCAATGATTACGGGCTGCGCGGTAGAGGTAGGCTCGGAAATTTTGCGGCGTTTCTCTTGCAGCAATAACTTTGACGAATATCTCCTGAGTAGCGTCCTCCGCCTCTTCAGTTCTGCCCAGGTAGCCCATACAGAACCGAGTGATGGGTACGCGGTAGAGTTTGTCCAACAGCCTGCCCGCTTCGGCATCGCCCGCCCGAAGCCTCTTCACAACCTCCGGCGTCACATCCACCGGTACGGATTCTACTGCTTCGTCACCGCTCGCCACAACACGCTCCGATCCGGTTACGCCATTTTCGAAGTTTCTCGGCAGATTGCAGTTTAACTGCCACATCGCCCCAAAGGCATCACTTCAAAAATGACCGCAATCAAGAAGTGTTTTCCCCGCTTTTGCACGAATTATATCCACATTTGACGACACAATTCCACCTCAATCGACGGATAAGAAAATGAGGCTAGGTTCCCTCAAGGCCCATTCGCGATAATATATCCATCCGAGACGGGCGTGACGGGCGTGTTGACCCACGCAAACAGCGGTCAACACCCCCGAAGCTGATACCGGATCGCGTCATTCGGTTTTACCGATCAATTGGCGAAGCCGAGGCATAATGGGTGATTGTCGTGCCCACCGCATAAACCTCGAATCACTTCGCGCGAGGAGGTGCATCGTGAGTCACAACATCGTCGTTTTGGGCTGTGGGAGAGTCGGTTCCACAATCGTGAAGGACTTCGCCCGCTTGGGCGATTTTAAGGTGCTTGCGGCAGACGTCAGCGAGCAGAACCTTGCAGCGCTCTCGGACACGGGCAATGTCTCCACCGAACGGGTTGACCTAGGAAGGAAGGACATGATCGCGGGGGTGGTCAAAGGGGCGGACCTCGTCATCGGCGCCCTGCCAGGGTTTCTGGGTTTCGACGCTTTGCACACGGTCATCGATGAAGGCATCAACTACTGCGACATCTCGTTCATGCCCGAAGACTTCCTGCAACTCGACGGCATTGCCAAGGAACAGCACGTAACCGCCGTGGTGGATTGCGGCGCGGCACCGGGATTGACCAACCTGGTCGTGGGTCACGTTCACGCTCAACTCGATCACACGGAACGTGTAGATATCTACGCATGCGGCCTGCCCAAAGTACGTCTATATCCTTATGAATACAAAGCGCCCTTCTCGCCTGCAGATGTCATCGAAGAATACACCCGCCCGGCGAGGCTTATCGAGCACGGCAAAATCATCTCGAAACCCGCATTGTCTGATGTGGAAATTATTGATTTTCCGGATGTGGGAACGCTCGAGGCTTTCAATACGGATGGACTGCGCAGCCTGCTCAAAACCGTCAAAGCCAACCATATGAAGGAAAAAACACTTCGCTATCCAGGCCACAGCAACCTCATAAAACTCCTGCGCGACACGGGTTTCTTCGACCGTGTGCCCGTCGATGTGGACGGCGTGAAGGTACGCCCGATCGACATGACCTCGCAACTTCTTTTCCCACACTGGGCGTTCGACGAAGACGAGGAGGAATTCACTGTCGTGCGGGTCGACGTGGAAGGCAAAAAAGGCGGCAAACATTACCGTTACACCTACGAACTCTACGACGAAACGGATAAGGAAACGTGGACCGCGTCGATGGCCCGGGCTACCGGATACCCGGCAGTGATCGTGGGTTGCCTGATGCTGGAGGGCAAGATATCACAAAAAGGTGTATTCCCTCCGGAACTGCTCGTCCACCAGGTGCCGAACATGGTCGACCACATGATCGAGGAATTAAACAAACGAAATGTGGTTCTCGTATCGGAAGTAGCGGAACTTAGCTACTCGCTTTGAGACAACCCCGCATAACAAGCGGTGAGGGGCTCGTCATTGGGGAACCGGCGAATGGGACCAGCTGGCACGCGGCCGTGGCACGTTCTTTTTTGAAGTTCGTGCAAAGGACAAACCCGCACAAATAATCCCGGTCTTCTCGTTTGACAGCAAACGGCAACACCCTGTTCAATGCGAGCGAGCGTATGTCATGCTCGACAACTGGACAACGAACCCAAAGGCTGGACAATACATTACGGTTCGATTGGTTTGGCGCATCCGCCAATGATTCTTGCCCTTTTCGTAGAACTCAGCCTGTTTTTTCTGGATGGAGCCCCAATGTCGTTCCGGAGGTTTTTACGACATCAATTGACTTTGCTGGGTTGGCGAGCGCGCGGTCTCCGGCTGGCAGATCGCTACCGTGAATTGATGGAGCGGGAGTATTGGTCTTCCGACCGGTGGCGGGAGTATCAAGAGGACTTGCTGCAACGATTCATTCGGCATTGCTATGACAATGTGCCATTTCATCGCGAACGTTTCAAAAAAGCAGGCCTGACCCCGGCCGACATCAAAACCGTGGAAGATCTTCCCAAGATTCCACTCCTCACAAAACCGCAAGCGCGGGAAGCCGGGAAACAGCTGATCGCAACTAACTACCCAAAAACAAGCTTGAAAGCGGGACATACAACAGGATCCACCAGTACGCCGCTTACTTTCTACACTAACAAAGAACGTAGCGAGTACATCCTCGCAGGACTATGGCGTATCTACAGCCGCTGCGGTTGGCAACCAGGGGAATTAATCGCCACCATTTGGGGGTTTCGAGCACACGACTACAAACGGTCGCGGCTCAATCACTGGTTGCGCGACACGGTCAGCGGCATTACCCATCTAAACGCCTTTCAAGCCAACGATCAGGAATTCAGTTACTGGTGTAAATTGTTGCAGCGGCGTAAGCCGACAGTGCTTGTCTGTTACGCATCATCGGGCAGTCGATTTGCTCGCTGGCTCCTTGATCATGAGGAATCACTGCCCAGCATCAAAGGGGTTTACTGTACGAGCGAAACCCTGCTCGAACAGCAGGCGGAGATGATGAAGCAAGCGTTCGGCTGCCCGGTGTTCGACCTCTACGGTTGCGGCGAGGCCGTCCACGTCTCTGCCTCGTGCGAGCAAAACAGGTTGCACATCAACCCTGATATGGCAATCGTCGAGGCCGGGGAAGAAACATCCGATAACCGCACGCCTCTAGTGCTGACCGGCTTGCGCAATTGGGCAATGCCTTTCTTGAGGTATCAAAATGGCGATTGCGCTTCATTGCTGGATGGTGAATGTGAATGCGGCCGGCATTCCCCGCTTATGAAGCTCCAAATCACACGGCTGTCCGACGTATTCCGCTTTGCCAACGGCAAAGAATACCCAAGCCTGTACTTCATCCTGCGCCTGTATAAAGATGGATTCAGTGGTGTGGAGTTGTTCCAATTCCGTCAACTGCGTCCCGACTTCATTCGGCTGGAGATCGTTCGCAACGATCACTTCGATGATAGCACGGCTCAGCGCCTCCGCGAGGTAAAGGCTGAAATCGAAAACCACATCGAACAACAAGCGACCGTCGAGCTCGAATACGTGGATCAGATCGAACAGACGTCAACCGGCAAACACCTGTACGCAATTAGCGATGTGAAGCCGGAACGGATCGAGACGGCAACATCCTGAGAACCGCGCACACGCGCGATAAGCCGCCGGTAAGGCTTGTGACATCAAGGATTGAAAACTACCGAGGATAGCTTGAACGGTGAGGTGGTACTCAGCGATTGATTCATCACCCGTAAAATCAAATGATCGTCTGCCGAAATCCGTCTTGATGGCGCCTGATTCAATGATCCTGACATTTATACAAGGGGCTCCTGCTCGCAATGGAGAGCTTCGAATAGTCCCTCGACCGCAAACTGCGCACCGTGATAAAGCGTGCCCAACGAAAACGTCAGTTTTCACCAAATGGAGGAAACGTTCACGGCCATGCCGTTCTTACGCTGGCGCATGTAAGGTCATACGACCTTTGCAACAACAAACGAAAAGCCCAAGAGGCTGTTCAAGATCGAGCACGTCAAGGTGCCGCTCCTTTCACTGTGAACGCAGATCGGATGGACAGTCGATCAACTGAGCGGCACAGACGATGTTCATGCTGTCCGGACCGGTGCTTGCGGTGCGGAAATTGGTGAAACCGTTTGCCTTCAAAGCGGCTTCCAGGGTTTTGGATTCCAGGAAGTGAGTAGGATACCCCATCAGACGCGTGACCAGTTCTCGCACTCTCGTGCGGGTAGTTGGCGAGTGAATCTCTGTGTTCATATTTTGCGACACGAGCCAGCCACCAGGTTTGAGCGCACCGGCTATCCTCCGGATGACATCCGACAGATTGTCAAAGAACATGTGCAGAACATGCGAAACCAGCACGAGGTCATACACCTTCGCGGGCAATTCATCGTACCGCAGGTCCAACCCGGCCACTGAAACCCTGTCCGCGTAGCCCGACTCGCGACAAGCTGTCTCGATCAGTGGCGTGATTCTCGGCAAGTCCATGATCGTGGCAGTTAACGCCTGGTTCAGATCAAGCAGCGCCATAGTGTAGTGGCCGCGATTCCCGCCGACATCAGCCATGGAACGCATGCTCTCAAATCCGGGCAAACGAGAAACAAACTCGACGGTGTCCTGCAGGCAGCCGCGTATGGCGAACTGGGCTGGTCCCAGCAATGCATTGAGACACGCGCCCCTTTGATCAGCACTCACGTCGCTCAAAGCCTTCCCTCGAAGCCGTGCGCCAAATGCAAAGATCGCACGCTCGTTGAACTCTTCGTGCAGTGCCAAAAGATCACCCTGATAGAACTGAGACGAGCTGACAAGGAACTCAGTGGCCACTGGCGCATTCGCGTACTTCTCGCCCGTCTTCGTTAGCAGGTTTGCGGCAACAAGCAGGTCCAACAGCGCCTCCATAGGACGCTCTGCCGTTTTCGTATTTGTGCAAACTTCGGAAAGCGTCACAGAACCCGTCAACGCGTCGTACAGCTTCATGCGTACGGATTCCATAAGAGCCTTGGACATGATCGCATCCGTGACCAGATTCTCAACGGGCTCAAAATTGTGTGTCGGCTTTGGAATACTCACATTCATCTCCTTTGCTAGGGTTCTTCCCTCTGTTCCGTTTCCGATGCCGTGTTGTCATCCTGCTCGATCTCATCCCTGTGCACCCGAAACAGGGTGCTGTAAAGCACGGGGACGACCACCAGCGTCAAAACTGTGGCGAATGTCAGTCCGCCCATGATGGTTGCGGCCATCGGCGAGAAAAAGGCGTCCCACAGCAGGGGCGTCATACCGAGCACAGTAGTGAAAGCGGCCATAGTAACCGGGCGCACGCGGCTGACGGCCGAATCCACGACCGCTTCGAAGGGCTTCTTTCCCGCCGACAGTTCGAGATTAATCTGATCGAGCAGCACGATCTCGTTCTTCATCAGCATGCCAAACAAACTTAAAAAGCCCAGCATAGCCATGAAACCGAAAGGCTTGTTCGCCAAAAGCATGCCGCACGTCACACCGACAACCGCGAGGGGTAGACCCAAAAAAACGATGAGCGGGTGGCGTAACGTGTTGAACAGCAGCACGGTGATAAGAAACATTCCCGTAAACGCGATCGGCACATTCGACATGAGCTTCTGATTGGCTTCTACCTGCTCCTCGTGCTCCCCACCCCACTCCAGCAAATACCCTTCGGGCAGTTCGATCCGCTCGACCGGGGCGCGCAATTGCCGATAGAGCCCATCCGTCGTCCCGGTCTTTTGCTTGCACGAAACCGACAATGTACGGATGCGATTCAGCCGGTGGATCACCGGATCCTCCCAGTCGGTGGTGACGCCGTCGGTGACCTGCTGCAAGGGAATCCAGCGACTGCACGCCGCACTCCACACATGAATATTGTCCCGGTTGTCGATGCCGCAACGCTGCCCGGCAGGCGGGCGCAACACCACCGCAAGCAGGTCGTCACCTTGCCGGTATAGCCCGGCGGTCGCGCCGGAGAAGTTCATAGCGAGTGACTGAGCGATCTCCGGCCGAGTCACGCCCACCTCGCGTGCCCGGGCGTTAGCCATGCGAACGCGATCGATCTTTACCGGCCTGCCCCAATCCGTTCGAATGCTGCGTGTGTTGTCGTGCGCCCACATGACAGCTTTAACGCGCTCGGCCAGTTCGCGCAGCACGCCGGCATCCGGACCGCTCAAACGCACTTCAACCGCTCCACCGCCAGGACCTAGCTTGAAAGCATCGACGCTGGTCACGGCATCGACATGCTGCATTTCCAGATGCTGTCGAAGCGCTGGTATCAACTTCTCGAGTCGCCGGAAA
>JANQHN010000116.1 GCA_028282665.1 Phycisphaerae bacterium | reverse complement strand
CGAGGCGATCCTCGCCAAAGTCAAGCCGGACGTCTATATCAAAGGCAAAGAGTACGAAAACTCCACGGATTTGCGATTTCTCGCAGAGAAGAACGTCGTTGAAAGCTATGGTGGAAGGATCATTTTCTCAAGCGGGGAGATTGTTTTTTCGTCGAGCAAACTCATCGAGCAAATGCCCCGCAGCCGGCAAATGGACCATCAACGCCTGGGGTTATTCTGCGCTCGCCACGAAATTGATCGCGCGCGGCTTACTCAAACCCTACGCGACTGCTCCGATATGCACGTGCTCGTGGTAGGTGACGTGGTGATGGATCGGTATGTATTTTGTGATGCGGTTGGTGTCGCCAGTGAATCGCCTATGATGAGCTTGTCCATCCTGGACGAAAGTTCGTACCTGGGGGGAGCGGCGATCGTTGCGCGTCACCTTGCTGCCCTGGGCGCAAAACCTTTCCTCATCAGCACAGTCGGGCGGGATCAGGCTTCGCGTGGACTCAAAGCTCAACTTGCTGCGGAAGGTGTAGACGCGGAACTGCTGACCAACCGGCCTGCCATGACCGAAAAGACCCGCTATCTCGTTGATGACAAAAAGCTATTTAAAGTTGATAAAGCTGCGGTGATGCCGCTGGATTCTCGGGAAGAACGGCGCGCCGGAAAAATTCTCGCGGAGCGTTCACGAGTTGCCGACGCGGTCATCTTTTGCGATTTCGGGTATGGCATGATCACGCGAGGGCTGCTCTCCAGAACCCTTCCTACGCTCCGCCACAACGTTCGCACGATTTCCGCCGATGTCAGCGGCGGGCGAGCCAACCTGTTGAACTTCAAAAATGTCGATCTGCTTTGCCCGACGGAGCGTGAAGTGCGGATGGCGCTTCACGACTACGACTCCGGCCTTTCTGCCGCCGCTTGGCAGGCGTTAAACCAAACCCAGGCCAGGCATTTGATCGTCACGCTGGAAAAACGTGGCATGGTCATCTTCGAGAGACGCAGCCAAGAGCGAAATACGCCCGAGTGGGCTGGACGATTGCGAAGTGAGATTTTACCGTCGTTCGCCGAAAAGGTGATCGATCGTTTGGGATGCGGGGATGCACTGCTTGCGGCATCAACGCTCGCGCTTGCCGCTGGTGCCTCTTTAACTCACGCCGCCTGCCTCGGCAATGCCGCCGCTGCTATCGAAATCGCCATGCTCGGGAATCGCCCGGTCAGCTATCAGGCCCTTATGAATTGGTTTCGAGATCGCCCCGAATTGCAAATGGTTCCACACGGGGCTCTGCAACTCTCCACCATGTAATTGTTGAGTGCTGTTACAAGCTTGGAAGGAACAAGGGGTACGATCTGTGCTGGAAGGCAGGTCGCACTTCAAGTGCGCAAGAAAGGTTGAAGTGAGATTTCTTAGCTCGGCAAGCAGGCTTTGAGCTTGGCGATGGCGTCTTTCTCGATCTGCCGAACGCGCTCGCGCGTCAAATTGATCTTGACGCCGATCTCCTTGAGCGTCATCGGTTTGTCACCGTCAAAGCCATAACGCAAGCGCAGGATTTTCGTTTCTCGTTCGTCAAGTTCCGTCATGAGTTCAGCGACCTTCGCAGCCTCGGATTGGTTGGCGAGCAACTCATCGGGGAGAGGTGTTTTCTGATCCGGCAAGCCTTCCGTGATCGACGATCCGCCATCAGGATCAACATCCTGCGAAGCGGCAGACACCGCCTTGACAGCGCTGCGAATGTGATCGACTTTGCTTTTGGGCATTTCCAATCGGTCCGCCAGTTCTTCAATAGTCGGTTGGCGCCCCTCTTCCTCGACGAATCGATCCCGCGCTTCGCGGAAGCGGGAAATCATCTCCACCATGTAAGCGGGAATGTGAACCGGTTTGTCGCCGTTGATCAGGCTCCGTTTGATCGATTGTTTGATCCACCAGGAAGCATAAGTGCTAAAACGGGTGTTTTGGTCTGGATCGAATCCTTCGACCGCGCGGATCAAGCCCAGGTTTCCTTCGTTAATGAGGTCGTTGAGAAGAATGCCGCGCTTCGCGTACTTTTTTGCGATGTTGACGACAAGCCTGAGGTTGGACTTGACCATCTGCTCTCGGGCGATGGCAGCATCGTTCTCGATCTCTTCGCGCGCATCAAGGGTGATCTCTCCCGAGGCGAATCGATCGGCTGCCTGTTGACCGGCGCGCACCCGCGTTGCGAGGGCCTTCTCCTCATCGGGCGTGAGAAGCGGCGCTTCGTTGATTTGTTTTAGGTACGCTTGTAGTCCGGTGTCGACAGCGATTGGTCCATCCTCCACGACGCTGTGGATTCGATGCGCACAACGGGCAAACCCCGCTGATTCAAACACATTGTAGTGATCATCGGATATTACATTGTTCGAGTGAACCACAGGAAGATCAAGCCGTCAATTAGCGGACCAAAAAAATCAGCAAGATAGAGGGGAATAAAAAACGGGCGGGATGGTGAACCACTCCGCCCGTTGCTCGGATTCGCTTCAATTATTCCAACGTCTACGAAGAAACGTCGGTTTTATCGGCGTCGTCAGAATCAGGCTGCGTTTCCTCCGCATTTTGGGCAGCGTTCTCGTCAAAAGAAGCTTGCGGCTCGGAATCATCCACATTCACATCACCGGGATCATCACCGCTGGAAGGTCTCATGAATTCCATGGGATTGATCACGTTGGTGGTTTCCTCGCCGGCACCGTGCAGGCCTCCGCGACGCGGCTTGATTTTGCGTTCCTCGCCGCCTTCCTGTTCCTGTGACCATTCCGCACGCTTTTTGGACAGGCCGATTTTCCGTTCGACCGGGTCTACGCGCAAGATTTTCACAAGTACTTTCTCGCCGATTTTTACCTCGGAATGCGGGTCTTCCACCTTGTGGTCCGCAAGTTCGCTTACGTGCAGCAAACCTTCGAGATCCGACTCGAGTTCCACGAAAACACCGAAATTGGTGATTTTGGTGACCGTGCCCTCGACAATTTGTCCGGGGATGTAATTCTCCGGAACCTCGCGAGCCCAGGGGTCTTCAGTCAGTTGTTTCAGACCCAGGGCAATACGCTGCTTGTCTTCATCGATTTTAAGGACGACGCATTCGATCTCTTCGCCTTTCTTGAGCATTTCGGACGGATGGCTAATTTTCTTGGTCCAACTCATGTCCGAAACGTGCAATAGACCGTCGATGCCTTCCTCGATTTCGACGAATGCACCGTAGTTGGTCAGATTGCGCACTTTGCCTTTAAGGCGGGTGTTAGGCGGGTATTTCTCGGCGATCCGCGTCCACGGATTGATCGTTGTCTGCTTGATACCGAGCGAAATCTCCTGCTTGTCCTTGTTGATGTCGAGCACGACGACTTCGATCTCGTCGCCTACTTCGAGCATCTCGGACGGATGATTGATGCGGCGAGTCCAACTCATCTCGGAGATATGCACCAGACCTTCCACGCCCGGTTCGATCTTCACGAACGCGCCATAATTCATGATGTTGACGACTTCGCCTTTAACGTGTGACTCTACCGGGTATCGCTGCTCGATGTCCGCCCACGGATTGGGTCTAAGCTGCTTGAGGCCAAGCGCGATTTTCTCCTTGTCGCGGTCGATGTTGAGAACCTTAACCTCGATTTCATCATCGATGTGCAGCATTTCGGACGGATGACCCACGCGATCCCAACTCATGTCGGTAATATGCAACAGGCCGTCGATGCCGCCCAGGTCCACGAATGCGCCAAAATCTGCGATATTCTTGACTGTGCCTTTACGTACCTGGTCCACCTCGAGGATATTGAGCAACTCGTCCTTGGCATGAGCCCGTTCTTCCTCAATGAGGCGACGACGCGAAATAACGATGTTCTGGCGGTCGGTATCAATCTTGAGGATCTTGGCTTCGATATCCTCGCCGATAAATGTTTCGATGTTGCCAGGCCTGCGAATATCGACCTGAGAGGCGGGCAGAAAGACCGGATAACCGATGTCCACAAGCAATCCGCCTTTGATCTTTCGCATGACGCGGCCTTTGACCGTATCGCCTTCGACCTTCGTCTCGACAATGCGACGCCAGTTGAGGATGCGGTCCGCGCGACGTTTCGAAAGCACAATCAGTCCGCTGTCGGATTCCACGGTTTCAAGGTAAACTTGAATCGTGTCTCCGACCTCGATGGTGTCGGCGTCTTCGAACTCGTTCGAGGAGATGACGCCCTCGCTTTTGAGTCCTACGTCAACGACGATGTCGTCACCGTGCTTGCCGACGACCCGGCCATCCAGAATACTGCCCGGGGCAAATTCATCTTCACCGGCATCGACCACATGAAGAATTCCCTCGTCGGTCGTGTCGCTGAATAGTGCTTCCAGTTCCGCCGCCAAATCCGCGTCGGAATCCAATTCGCTGATAAGATTCTGATCAACCATATTCCAAAGTGACTCTGTGACTCACCCGCCAAACAGCCCCAAGGCCGGTTGGCTCCGTGACGAATGGATGCGATTCTGCCTGACAGAGGCACCACACGCCTCAAAAGTAAGTAGGTTCAATCGCCATCACGACGGGCCCAAGACACCTTGCGCCTTTTGCGTCAGTGATGATCGGTGTTGTCAACGCTATAGACACGCCAGCCACCGAATGAAGGCGAGGGCCAGCAGAAAAATCGGTTAAGTAGTTATGCTGCGCTCGGGGGTCGATCTGAGATACCGCAGGCTCGAAAGGGTTTTGCGAAGGCCGATGTTTCGGTTGTCATCCTTTATATGGATGGACGATCTTGCGTTGCTTCGTTATCGCTTACGATTACGTCTTGATACCGATGTGGTGATTGCCACGACGACGTTGGCGTGAGAGCAACTTGCGACCTGAGTGCGTCTTCATTCTCGCTCGAAAGCCCTGTTTGCGGACTCGTTTGATCTTGCTGATCTTCCTGTGGTAATGCATATCCGTTTTCCCGAACGTCCAAACACTGACCGAACACGTGCTGTACCAACCATCGCTACGAAAGCTGGAGCCCCGCAGTGTAGTCGGATTTCATTCTTTCGACAAGGGCTCAGTAGGTCCACTGATTTCGATAATTTACAACCAGACTTTTTGAAAATTATCGACCCTCAAGATAGTGGATGCGGGCGTTAAACGGCACTGCGAACGGTTCGTCGACCCGGCCTTCGATTGCACTGCGATAAGCGCGCAATGCGTCCCGAGCGAATCCTTCCTTGTCGAAGAGCGATACGACATAGGTAGTGCCGGCTGCCTGTGCGGTGAGCGTCCAATGACTACCCGTGTCACCATGCGCTTGCTTGAGCGTTGTCAACGCTGTTTGAACCGCCTGCAAGCCGTCATCGTACGCTTCCGTCGCAAATTCCAGTTCAGTGGCAGGGTCCGCTTCCGTGACGCTGAGATTCAATATCTCCGCCGTACTCGAAAAGACCACCGCGTTTTGTTTCGCCGCTGCATATCGTTCATAATGGATCCAAGCCTTCGCCAGTTCGGCATCTGCCTCCATCGCCTTGGCGTATCCATTCAGCCAGCGATCATCCTGGCGGGCACTGTAGGCGGAGGAATCTTGGGCTTCGGCTGCGACTTTCTGAAGCTCTTCCTGAGCGGTGCGCACCCAGCCTTGGGCACTTTGAGAGGCTTGACGGGCCGCTCCAGCACTGCTGTTGAATTGTGTCAGCGCATCGTTTTCGATTTCTATCGCTTCGGTTTCAAGCTCAAACAGTTCGTTGAGAACGAGTTTCGCGTTGGCGCGGCTTTGTTCGATCGCACGTGCATTCCGCTCTTCCTCGGTGGCGTATTGCGAGCGGGCCGACTTCATATCCGCAAGATGGCTCCCAAGCTGTTCGAGTGCCTGTTGGCCTTTCTCAAGCTCGATGCTCAAAACCGACCATTGATCTACAAAATGGCTCAGCCCATGCGAGACCGTCAAATTTTCACGAGAGCCGTTCTCGATGTAGGGAGCGGTGGTATAGTCCTCCGTGATATCCATTTCGGCGAACGGATAAGAACCGCGCTGGAGGGCATGGACGTTTCGTAGGATTTGACGGTAGCTCATTGTGGCTTGAGCGTATTCTTTGGCAAACTGCTCAGCATTTTCACGGCTGGCGAAATCAATACCTTGTTCATTGATCTCTTCGACTACGGAGCGAGCTTCGGCAGCCTGCGCTTCGGCCGTCTTCAATCTTTGCTTTAAATTTTGGATGGTGGCTTCGACGTCCGCGAATGCTTTGGCTCGTCCCGCGACAATACTTTCCTGGCGCTGAATCTCGCTCTCCAAAACGGCAATCTGATCATCAATACCACTCATTTCGACGATCCTGGTCGATGAACTCAAGCCCTCCACAATATTTGCGAGATCGGAAAGTTCGTGACGCTTTGCTTCCGCCAGCGCGCGGCTGGCCAGGGCCTCACGCAAACCCACCAAGCCCTTCGCGTAGTGGATCGCGGCCTTTAACTTGTGCGCCTCGGTCAAGTCAGGCGCCGTTGACGTGGCGGTGTTCACCGCGCTAAGCGCTGCATCGAGCAGGCGGGCATTTTCCTGGACGAGCTTATCCCGTTCCGCGATGCCCTGGTTTATGTTCGGCACGCCTCGCTGTTTGGTCGGATACTCTTCCTGTGCGCGGTCAACATAGTCGTCGTAGTCGGCACCTGCGTTGTCAAGCAGGGTGTCTTCATCTTCGATGTCGACATCCACATTGAGATTGCGAAGTTCAATGCGAATTCCTTCCGCAAGCTCGACCGTCGCACTGTATTTGTGGAGCAGGCGACGAGCCTTCTCCAACTCCCTGGAGGCGTTCGCCCGGTTTGCCTCGTCAGCATTCTGCAGAGATGGCAACATCACCAGACCGCCCAGGCAGACGCCCAGCGAAACGACCAATGCAACACCTGCAATCGCCTTCTCGTTCACCGCTAGCTCCTGAAATTAAAACGCTGTGGATGACTCGTCGTGCTTTTACCCCTCAATTGGGGGCGTGTTCACTCGTTCGGCAGGATCCGTGATGCACACCCGGACCGCCCAGGCAGGTTCAGCGCACGTCCTTCGCGCGCATGCCGCACGGTACATTGTAACCAACACGCCTCTAATTGAAAGGACCACTCTGAAATTGCCCAAATTGCCAGAATCAGGCTCGATGCACTTTATTAACTGTCGTTAGATTTGAAATTTGAGCGAAGCAGCACCATGACCTCGCCTTGGCGATGGATCAACACGAAATCCGCAGCCCGGGCCTGCGAAAGCAGCGAATCCAGTCCTCCGATCTGAATGACCGGATCCCATTGGTCCTGCGGGTCGATGACCATCACATCAGGCCAGATTGGTGGTTTTCCGCCTGCGACCCTCGCCAGCGTACTCAACCCGCGATAATCCCAAAAGTGGGCGGCGAGTCGATCAGATGCGCCAATAGTCGTTTTGTAGGGCGAAAAGTTGCTCTTGACAAACGATACTGCGTTCAAGCGGTGGTCGGCCAAGGCAATCGAAGATCGCTGGCCTGCGTGAGTGAGGGGGGATAAACCGGCCAAGTGATGAGCGAGGATGACTCCGACGACTAGCGCGAAAGCCGGTCCGCAACGAATATCGGTATTCCTGGCGGTGGAGGACCAGTAAGTACCGTGCTTCGTTTCCGGTTCGGTTTTGTCCTGCCGGGCTGGATTCGTGACCGCGATTACACCACACATGGCGGCTGCGAACAAAATGGGTTGGGCTGTGGTGTGGTGCCAATACTTGATGCTCAGGTAGTCATGATTCTGAAGCAATGCGACCGCGAGCAGAACCGGCAGGGCGGCGATAATTTTTCTGGGGGCTCGCCAAAGCCCCACAATGAGCGGCACTAGAAGTGTCAAGATAAGGTAAGCAGTCCGTTCACGCGATAGCCGGTATGCGATCATGTTGAGATTAAGCGTACCGAACAATCCAACCCGTTCACTTGACCCACCACTCAGAAAGTTCGGAATGATGACGTAATTTGTTAGCAACAGGTAACCAAGTGAGGCGGTGATATAGAGCATGCCCGTTTTTCGTTGTTTTTGAATGAACCACAAGTAGATCCCCCATCCCAATGCGACGCCGCATACGGTTTCTTCGCAGAGAAAGGCCATTGCCCAGGCAGAATGTGAAAGATAGGGACGTTTCAGCAGGTACGCGCAGATGGCTAAAGAAATAAAAGGTGTCGCGAGGTAGATCGTTTGGAAACCAAACGTTCCTGCAATGGGGAGTTGCGAGACGGAGGGTAGCGCGAGCCAGGCGATTCCGATAAGCAGGCCGATTGCCGCACTTCCGCTGATAGCCCGAGCGGCGGCAAAAAAGATCAAGGCGGGAAGGTTCAGCGCCAAGGGGCTCACAATCATCAGGAAGACGGGATGGTGAAAGATCGCATAGACGGGGGCGAGTACGTAGAAGAGCGGGCTGAAGTGAGCACCCATCGACGTATCCGCGAACGCATCGACCAGACCGGAGCCCGCGAGGCAACTTTCGAGTTTCCGCGTGTATGCGCCAATGTCCGTATAGCCCAACGACAAATGCTGCCAGAGTTGGTATTGCGTTTGTACTTGCCAAGTTGTTGAAGTAGCGATCAGGAGCAGCAGAACGAAAAAACACATCGCGTTCACGAATTGGCCTGATGGCATGAGGTAAAGATCACGTAATACCCAATCGGCAGCAAACGCAATCGCGACGATGAAAAGGGCCATTGCGGCGAAACTCGGCAAAGCAGCCATGCCCGTCGACGGATCGACTCTGTAGATGTTCCACGTTACGGCACAATAAAGCACGCTGGCGAAACCGAACCATCCGAACAGGCATGTGCCGAGTTGTTCTCCGGAGGAATCACTGGAGTCAGCCATGCCGGCATTAGCCTTGCGTCGTACAAGCATTGGTAAAATGAGCGTGACGATGATGATGGTCGGTGGGATGAACCGTATCCATCCGCCGTTTTTAGATCGGGGCGAGGACAAGACTTCCCATGTGACAACGTCCACCACAAGGTCATCCAATACCCACCATGCATAAGTGAACGCTATCACGAGTCCTGCGTGCATCATCAGTGATGCAATCGCGGATTGTTTGTTTTCCGGGTTTTGACTGCACAGCCGTAACATGCGACGCATGCTATTGCATTCATCACCTGATGGGGAGATGGATTGGCGAGGGCAGTTATTCCGCTTGCAAGGTTTCCGGCTTGGGCAGGTCCATGGGGGATTTCTTATGAGGTGCGATTCCCAGTTCTTTGACGACTTCGGGCAATTTTTCCGCAGGAAATTCACCTCGTTTCGCTAGCTGTGTCAACGCCGCCAGGGCTACGAAGTTACGATCGACTTCGAAGAACTCACGAAGTTCGGCTCGTGCTTCACTGCGACCAAAGCCATCTGTGCCCAGCGAGTAGATCCCCGCCGGCGCCCATCTTGCCAATTGATCGCCCATGCCTTTCATGTAATCACTCGTCGTGATCACCGGGAACGGCTCATTTTCGAGCATCTTCGTGATGTAAGGCTTACGCGGATTCTTGTCCGGGAACAGCATGTTCCGACGTTCGCAGGCCAGTGCGTCCCGGTGCAATTGCGTGTAGCTAGTCACGCTCCACACGTCCGCTGCCACGCCGTATCGCTCGGCGAGGATCTCCTGGGCGACGAGGGCTTCGCGAATGATCGCACCGCTGCCGAACAAATGCACCCGCGGTTTTCCCTCGGGATTCTCCGCTGCTTTGAATTTGTACATGCCCTTGAGGATGCCATCCTCGATGCCTTCAGGCATCGCCGGCTGCGGGTATGGCTCGTTGGTGACCGTCAGATAATAGAAGACGGGGTCCTGATTCACGTACATTCGCTTGATGCCTTCGCGTACCAATATGCCGATTTCATACGCAAAGGCGGGATCATACGGCTGCACGGAAGGCACAGTGCTCGCAAGTACGTGACTATGGCCGTCCTGGTGCTGCAAGCCCTCGCCGGCGAGTGTCGTGCGACCCGCCGTGCATCCAATGAGGAATCCTCTCGCCCGAGCGTCTGCCGCTGCCCAAATGCTGTCGCCGACCCGCTGGAATCCAAACATGGAGTAGAAGAAGTAGAATGGGATCGTCGCTACGCCGTGATGGACGGCAGAGGTTCCGGCGGCCGTGAAAGATGCCAAGGAACCCGCTTCAGTGATGCCTTCTTCCAAAATCTGCCCATCCTGACTTTCCCGATAGTAGAGCAACAGGTGTGAATCGACCGGCTCATATTTCTGACCGGCGTGGGCGTAAATACCATACGTTCTGAACATCGCATCCATGCCGAACGTTCGTGCTTCGTCGGGCACGATCGGAACAACGCACTTGCCGATTTTCTCGTCCGACATAATCTTGGCGAGCATACGCACCGTCGCCATTGTCGTTGCTACTTCGCGATCGCCACTACCTAGGTTAAATTCAGTGAAGAGTTCCGGGTTGGGCGGTTCGATCGGTTCGGCACGCAGGCGACGGCTGGGTACGAATCCGCCCAGTTCTTCACGGCGCTGAAGGATGTACCGTGTTTCGTCGGAGTCCACACTTGGTCGATAAAACGGGGCTTCTTCCAAATCGTTGTCGGAAATGGGAATGTCGAAGCGGTCGCGAAATTCCTTGAGTTCCTCGAAATCAAGTTTTTTCTGCTGGTGAGTGACGTTGCGGCCTTCGCCCGCTTCTCCCAGGCCATAGCCTTTGATTGTTCGCGCAAGAATGACCGTTGGTTGACCTTTGTGTTCTGTCGCAGCCTTGTACGCAGCGTAGACTTTCTCAGGATCATGCCCGCCCAGCCGGAGCTTGCGTATTTCCTCATCGCTTAAATGTTTCACCATTTTCAAAAGGCGCGGATCTTTGCTGAAGAATTTTTCACGCGAATAGGCGCCGCTTTCAACACTGTATTTTTGCCATTCTCCGTCGATTGTCTCATTCATTCGTTGAACGAGCAGTTCCTCTTCGTCGGCGAGCAGAAGTGGATCCCAATCGCTTCCCCAGATGACTTTGAGTACGTTCCAACCGGCACCGCGAAACGCCCCTTCAAGCTCCTGGATTACGTTACCGTTACCGCGGACCGGGCCATCCAAACGTTGCAGGTTGCAGTTGATCACGAAGATGAGGTTGTCAAGTCGTTCACGTGCGGCGAGCGTAATCGCACCCAAGCTTTCCGGTTCATCCATCTCGCCGTCACCCAGGAACGCCCACACCCTCGAACGTGACGTATCCGTAATGCCTCGATCCTTGAGGTATTCATTGAATCGTGCCTGATAAATCGCGGTAATGGAGGCGAGTCCCATCGACACTGTGGGAAATTCCCAAAAGTCAGGCATCAGGTACGGGTGTGGATAGGAGGACAGGCCGCCACCGCGACCCAGTTCCCGGCGAAAATTGTTGAGCTGTTGTGGCGTGAGGCGCCGTTCCAGATAGGCCCGCGCGTAGATGCCCGGTGCAGCGTGTCCTTGGAAGAGAATCTGATCGCCGGGCTGTTCTTTTGTATGAGCACGGAAAAAGTGCTGGAACCCCACCTGAAGAAGCGTCGCTGCCGAAGCGAATGTGGAAATGTGTCCGCCAATGCCACTGGATCGGCGGTTCGCTCGTACGACCATCGCCATTGCGTTCCAGCGCGTCAGGCTTTTGATTCTTCTTTCCAAATTGCGATCACCCGGATAGGTGGGCTGATCTTCGACGTGAATCGTGTTTACGTAGGGCGTGTTGGCGGCGCAAGGAGCGACGATTCCATGAACCTTGCCGTAATCAGCAAGTTTTTCGAGCAGGAATTGAGCACGCTGCCTGCCGGCGCCTGAGATGACTGCCTTGAGCGAATCCACCCATTCCTGCGTTTCCTGTGTGTCAAAATCCTCCAGGGGAGTGATAGCCATGTCTGTGCTTCCAATCGTTTACTAAACAGGTAAGTGCCGAGCTACATTCTTTTCGCAAAAACTGTAAGGAGTTACCTCCGCGCTTTTCGCCCTTACTGCGTAGCTTGTTTGTTCCGGAATGGCGTTCGAGGCGCTGCATGGTAAAACCATCGAGTTTCACTCTCAGCCGGACGGACCATGCTTTCGGATTGCGTCAACATGACAGCAACTTTATCTTCGTCGACCGCGAATCCACATCAAGTCACACAATTGTAGGTTTGTCAGGAGCCGACAGCAATGAAAGGGACGCTGTGCGAGACAACAGGCTTAGTGTCCACTCTTGCGATGGGCCTGCTCAAACAAGACGCCAATACGGTGCATCATGCCAGATATGTGCAGGCAGTTTCGGACCACTCCCTGAAGCGTTGGCTTGCCTGGCAGCATCA
>JANQHN010000104.1 GCA_028282665.1 Phycisphaerae bacterium | reverse complement strand
GGTCGTCGTAGGTTTTGGAGTTGGTGCAGACGGTGCTTGAGCGAGTCGAGCGATGAACAGTGAACACATTGAATCGTTGACGCGGTTGAAGGAGGCGTTGCAGAAGCTCCCGGGAATTGGGGTGCGCAGTGCGGAGAGGCTTGCTTTCCACATCCTTCGCGAACCGCGCACTGTAGCGGCGGCGCTCGCTCAAGCGATTCTTGATGTTAAAGATAAGATTGTCCATTGTTCGATCTGCTACCACATGACCGAAGCCGATCCATGCGAGGTTTGTCGGTCCACCAATCGCAATCAGGCGGAGGTATGGGTCGTGGAGCAGCCCAAGGATTTAATGGCGCTGGAGGCGACGGGACTTATTCACGGCGTGTACCACGTGCTGATGGGGAATGTCGCGCCGATGGATGGCGTAGGTCCGGAAGATCTGACGATCGATGCTTTGATCGAGCGTGTCAGGGGAGGCGGGATTCGGGAAGTTGTTTTGGCGTTGAACCCGACTCTTGACGGTGACGGCACGGCGCTTCACATTCAAAGTTTGCTCCGCGATTTCGATGTTAAAGTGACCAGGCCGGCACGTGGTCTTGCAGTGGGTTCACAGCTCGAATACGCGTCGGTGGGAATGCTGGAATCGGCGATAAAAGGACGTACAAAGCTGTAGCCCGCTTGTGGCGCGACTTGGTGCGTTTATTGTGCTGAAATCGAGATTAGCCTTTGAGGAAATGGTATAATTGATCATCGAGTGTGACGTCTAAGGCCGTTACGTACGGGATGTATAGGCGAACTGGCGGTTGGCGTATGATGGAACCGCAGGCTTGGAGCCGATTGTTTTTTAGATAAGGTTCGATAATGTCGCAGATTTTGTCGCAAAGCCTGAGTCAGCAGTTGCGGATGGAGCAAAGGCTCACGCCGCAGTTGATTCAATCTATGGCAATTCTGCAAAAGCCCGTAGCGGATCTTGAGGCGTATATCGCAGAAGCGCTCGAGAAGAACCCCGCTTTGGAACAAGAAGAGCATCAGGGGGCAGACAAGCGAAATGGGCATGGCCGGAGTGGTGGGGAATCGATTCACGAGGAAGCTCCCGAGGATGCCAAGAGTTTTGCAAGGCTGGAGCGTTTTTGCCGCGACTACGATCTGGATTTTAACGAACAGCAGAACTATGCCCGTAAACCCGCCGCCTCGGAAGAGCGCGATGCGAAAATCGACGCAATGGCCAACACAGCCGGCCGGGAGCAAAGCCTAACTGAGCATCTGCTCGAGCAGTGGTCACTCGTTGAGCACGGCGATGATCAGAAGCGTCGTGCGGGTGAAGCGATCATCAACCACCTTGATCCGGATGGTTACCTTCGACTGCGTTTGGATGAGGTTGGGCAGAATGTCAGGCCGGCTATTTCCGCCGAGAAGCTCGAAGCAGTGTTGCCCGACGTCCAGAAACTCGAACCTAAGGGAGTGGCGGCGCGGGACATGGTGGAGTGCTTATTGCTCCAGCTCGATGCGCTGCCGGGTGACAATGCGATCGAGCGCACACTGATCAAAAAGCACTTGCACGACATCGCCCACAACCGACTTCCTGCAGTCGCAAAAGCGACGCATTATTCTATCGGCGAAATCAATGAAGCCATCCTTGCGATGCGTAAGATGTTAAATCTGCATCCTGGGCATTTGGTAGGCGATCGATCGGTGCCCACGATTCGCCCTGACGTGATTGTGGAGTATACGGAAGTGGGCGGTGGACTGACCGTGAAGCTTGCGCGGGGGAATGCTCCCAAACTGCGCATTTCGGACAGTCTTGTCGACCTCGCTAAATCGAAACAGAACGGGAAGGAAACCCGTGATTTCGCCCGCAAGCATGTTGAGGAAGCATCCGCACTGATTGATGCGGTGAATTTCCGACGTAATCGCTTATTGGATGTCGCTCGCGCAATCGTGGAGAAGCAGCGTGAGTTTTTTGAGGTCGGACCTCAAGGCTTGAACATTTGCCGCATGAGCGATCTGGCGACTGAACTCGAGTGTGATCCATCAACGATCAGCCGCACCGTCGCGGACAAGTACATGCAGACGCCGCGCGGCATCTATCCGTTGCGTTATTTCTTTACCGGCGGAACGGAGATGAGCGACGGAGAGACGACCAGCTGGGATAGCGTCAAAGTGCGTGTTCGCGAACTGGTCGAAACCGAAAACAAAAAATCGCCGTACTCTGACGATCAGATTGCCAGCAAGCTCAAAGATGAAGGTATTGAGATATCACGCCGGACCGTTGCCAAGTATCGCCAGCAAATGGGGATTCCTGCCGCCCGTCAGCGACGCAAATTTTAGTTGCGTTTTCTCGCTTGTTTCACATTTGTTTCGATTGTTAGTTCGATTCAGAATGCAAATTTGGCGGTCGAGTTTGTTGGCTTCATGCGAGTGTTTTTTATCTGCGCATTTGCGTACGCAGCTTGGATCTGTATGTGACATACACTTGTCCGATAAGAACCTCAATGCGACCAAAGTGAAGACAATCTGGAATTACCTCACCCAATCGTCCTGTAATTATTCACACGACCATTTGCCCCGCCGTTTTCTGAATCCTAGGATTTATTTTGGTTAGACAGTGGTTTTCCGGCGGTGCGTAACCGCCGTTAGGTGTTGAAATGGGGGTGATTCTTCATGCTGCCCGTGCCGCAAGATCATCCGCTGCGCAAACTCTTCGCAGGGTTGGTCGAAAACACGTTTTACGCGGAAGTCGGTATTGGTGATCCCGAACTTATGCGTTACCTCGCTGACTTGCTCGTGGATTTTTCCCACATCGAAGAGTTGAACCTGCTGTGCGAAGGAGCATCCAAGGATTTGGACACTTTGGCGGCGATGTTGTCTGTCGCTTTGGGGCAATATCACGAAGACGACTCCAAACGCGACTACCAGACCTATCGCCACATCGGTGATTTTTCACTCTTTTGGGCGGGCGTGTATCCGGAGCATCTCAAACGCAAACGCTACGATAATCCTGATTTGCTCCTCGATTACATTAAGCAAGGCAAGCGGTCGTACGCCATCGTTGCCGATCTCGCCGATGAACAAGCCCGCCCGCCGGCGCATCTTTTCGAGCAACTCAGCGAAGAATTTGAGTCGTGCGTGTACGGGCTCGCGCTCGTTCGCCGCAGCTGGGAGAACCCGGACGGCGATCTGACGGGCGGGCCGCCGCACCTACTGCATTAAGCCAAGTCGTTTCACACGCAACTTGTGCCGTGCGTTTTGCATAGCATCCGGGACGTGCGTCTTTGGGGCGTGGCCTGGAGCGGTTGCCACCTGCGTGTGTAGTTCGTTACACTTTTACCCTATGTCGATTACCCCAACATCCACCGCCCAAGGTGAGATGCGCATCCTGGACGTCGTTCGCGAGGTATGGGGCTTTGATTCACTACGCCCGCTTCAGGATCAGGCGATCCAGGCAGCGCTAGGCGGGCGTGATTCGCTCGTGGTCATGCCTACGGGCGGAGGGAAATCACTCTGCTATCAGGTTCCGCCGCTTGTCGCTGACAGATTGGATGTGGTCGTTTCACCGCTTATTTCGTTGATGAAAGATCAGGTCGACGGTCTTCAATCCGCCGGTTACCCTGCAGAGGCGTTTCACAGCGGACTTGCTCCTCAGCAGCGCGATGAAGCATTCGCGCGATTACGCAAAGGCGAATGTCGATTGCTTTTGCTTTCACCCGAGCGCTTGTTTTCTCCGTCGTTTCTCGGTTTTTTGAAGAAACAAAACGTTGTCGCGTTCGCGATTGACGAGGCCCATTGCATCAGTCATTGGGGCCATGACTTCCGCCCCGAATACAGGCGACTTTCGGAATTGCGAACGTATTTTCCCAACGCATCCTTCCATGCCTACACGGCGACTGCCAACGAACGTGTTCGCGAAGACATCGTTAAACAACTCGACTTGCGCGATCCTAAGATTCTTGTTGGCGGATTCGACAGACCTAATCTGACCTATCGCGTGATTCCGCGCGTTGATATGCACGACCAGGTGATAGCTATCATCCGGCGGCACGAAGGCGAGGCTGTGATCGTGTACTGCATGACCCGGAGCGATACTGAACGCATGGCCGGTGCACTGAAGCGGGGTAATCTTAAGGCTGAGACTTACCACGCGGGTATGAGTCCGGATGCACGCCGCAAAGTGCAAGAGGCGTTTGCCAATGAATCCGCCAACGTGATTGCCGCGACGGTTGCGTTCGGTATGGGGATCGATCGCAGTAACGTGCGTTGCGTCATTCACGCGACTATGCCTAAGTCAATCGAACACTACCAACAGGAAACCGGTCGTGCGGGTCGCGATGGGTTGGAGGCTGAGTGTGTCTTGCTTTATTCGGGCGGTGATTTTCCCCGGTGGGAGTCGCTCCTGAGCCGTTCTGCGTTGGAGGCTAACCGATCCGAAGAAGTTCTTGCGCATCAAATCACGTTGCTCGATGAAATGCGGCGTTTTGCGAGTGTGCCACAATGCCGTCACAAAGCCATCAGCGAGTATTTCGGTCAACCGTATTCGATTGCGAACTGTGAAGCCTGCGATGTTTGTTTCGGCGAAATCGCCGGCTCGGAGGATGGCACTATTATCGCGCAAAAGATCCTCTCGTGCGTAGCGCGGATGAAGGGGGCGTACGGGGTAAACTACCTTTGCTCGGTGCTCAAAGGAGCGGATACGGAGATTATTCGCCATCGAGGCCATCACGAGTTAAGTACTTACGGGTTGTTGGATGGGTTGGACGAGAAGCAACTTCGCAATTACGTATTCCAACTCGTGGACCAGGGTATGCTGGATCGCACATCCGGCAGCAGGCCTGTGCTCGAGT
>JANQHN010000017.1 GCA_028282665.1 Phycisphaerae bacterium | reverse complement strand
AGAGTATCACGAAGAAGAGAACGGCCTCATGAACACGCCGCACGCACCTTCCGTGCCATCTCCACCCGAGGCCACCCTAGCTTCTCTCGCCCCACGCCTCATCGTCCACCCTCTCTTCGGCAGGGCTTACGAACTGCCCATCTCCCACGCCGAAGGGGGACACGATGGTGCCGACCCCATAATGACGCAGCAATTGTTCGGTCACGATGAGCCGGATTCTAGTCTACGACAGTGTGCTGGCGAGCAACAGGGTTCCGCCTCCGCTCTGATCGGCCTCGCCGGTAACCTGAGCATCGAACAACACCGACCCGTCGACATCCCCAAACTCGCTCCCTGGTTGCCCCGTGCCGAGTACCTGCATGAGTTAACTTGAACGCTGCTTCCTCCGCGACGCGAGGCCGCCGTGGTTGAGGTTACTGTGCCGCAAAAAGTGTTGGCAAATAACTGATTGAGTATCGTCGTGCTCGATGTTGCACGCGATTCTCTACCACTGCGTCCAGCCGCCATCGACAACCAACTCGGTCCCGGTTACAAAGCTCGACGCATCGGCGACAAGATACACCACTGCACCCGCGATTTCTTCTGCACAAGCAATGCGACCGAGCATCGTGCGTTCAGCGAGTCTTGTGACAAACGTGGGATCGGACTCGCACACCCTGGACGCCGGAAACGGCCCTGGAACGATCGCATTGACTCGCAAACCAAAACGCCCCATCAAAGCAGCTTGATACTTCACAAGTTGCCTCACACCCGCTTTCGCAACTCCGTAATGGACGGGGTTGACGTCCATGCCTTTGTATAGGGACGGGATCGGCGCGACTAGGCCGTACATGCTAGAAAAATGAACAATGCTGCCGCGTTCCACCGGCTTCATGACGCGACCGGCTTCGCGTGAGATCAGGAACGCCGCATCGAGATTAATACGCATTCCATCGCGCCACTGGTCTAACGACATTTGTTCGAATGGCACGTTTTGATATTGGAACGTGGAGTTGACCACGGCGTCGAGTGAACCAAAATCGGCTGCGATACGGTCGAACAATGCCGCAATGACAGACTCATCAGCAACATCGATCGGAACGGCGTCAGCTAACAATCCATTGTCTTGAATCTGGCTCACTACCGCCTCTGCGGCCGCCATCGATAGGTCGGCAACAATAACATGCGCGCCGCACTCGGCCAATAGCCGACACGCGGCGCTGGCGAGATAACCACCGCCACCTAATACACAGACGTGCCGACCGCTCAGATCAAATAATTCGGGTAGCATAGTTCTGGAAACACTTTTGCCAGACATCAGATTGGGGCAATTGAGTCGAACCTTTAACCGGAGCCGAGTCGCGGCAGCCCGAAAATAGTGGTGATAGTAAAAGGGGCAAGAATAACGTGGCTCCGAGCAATACCGGGGCAACCCAAAGATTCTGGATGGGGCTGAAGGCGAGGCACAAGCCCGTCACACAATCAAACATGATACCTAGGATAAACAAAATGGTTTTACCGGTGTCCTTAGCAGAGTAAACAGAATACACCTGAGTAACGGTCGCATAAACGCACTGAGTAAGAATTGAGTTATATTGCAAAAGTTCTCAAGGCAGTTGGCGACTCCCGCGAAGAGACTCGTAAGTACACCGTCAATCAGGCTGGTGATCTTTGCAAATCTAAGTGGTTGAGTCGGTGTCATCGGCATACCTTGACGAAAGCCTAAAGACTACGCAACCGTATCCTCTATTGCGTTGACACAACCCCGTCTGACCTAGATCGCGGTCGTTTCTGCTCGCTGATCCGGTGATCACGGCAGACATTAATAATCGTCGTCTCGCTTTGTTCAGCCTGATACAAGATTCGAATCTTTTGCTCTGTGATATAACGCTTGCCTTTCATGATCTGGTCCATTCGGGTTGGACCAGACTAAACTTTCAGGCAAACCAGTTTTTGTAACCTCGACCAATGAGGTTATTCACACAGGTTCTTATTCATAGAGTTGAAACAGACTGGTACGGGCGATGGGAACCAAGACATTGCCTGGATCGGGCATACCGCTGGCATGACCATCAACGTACAGGGTGTTGGATGCCCCCCCACGGGTGGGGTCGTTGCGACCTGCTCCATGAACGAAGCCGTAAGTGTTATTTGGGTCTCCCGGCAGAATATGAGCAAAATACGTGGCACCGGCGGGCCAGCGGTCGGTAGATAGCCGCTCTGCGGTATCCCATAGCGAGGCGCACAGCGAAGGTTTTTTGAAGTCATCGATACGCAAGAGTGGGTAGGGCGCTGGGGTCATGTACCCGAAAATGTGAAAATTAGCCGTATAATTGCTCATGTACCAATACGGGATCGAATTGTTGCCGACCAAGCCGTTGTTTACATTGGTCGGACAATAAAACATCTGTAAGGGATCGGGAATCTCTTTTTCGCCATTAAAGACGGTCATCGAGGTTCTTTCCACACCGAACGTCTTCCAAGCGATCAACCTGGGCCATTGGACGACCAAAGCAATCTGATTCGGGACGTGGTAGCCGTTATTTTCGTTGGCGTAAGTGGCAATCGCGATGCCGATTTGTCGCTGATTAGAAAGACATTGCGTGGTGCGAGCGGTTCCGCGGGCGGTCCTTAGTACGGGCAAAAGCAATGCGATCAGCAAGACAATGATCGAAATCACCACTAGCAGCTCGATCAGTGTGAAGGCGTGTCGGCGAGAGGTTTTCATGGCGTGGTCATTCTGGGATATCAATATAGTTCTCCCACGATGCGAGTCGCTCAAGGCAATCCATCGCGCGCCGATATAAGGAACGCGATGAAGAGTCGTTTTGGTTCAACGACGCCGGATCAGGATCAAGCCACCCAGGCCGAGCAGGGCTATCGATCCCGGCTCGGGAATGAGTGTGGCGTTCCACGCCAGTTCCCCATCGCCGGTCCCGCTTCCGGGCAGCAGCACCTGATCGCTAATGCGCAGGTCATCGTAGAACGCGTTATTGGGGAACGAAGATCCGGCACTCGTAGGTCGGCTGGTAGCGCCTAGCGCCAACATTTCGCTAGTGGCTCCAAAGTTCAGAACATCGATGTTTTCATCGACGCCTGCTGTGGCCGTATCCTCGACGCCATTAAAATAGATGGCGATATCGCCGGTGAT
>JANQHN010000341.1 GCA_028282665.1 Phycisphaerae bacterium | reverse complement strand
TTCGTCTAAACGATGATTCGAAGGAAGTTGTCGCGCGCCGCACGATGCCCCGTGTGCTTCCGACGCGGCAAAGTTGTTTCGTGTTTCCCCCCATCAATTCGCACTCGCGAATATGGGAGTGGGCGCCGCCACTCTCGCCAACGACGCCCACCCTCCGTCATTCGCTCCCAGTGCTGATCCGCGCGCTTCAAACGCAGACCCATGTGATCATAAACCTCGTCACATACCCGTTCAGCGGGACGGGCAACCCGTTGCCTGCCCTATGAGCGTTAGCTCGAGCTACCGGTCGGCAATTCAGCCTCGACGTTTGTGAAGACGTCGGATACCGTGCCACCCAGTGTGGTAATCGCGCCGATGCAGGCCACGATAATCAGGGCGAGCATAACCGCGTACTCTGTCGCGGTCGGACCATCTTCGCTCTTAAGAAAATCTTTGGTGCGGTTCCAAAACGTGCTCATATTGTGACTCTCTTTCTTTTTTGGCGGGCCTAATGTGACCCGAGACGTAAGATTTGGAACTTGGCGCTTGTCACTATTAGTGCGCCATAAAGCTCCACCCACACGACTCGAACCTCCGAGGGCCACGAGCGCTTAACGCGTAGGAATGTCGCACGATCAAGCATGCCGAAGCATACTTTCGCGCGAGGCGGTGAGTATGTTGCGACGTGTTCGCTTCAGAGCCCACCGGCCGGCCAAAGCCCGATTCGACACGAGCATCAGCAAACAAAACCTAAGAAACACTTCCCAACCAGGCAAATAGAATTCTTCTTATTTTTGCCCTTCGCAAAAGCGATGGAGAAAAACACGGAATTATAAGCCTGAACCATCTTCATACATGCTATCGCTGTCTGTTTCCGTATGCATACTCCTCAAGACGTCGGGCTAGCTTGGCAGGTAAGCGCCAATATTCGCAAAAATGTTTTCTGCCGTAGATCCGACGGAACCTACAACGGCTACAGCCACACCCGCAATCAGTGCCAGCATCACCGCATATTCCGTGGCTGTCGGACCATCCTCGCTAGCGAGAAAAAATCTCACTTTTTTTAGGACGTCACACATGACAGTCCCCTCCACGAGAGGTACTAGGACCTTCGCTCATCATATAACTGCACTGAGGGCGACGAACCGGATTGCTCCGGTTTATATAAATTCCAATACGGTTAGCGCTATAGCAAATGGAAAACTAAAGAAACCTGAAAAGCGGCAAGGATGATCGCAAAGCGCAACTGTGGAAGGAAAAACAACCAGCAAACTGAAAAAACACAGTGATTTCCACGATTATAGGGAGATTTCAGCTGAAGTTGCACTCGCCGGCCCGCTAACCAACATGTAGAGGCCATCGTATATAAGGACTTTGAGGCCTGCCAACGTCAACGCTGCCTTGAAAAGAAATTTGAAACGTTCTGGTGTGACATGCTTTTGCACGCGTTTTCCCATCAATGTCCCTGGAATAACCATGGCTATCATCACTAATGTTATCGCACCCAAATTCGCGACCTGCATCTTGCTCACCAGAAGTAGCGTGGGAAGTTTTGCAAAATGCGTCGCCATCTGACAAGTTGCCTTCGTTGCGATCAACCTCTCTTTCACGAATTCGCGACGGGCAAATATTGGTGCGATTAGCGGTCCGATAGCACCAATCGTAAGTGCCGACACGCCCGCGACTAAACCAATCCCTGGAAAATCCCACCACGTCGAATGATGGATCTCTTTCTTAGGTTTCGGGAGATACGTCGCGATCAAAACGTAGATACCGACTACTATCTTGAAATACGGTTCAGTCTCGGGCCCGACCTGGCCAATGCGCCAAAGGACCAGCCCGCCGATAACCATCCCAGGAACCATGCCCAGGCAATAACGACCCAACGTTCGCCAATCCACATCCCGCAAATACACGAGAATCCGAGTGCCGTTGCTTGCAAGCTGGACGGAGGCGTGCGACGCAATCGTCTCGGAATGATCCAAAAAGCAGAACATCACGGCCAGGAGCATAATTCCCCCGCCCATACCGATGATCGCCGACAACATCGAAGTCAGCAACGCCGCAATAGCCAGTATGGCAATAACCCACATGTTCCGCTAACCCATCCTCATTGAAAACCTGATTCCAAACGCCCCAGCACAACCGCAAACCCTCCCCCTCATTACATCGTGTAGGCAGGGTCCTCAATTCCCTCCCTCGGCTCCACACCCGTCCTAATATTTTCATAGAGCCGTTGCATCTGCCACACGTAACGACTCAATTTGAACATTTCATACGCATGACCATAGGCCGTCTCGATCACTTTGCGATGAGTTTTGTGATCCACAACTGCACGCGAAACTGCTGTAGACAGCCGCTTTTCAGGTTTCAGTAACAAACCGTTCAGGCCATGCGATACCATCTCTGCCACGGCGTATGTCGCCGTGGCGACAATCGCCGTCCGAGAAGCCATAGCCCACGCTAAACAAGTCGTCGAGATGTCACTGCGCGGCAATACCACCATCACGTCCGATAGCGCAATCACCTCTTCCATAGGCCAATCGTCTTCGGAACGAATCAACATTTCCGAGCTTCCGCCATGTTCCTCGTAAATGAACTGCTCGATACAATCAGCCTGCGAACTTCGACCTGGCACGATTACGCGAATGTTCGATTGAACGCGCTGTCGCATCGCCACACCCAGGAAAGCCTCAAATGACCCGAGACGCACACTAACTGGTTCCGGCAAACACACAAGCATCTGGTCCTTCGCGACTCCCAACTCCATTCTGCCATCACCACGACGAACCTCGCCAATCTGCTTGAAGTCCACGCCGGGCCGGACCACAACGCACGCACGCTTTGATACCCCACGCTCAATCAATCGCTGTCGCACGCGCTGGCTCGCGCAGGCAATCGCAAACCCCTTTTCGGATTCGCACGCCCGTACCCGTTTGACGTCCGCCTCACTTAGCCCCGGATCGAACACCGTCAACACAACGGGGATATCACGGCCCGTCCTTGAGGTATCCAACGCTTTCACGCCCCACGCATGTACCAGATCGATCTGCTCACGCCGAGCAAAGCATTCAAACGTGAATCGAGAAAGAAAGGGGTGTGCACACAGAAGCCTCTTGGGATGTAGCTGGGGCTCCAGATGACCAAGAAAACCGTTAAGTTCGCGCGATATCGCAGCAACTCGCGATTCGAACCGCTCTGACGGTAGTCGCTGGACAAGCTGCGTCACAGCTATCCGATGCTCGTAACCCGCCC
Organism: Phycisphaerae bacterium; assembly: GCA_028282665.1. GTDB lineage: Bacteria > Planctomycetota > Phycisphaerae > UBA1845 > UBA1845 > JANQHN01. The sequence goes on along the minus strand of JANQHN010000341.1, from coordinate 35,807 downwards.
CGTCATCCACAACGTGACAGATGCGCATCATTCTTCTTTGCCGAAATCGTCCAGACGATGGTCGTAGAAGAGACGGGCGACTTTGCTCGCTAACGTATCCGCAAGCTCTTTCGCAATTGCACTCTTCGTCTTAAGCCTTAAAACATCGCTGCCGGTCACACTCGCCGTCACCGGATATCCTTCGGTTCCGCCAGGCCAAAGGCACACGCGCATCCTGCGTTCTTTCTCATGCGGATTGATGACTTTGATCGTAACCGTCATGTACGCCGCTTGATTGGAATCGTAAATTTCCTCGATCACCAAAAAATCTACGACCTGAAGCCAGATCACCTGATCCGCACCACATCGCTCGCCAACCTCCCGGCAACTCATCCTACTAAAGCCGGTCTCCGACTGTTGCAACGACTGCAACGTAGCATTGGGAACGATTTTTTCAGCCGCGTTGTTTTTCAGTAGCTCTTGTGCGAGCGAGTCCGCAAGGTCCGTTTTCACGGGAGGCCAATCGATGCGATGATGGTAATCGTCGATGAAAATGAGAATTGGTTGATCCGTCAACTCAAACTGCGCCTCGACCTTCTTACCTCGACCAAAACCCATAAAGTAGAGCAGTTTCCCACCCGTGTAGCCACACCCCCCAGTTCCGAACACGCTAAACACAATCGCGGCTAGCAAGAAACGTGCAGTCCAGCGGCATTCAATCGCTATTCGCGAATTCCGATCGCTATAGATCAACGGTGTACTCATAGAACTTTCTCGCAATCAATTCCGCAAAAAGCCGGTAGGTTTGCTCGCGCACCAAGATGGAATTTGTCGTCGTCATCAGCACCGGTCCCGTAGTCGGGTGAATCGCAGCAACGGGAGTCAGTTCGTAACTGCGCGTTAGATCTGGATCGGCCTTGACATCGTGCACGACCACCGAGGATCGAATGGACCCACGCAAAAACTGAGGCCTAACCGGATCACGCACCTGGAACTCCAGCACTTCCAAATACACCACATAGTCGCATTCAAATTTTTCGCCCACCATCCGAGGATCGAGTTGCGCATCGATCTCCTTGCCCAAATAATCCTCCACGTCGCGCGGGTCAACGAGGTCAATGGCTGTCTTCTTGCGCGACATTTCCTCCGCAAGCTTGTCGCCCACATACATCGATAATTCCATCCGCGCAAACGGATAATCAAAGAGCGTTTCGGGTGGTGTCCAAACCAAGATCGCCACCCGCTTACCCGCAAGCTTGTCGAACTCAGCCGCGATCTCCTTCTTGTGCTCACCCACAAATACCAAAGGGGTCAGCCAGTTGCAGCCACAACTCAGCAGCAACACAATTACTACCGCGTACTTCACTCTTGAAACCATCTGTCCACCTCTCGGGAATGTTCACGCGCGTAGGCCGTGCGCATGGCAGGACCAGATCGCGCTCTTGCGCTGGGCAATTCTCGGGAAACCAGCCAAGATTACAAGTCCTGCCCCAAGGTCCTAAACACTGCCCAAGTAAAATCCTGCACGGACAGGCAATTCGCCCGACATCACGCCGATCGCAATCTTGGCGCCCCACCCACCAATGACAATCAAAATTACAAGAACCACGATCCAAACCGCGCTCACCCGCTGCCAATTCACCAGATAGTATCGCCCCGTCAATAGCGTCCGTAACGACAAACCTGCCGCCAGTACCGTTCCCAGTGCCAAAAGGAAACCCGCAGGCTGAACCCGAATCGCCGATAGAAACTGCCCACGGACCGTGTGAGCGAAGGCGGTTGTCATGCCACAAGTTGGACACGGGTACCCCGTGGTCACTACCGCTGCGCAAGGCGCAAGCCCCAATTGCTCATGCGTGCCCATCCCCATCGCCGACGGCTGCAAGTACACTGCGATGCCCAAAATCCCTACACAGCATACGAACAAAACAATGGAAACAATCCGCGCGGATCTAATGTCCACCGCTTCCACAGTCCAGAGCAGTGGTCCGGCTATCCGCACACCGCGCGCCGTAAACGGCACGGTGGTACCGGCCTCAACAATAGCCTGATCATCCTCAGCACTCGCACGTTTGTTGGTCAATATGGGTTCCACAGTTACACAGTAGGACCTGGATTCTGGCGGGTCAAACCAACTCAGCCCTATTGAGGTTGTTACCAACCGGGCACAGCGCCAAACGACATTAAAAAACCGGCCCACCTTTCAAAAAGTGAGCCGGTTCTTGATTATTATCAAATTCCATGCACGCCCCAATGGGCGCGAGTAGAATCACCAAAACTAGCGGCGACGAATCAGAGCAAGACCGCCCAGCGCAACCAGCGCCAGCGTGGCAGGCTCCGGAATCGGCGTAATCGCAAGCTCCATTTCCTTGTTCCAGGGCGTCGTAACCAAAATTTCTGCTAGGGTGTTCGTGTTCGGATCGAAACTGACGTACGCACCTGTGCCACCACCGGTATAGATGGTCGCGTAGAGCAGGTCCGTGTCATAATCAAAATCCATGCCCTGCGCGAAACCTGCCGCATAACCGGTCAGCGCCAACTGCGTCGAGACACCCGTAGCTTTGTCGACGCTGTAAATCGCGTCATCCAGGATGTCGTGCATGTACAAATCGCCGTTGCCGCGGAACGCAATATCAATCGGCAGACCGCCGTTCCCTGAGAAATCCGCCACATAAGTTGCAACGCCCGTACCTTCATCCATGGTGTACAAACGACCCAAAGTATCGGTTGCCGAGAACGTAGAAACGTACATGGCGTCATTCGTCGGATCGAATGAAATGCCGGTAAAGTTCTCATCCGACGAACCAACCAAACCCGAAACCGCGGCAATGGTCGCAAACGAGCCATCTACAGTACTGATCGTGCCAAGCTCGGCAGCCGTGTTGATCGAATACAGCGTATCGCCAGCCGTGTTGAAATCGATCGCAAACGTATCGTAGTTCAAAACGCCTGTAAAGATGTTCTCAGCCGGTGCTGCCGCCGGAAACGTCAACATCTCGTTGTCACCGCGGAGATCGAACGCATAGGCATAACCCGCGAACGCCGAAGGCGCCGCAACCAACAAACCCATAACTACCAATGCAAATTTCTTCATAGACACCCCTCCTCAGAAGTGCTGATCATTCCACAGACGACCCCCGCCCGTGGTACTGCATCAATTCACCTACGAAAGCCCTTCCAGTTCGGTGGCATAGCCACACCCAACCAGACCAGTTGACGTGGAAGCTTTTATGCTTCAATTGATGTTATCTTAGTGAACACTCTCCAACCAAACAAGTTTTTTTCAGTTCCCCTCTAATGATTCCGTAAAAATAGACAAATTAATCGAGTTCAATTACAAGGCCCGATAATTCCGGAACGAAAAAGCGCAAAAACTCTCAACCTGGGAAAAAGACAGCTTTGTTTCGGATTCAATAATCCAATCCTGCCGTAAATTAGGAAGATTTTCCTGATTGTTCGGCCTGGGCTCGAACACTTTTAGGACCAAAGATACCAACCATAGCAGCTTGTCGGCATTCAAAAATCCGTCGCACATCACGTGCAACAAATAATCGATGAACAAATGCCCCTCCGGGCACACGATAAACTACATGGTCCTTCACGCACGTTCCCCCATCCACTTCTTCAAACGTATGGGTATGCACCCAATTGAGAAACGGTCCTTTGATTTGCTCATCTACGAATCGTATTGGCGGATCCCATTCGCAAATTCGAGTTCGCCAGCCAATTGGCACACCGTGCAATCGCAAACGATAGTCGATCAGCACCCCTTCACCCATTGGTTTCGGTAACGCCGACACAATCCGAAAATGTAAAAAATCCGGCGTTAATTGTTCCAGATTTGTTGCATCTGCAAAGAATAAAAAGACATCCTTCCGCGCAACTGGAAGCCACTGTCGCGCCGTAAGCTCATACCCCTTTCCCCCCTTCCGCATCTCAATCATCACCGTTCACCTCGCTGTATCTGCACAACCAAAGACAAACACCCGTTTGCCTCCTTGTCATCCCTGTGCTATGGATCGCAGTGAAAGAGTGAAGTCAATTGCTCATACCGCGTTCATGGATGAGAGTTTTACAAAATGCAATCGGATTCCACATCCCAGCATAATCTCCGCTCGTGCTCTTGCTGTGGACTTGCGCAACTGATTCCAGATGTACCTCCCAACATGCGTGCCAGTTGTGTCAGGTGCGACAGCACATTACGAAAGACAAAGTCCAATCTTCGCAGCAACGCCCGAACTACAGCCATCGCGCTGGCGGCGATGATTCTCTACCCACTTGCCATCACACTACCTATGCTCAGAATCGAACAGTTCGGCCACCTAACCGAAACGAGCATCATCAACGGTGTGATAGAATTGCTTGCCAAAGGGCACTTATTCACAGGCATCATCGTGCTGCTTTGTTCGATCATTCTTCCGCTCGGAAAATTGATCTGCCTGCTGATATTGTCCAGTGGCGCAATCGCCATGCAGCACAAGCATCGCGCCATCACTTACCGATTGGTCGAATGGACGGGCAGATGGGGCATGCTGGACGTGCTTCTCGTGGCCATTCTAGTTGCCGCACTAAAAATTGGTGACATCATGGAAGTATCGCCCGGCCCCGCCGCCTGGGCATTTACCGCCTGCGTTTTGCTCAGCTTGCTGGCCACCACCACCTTCGATCCACACAGTTTGTGGGAAATTCCCGCAGACAACGAAATCGCACCAATACCGCTTAACGTGGATAACATGGCCCAAAAACCAAGAGATAATTCATGATCGACCAGATGAACCACACCATTCCAACTGCCAACATCCAACCACAACGACAGTTCACGTGGGCGTGGCTCATACCGATTTTCGCCGTCGTACTCGCGGGCTACCTTGCATTTCATTCCTACAGCCGAAGAGGACAATCCATTGCCATTCAACTTGAGCGAGGATTTGGACTGACCGTGGGCGATCACGTGCGATACCGCGGCATCCAAGTGGGCACCGTAACCGAACTCGAACTCATCAATGAGCCAGTCTCGGTCCTCGTTACCGCAAACCTTATGCCGGAATTTCGCCATCTCGCGAAAGCTGGCTCTAGATTTTGGGTAGTCAGACCACAGGTCGGCGTAACCGGCGTGGCCGGACTGGACACCATCGTAGGCCCGCGTTACCTAGCCATGGTACCTGGCGACGGCTTGCCACAACTGCATTTTATGGGGCAAAGCGAACCACCTGCCGTTGAAAGCGTCGACCCGGACGATCTTGAAATCATCCTGCACACCCTCCAGCGTGGCGGGCTTCGTCCCGGCGCTCCGGTTCTTTACCGCCAAGTACCGATCGGTACCGTGCTATCTGTCGGACTCGCCGGAGACTCCTCCGCCGTCGAAGCACGCCTCACCATCGAAAAAGCCTACGTCGAACTCATTAGACCAGAGACCAGGTTCTGGACCTCCGGCGGTTTTGAAGCACAACTCGGGTTACGAGGCTTCTCACTCCAACTCGATTCCGTCGAAACACTTCTGTCCGGTGGAGTATCGCTCGCCACACCAAACGGCGCGCAGGATGTCGTTCGAAATGGGCACCGTTTCCCCCTTCATAGCAAGCCCGAAGAGGAATGGCTCGCCTGGGAACCATTGCTCCCCATTGGTAGCTCACTCCTGCCTCCGGGCTCCCCCTTGCCCAACCCGCTCCGTGCTGTTCTCGGATGGGAGCAAGGACGATGGATCACCTCGGAAAAGTCACGCAGAGGGTGGATTCTGCAAACTGAAAAAGGCTTGCTCGGCCCGGCCGACTTGCTCACAGTTACGAAAAAAGCTGACGAAAATACCGCCTTCCTCGAAGTCCTTGGCCGAAGAATTACTCTTACCCAAAAACCCGCATGGAGTGCTAACGGCCTGGTTTTACTCGAAGTCGAGCTCTCGGACCGACACTGGCCTCGATGGCGCGAACGTACCGCCGACAAGATTGAGGACTGCCTCGCTGTTGCCGACCCCACTGCATCGCCCTTCCCCCTGATGGCAATGCGACTTAAAGCAGGCAAAGGCCGATGGGAAATCGACCCCATCATTTCCCTCGACGAATCGTGGCACGGTGCGTGCGTCCTCTCTCGGGATGACGGACGGCTCGTAGGCATGATCGTCTACGAAAACGATCGCCCCCACGTCGCCCTCCTGCCGGCCGCCTCCGTGCGGACTGGTTTTGCGCCCATAAACCCCTAACGGCCCCCCACTTGGATACCTTTACAAGCCGGCTAAGAGCCGATAAATGCTTGCTAATAAATAAATTAAGAACATCAACGGTGGATTGCACGGCGATCTTGTAACGAACTTCCCGCCAATGCCGCGTATGCCTTCGACCGCTTGCAAAACGTCAAACCACGACTATACTTTAGCGTTCTCGATATTTGCACCGATCAATGCGATTAGAAAGTAGCGGAAGATGAAAAAGGACATTCACCCAAAGTACATTGACTGCACAGTCTCTTGCGGTTGTGGGAGCACTTGGCAGACACGCAGCACCGTCCCTGAGCTCAAGATTGAAATCTGCTCGAGCTGCCATCCATTCTATACGGGTGCCGAGCGCGTCGTCGACTCGATGGGACGCGTTGATCGCTTTACCAAGAAATTCGGCAAAGACTACTTCGCTCAAAAGCCCGTTAAACGTAAGCGTAAACAGACTCGCGCTTAGCTTTCTGACGGATCGACTTCAAAACCACGCACGCCGCGTGTGACTACTCCGGGGCCGCGTGGTTTTCGTTTGTAAACATTTTTCGGGACTTGTGTTCCATCGCAAAATCGTGAAACTCCGCGTGCTTAAGTCAAGCGTTCATTGCGGAGTCCTGACCCGCAATCTTTCGACCACCCCGAGTCTACGACGATGTCCGACACTGTAAACGAAAGACTCTTCGCCAAGCTGGAAGAACTGTCAGCCAAGGCGTCCGAGCTCAACGAACAGCTCATGGATCAGGCGGTGGCCTCTGATCCGCAAAAAAGCCTCGTCATCACCAAAGAACTTGGCAAACTTAAACGACTGGTCGACCCCTATCAGCAATTTAGAAATGTCCGTGAAAATCTCGAAGAAGCCCAGGAACTCGCACACGACAAATCCCAGGACGTGGAAATGCGCGAACTCGCCGAAGCGGAGGCGGTCGAGTTGCAGGAACAACACAACCAACTTCTCGAATCGCTCAAAATGGCGATCGTCAGCGACGACGACGCCTCCATTGACTCCATTATTCTCGAAATCCGTGCCGGTACCGGAGGTGATGAGGCCGCCCTTTTCGCTCGTGACCTCTACGAAATGTACACGCGCTTTTGCGAACGAAAGAAGCTCAAAGCCGAGGTACTCGATCAATCCGGTAGCGATCTGGGCGGATTCAAGGAAGTCACCTTGAACATCAAGGGACCCGAGGTCTACATGGTGCTCGGCTACGAAGGCGGTGGGCATCGTGTACAACGCGTTCCGGAAACCGAATCGCAAGGGCGCATCCACACCTCCGCCGCCACCGTTGCCGTTCTCCCCGAACCCGAAGAGGTAGACATCAGCATCAATTGGGAGACCGAAGTCGAGGAGTTCGTCTCGCGGGCAGGTGGTCCGGGCGGGCAAAACGTCAACAAAGTCTCATCGGCAATTCGCCTTGTCCACAAGGAAACCGGCATCGCCGTATCCATGCGCGACGAAAAGAGTCAGCACAAAAACCGTGCCAAAGCACGCCGCGTCATGCTTACACGCCTTTACGACCACCACCGCCAACAAACCGACGCCAAACGCGACAATGCCCGCAAATCCATGATCGGCAGCGGCGACCGCTCCCAGCGCGTTCGCACTTACAACTACCCGCAAAAGCGCGTATCCGACCACCGCATCAACTTGGACCTCTACCAACTCGACAAAATCATGCAGGGCGATCTCGACGAACTCATCGAAGCCCTTCAAACCCATGATAAACAACAGCGACTTAAGAATCTTTAAAAAATGAATGACCGCCATTTCAGCACAGGCGAAAATCCAAAGTGGATCCGAGCCGGTTTTATAGCAGTTTCAATCCAAACGTAGCGCTCAATGTCGACTTTCCGGCAATACAAAACACGGTGTCGGACGCTACGCTTGGCTAGAGCTTGCTCTAGAAGCCCGCCTGCACGGGCATGACGAATACCACGAGCTTGAGGAATAGAGAGGTATGTCAACTCTCGCTCGTACCAGAGTGGAGTGGCTCGGTGTAAAGCCTTAAAAGCTCCCTACCTATCCGGCAAACGTCTCGGCGTGGCCAATTGCTTCGCCGCAGCCTCGGCTGCGTTCCTTAGCAAGATGGCCACCGTAACAGGCCCGACTCCGCCAGGCACCGGTGTGATTGCGCCCGCGACTTCCAACGCCCCTTCATACGCAACGTCTCCTACAATCCGCTTCGTACCGTCGGGCAGTTTCACCGAATTGATCCCCACGTCGATGACGATCGCCCCCGGTTTGACGTGCTCGCGACGAATCAGGCCAGGCTTGCCCACCGCCACAACCAACAAATCCGCCCGGCTCGTATGTTCCACCAAATCTCGCGTCGCCACATGACAGCACGTCACCGTCGCCATTTCGTGCAATAGGAACAGCGAAATCGGCTTACCCGCGATATCTCCCTGACCAACGACCACCGCGTTGAGTCCGCGCACTTCCGTACCCGCTTCCCTGACGATCTCCATCACCGCAAGCGCCGTGCATGGCGCAATGATCGGATTATCGTAAAAGAGTAGTCCAATGTTGGCAGTATTAACTCCCTCAACATCTTTGTACGGGTCGATGTAATACTTCATCGCCGCGATATCGATCGAGTCGGGAAAGGGAAGATTTAAAAGAATACCTGTAACGTCCGGATCGGCATTAAGCCGGTGGATGGTGTCGCGTACATCATCGTCCGAAGAATCGTTGGAAAGCTGATGCAACCGATAGTCGATGCCGATTTCGTTGCACCGCCTGCGCTGCGAATTCGTGTAGATTTCCGCAGCGGAAGAATCGCCCACCGTAATCACATCGAGACGAACACGCCGACCACGCGCAGACAACTGTTCGACCTGCCACCTCGCCTCGTCCGTAATCCGAAGACCAATTGCCTTGCCATCAATAATTCGTGCGCCGCTCAATGACTCATCCGTGCATACCAGCCCGCCGGTTCTCCAAACTCGAAGAGGTCCCGAAATGCGGCACCTCATCGACCACGCTCCACCTGAATGCAGTTCATTCTACGGATGCTATCCAACCACGCCACACAAGACGCGCAATTTCCCACTCGGCTAGGATAAATTTAAATTGAACATAGCGCCCGACAACAAATATTTCACTGGCGAAAACCCGCCATCGGACGCTACGCTTTGGTTGAAATGGCAAGCGAAACGATCACGAATGCCACATTTGCTGATTATTCTCCAACGAAGCTCGCTTGAAGCAACGCGAAATCTCCGGCGGTCACATCGCCGTCATCATCCAGGTCGAAGCACTCACACCCCGGCAAGATTCCACCACCCGGACCGGCCAAACAATCCGCAAAATCATCGAAATCCAACAAGTCCACCGCGCCGTCACCATTGCAATCACCCGCCAGTACCGCGTCCGCAATCGCAACAAAAGCACCACTACCCCATTCAATCTGGTTGTTGTCCGGTGGTGTGAGGCTCGCCGCAAACGCAACGTCGCCGTTTGCATTAATCGAAACGCCACCACCGAAAACCGGATTGCTCGCGGTATGCTCGTCAATTCGCGCGAGCCCCAGATCGGTATCAACGAGATCATGTTCACCGACTACGCGACGCAACGTCGTGCCATCGCCGACCCAAATCGCACGCAGACCGTTTTCATCCTTCGCGCGAAACGCAACCAAACCCGTCTCATTCGCCGCCGGCCCAAAGAATTCGATGTCTGAAATCTCAGGATCGTTCGTCGTTGCGATCGCGATGGGGTTCGTCCCGTCGGAAATATACACACCACGTGAATTGTCCGACAAGCGAACGGTGAACGCGACCAGCCCGTTGGCTGTCAGCGATACCGAGTTGTCGAAACTGGTGAATGGCGAAGCGGAATTGCTGTCCCTGTCCTCCGCGATCAAGACCGAAGAACCGTCAGCGTTGAAGATTCGAATCTGGTCAGGCCTGTCTTCGCCGAATTGACCGGGCGCTCCCAGTCTAACTTTGCCGGCGATTTGACGCTGGTTGTTAAACGAAGGCGTAAACAAAAACGAGTACGGACTATTGATGTCCAACGACGCTTCCGCAGCGTGAAACGCTGGCGTCAATGAACCATCGTACGAAATATATGCGTTACTCCCACTAAACGATGCACGATAGCCAACCTCGCCATTGTCGTTCGGCTCCGGCGAACTCCAGCCCGTCGCACCGATCGGCTGATCGGTCAGCATACCGCTTGTGTCGCTATCGTTGTCGTAGAAAAATATACCGTCGGGGTTGGTGAATGTCATTCCCCACACAACAAACCCGAGGTTGTTCAGCGTCGCGTCCGTCATGCTCGCACCCACAGGCGTGGTGTACTCAATCTGCCCCACACCATCCGACCCGAACCACACACCCTGCGAATCCGTTCCACCGATCACGCCGACCTTGAACGCGACTTCACCCTCGTCGTTTAGCGCCATGGTGCTATTGGTGAAAAAGGCTGAGTCCGGAAGGTTGTAGGCGGAAGAAAAGTTGGATCGAGCCTGCAACTGAATCGAGTCATACTCCGGCACGTCCGCCAACACGCCTCCAGTTAGTCCCAACAACGAAACAGCCAAGACGCACGTGAAGAATCGCAAACTCATACTTTCTATCCTCCTAACAATATAACAAGACACCCCATCGAACAGGCAAGTCGGGACATTTCACCGCCAGATCGTCCCCAGAGTAATCAAGCGATACACGGCACCCGATTCAGGAAGGAAACGCTCCCCCTGGAAAGCTTCATCATTCTAACAAGTGACTACTCAAATTTGAACTCCTATAGGATCCGGCAAATGCTGTTCCATGCCATCTAAAATTGATCATTACACACGGTAATTCTTATCTCCGGACTTTAGCGATACCGCATGGCAGCAGTCCATACACCAACACCGATCACAGCAAAGCCTAGCCAAGTAGCAGTTTGAAGATCGCAAACCGCAGTGGTCCGAATTTATCCGCAGGCCCGCTGGCTTGCTGCGCTTTGCGAAAATGATGAAACCGGAGGATTTGGCCGATCGTCAAACGTAAACAAACGTCCGTTAAAATGCCTCAGTACAGTCCAACGCCGCCCGCCACGATGCTGGCCGCACAACCAGCGCCAGAGCAAACAACACCTAAATGACCTCGCCGCATTCCAGACAGATGCTACCCACCTTGTGCGCGCGGATGTTGTAGCCGCAAGAAGAACATCAATTTTCGACCCGTGTCTCGTTACTCCGCCCCATCGCCCTCTTCCGTCGCCATCAACAACAACTCGGCGACGTCCAAAGTCTCGACGTTCTCCTTTTCCTTGTCCGCCAAACCGTCGGTGATCATCCGCGTGCAAAACGGGCAGGCATTCGCGACGGCTTCTGCGCCCGTCGCCATGAGCTGATCCACACGCATGTGGTTCACCCGCGCGCCCCCCTCTTCCTCTTCCTTGAACATCTGTGCACCACCCGCGCCACAACACATCCCCCGATCCCGCGTCTCTACCGGCTCAGCAATCCGCAACCCGGGTATTGACTTCAACGCCGACCGAGGCCCGTTGTAAATCTCATTGTACCGGCCTAAATAGCACGAATCGTGAAACGCGATCTTCTTGTCGACACGCTTACTCAGCTTGATTTTCCCCTGCCGCACTAGATCCGCCAGGAAATCAGTGTGATGAACGACTTTGTAGTTCCCGCCAAAATCCGGGTATTCATTGGCCAACGTATTGAAACAGTGCGGACAAGTACACACGATCGTCTTTTTATCTATGCCGTATCCATTGAGCACCTCGACGTTCTGCGCCGCAAACATCTGGAATAAGTATTCATTACCCGCACGCCGAGCCGCGTCGCCCGTACAGGTCTCTTCCTCGCCCAGGATCGCGAAGTTTACACCCGCCTGCTTCATCAGCTTCGCGAACGCGACGGCCACCTTCCTCGCTCGATCCTCGAACGACGGCATGCAACCGACCCAATAAAGTACATCCGCGTCCGGATTCTCCGACATCCTCGGCACGTCGAGCCCCTCTGCCCATGCAGCCCGCTCCTCCGCAGGGAAACCAAACGGATTGCCCACCGACTCCAAACCACGAAACGCGCCTTGCAACTCGTTCGGGAACTCGCCACGCTCCTGCACCAGGTAACGACGCATGTCCACAATTTTATCCACGTACGAAATGAACACCGGGCACTCGACCTCACACGCCCGACACGTCGTACACGCCCACAAGACTTCCGGATCGATCACGCCGTCGACCAAGTCCTTGTAGCATTCAGGCGCCTCGCCCTCTTCTTCAACAGCACCCTCTTCCCCCTCACCGGCTTGACCGCTGCCGTTCATTCTCGACTTCGCAGCTTTAAGCTCAGTCTCGTTTTCATACAGGAAATCACGCAGGTCCAACGTGAAGTGCTTGGGGGAGAGCTTTTTTCCAGTCGTCGTTGCCGGACACTGGTCGCTACAGCGACCACATTCCGTACAAGTGTACCAGTCCAAAATCGCCTTCCACGAAAACTGGTTGATCCGCTTCACGCCCAGTGTTTCGCCGCGCTCGAGCATGCCGTCGATATCTTCCAGGTTCGGTAGCCGGCCCGGTGGGGAAAGATCCTGCGTGTAAACGTTTGGAATCGCGGTGATGACGTGAAAGTGCTTCGAGTAAGGCAGGATATTCAAGAAGATCAACACCAGCGCAGCGTGTGTCCAAAAACCAAGGTGTTTCACTGTAATCAAGGCACCTTCACCAGCACCGGCGAGCATCATCGCGGCGACGCTTCCAGCCGGTTCATACCAAGCAAACGCAACAACCGAGGCCGGCCTTTCTTCCGTCTCTCCACTTGCAATCAAAGCCGGATCGGCGTGACGAGCACGCTCCACAATCTCCGCGCCGTCGTAGAAAACGTCCGACCACATCATCACAAAGATAATGACCAGAATCAGCGTCGCCTCACCGGACAAAGTCATGCGCGAGAGACGCTTTACCAAGCGATAATAGAAAAACACAAGTGTGCCGAGAATGACCAGCACAGCGAAGAAATCCTTAAGGAAAGAGTAGATCTTGCCCAGCGGCTGATCGATGCCGAAGATCCACATGTTAAAGTCGGCGTCAAATCCACGTCCCCACAAAATCAGCGACCGCAACAGCAACACGAGAAAACCAAAGAAAATGACCCGATGCGCCCAACCCGCCCACGGGTAGCGTGGCATGCGCTCTTGCCAAAATGCGTAACGTAGCGTCGCCGCAATGCGCGCTCCGGCGTCTCCGAACCGGCCGCGCTTCTCACTTGCGCCAACCATCATGAGATTCCAACGCTTGTACGCGGAAACCGCAAAAACACCCCAACCCAAGAGCAACAAGATCGCCATGACGATAGGCTGCATGACCGCTACATCCTTCCTCACTGAATTGTGTCTTGCTCGAACGACATGTTCGCATGTGAACATGCCCTGATGCTGCAAAAGGAAAGGGAGACGCCGAGCAAACTGGTAGCCCGACACCTCCCCTGGTTCTTGGTCGCCTAACCCTTGAGTCGCTGAACTTCCTCGGTAATGAGCGGAACCATGTCGAACAAGTCCGCCACACAGCCGTACGTTGCGACGTTGAAAATCGGCGCTTCCTTCTTGGTGTTCACCGCGACAATAAACTTGCTGCCGCGCATGCCCGCCAAGTGCTGAATTGCTCCATCAATACCGCACGCAATGTACAACGCCGGCGTAACGACTTTGCCCGTCAGACCGACCTGACGCGAATGCGGTTGATAACCGGCGTCGCACGCAGCACGCGAAGCGCCCACCGCCGCGTCCAATTCCTGCGCAAGCGGGAAGACCACCTTCTCGAAGTTCTCCTCACTCTTAAGTGGACGCCCACCCGATACGATGATGTCCGCCTCGGTAACATCCTTAATGCCCGACGAAGTCTGTACCATTTCCTTGAACGCAACCTTCTTCTCGACATCGCCCAGCGAGACGGAAACATTTTCCGTCACTGCAGACACGCCGTTTTGCGGATCTTTCGCAGCATACGCATTGGAACGCACGGCGATGACCTTCAATTTGTCGCCAGCCAGTTTGAACTTCGCGACAAACTTGCCCGCGTACATCGTCTTGCTTACGGAGAAATCGCTACCATCGACCGTTACCTCAGTGCAATCCACAGCCAGCGCCGCGCGTTTCTTAGCGGCAATCCGCCCGGAAAGATCGCGTCCCATGGACGAAGTCGGCAAGAGCACCGCGGTCGGACTTGCCGCACCGATCGCCGCGCCCAACGCCGTTGCGTACGCGGCGGAGCGATAGCTCGCAAATTCCGCATCATCCACCAGGTACACTTTCTTCGCGCCGTAAGCGGCGGTCTTATCCGCAAGCGCGCCCACACCGCTTCCAACAATGCACGCCTGCGCCTCACCGCCTGTCTGACCCGCCAAATCAGCCGCGAGACCCAAAAGCTGGAACGAGGCGGGCAGGATTATTCCTTCACGTTGTTCGATGAATACGAGTATATTGCTCATGATTAAATAACCTTTGCCTCCTCGCGCAACAACCTGACCAATTCTTTCGCCATTTCCGCGGGCTCGCCCTCGACAAACTTACAAGGCGGCTTGGGAGGAGGAGGCGAAATCGAATCAAACGCCACACCCGACGCCTCAACATCCACCGAAATCTCTGCGGACGTCAACATCGTCACCGGCTTCTTTTTCGCCTTCATCAGATTCGGCAGCGAAGGGTAGCGAGGCTCGACAAGCCCCTTCTCAATCGTCAACAACACCGGCAAAGGCCCATCGAGAACTTCTTCTGCGCCTTCCACACGACGACGTGCGGTAAAACTCGACCCGTCATCCGCGATTTCCAGACCGGTAACCGCGCCCACATGAGGCCAACCGAGGAATTCGCCAAGCGCCGGACCGAACGCACCACTGTCCAAGTCAATCGTCTGCTTACCGCAAACCACCAGATCGAAGCCATCGCCATCCTGTTTGATCGCCTCGGCGATGATCTGCGCATCCAGCAGTTCGTCCTTCGACTCAAATTTTGCATCGTTGATATGGATACCCCTATCCGCTCCCATCGCCAGCGCCGTCCGCAGTGCCTCGGCCGCCTTGTCGCCGCCCAGCGTTAAGGCGACGACCTCCGAAACATCTTTGCGCTTCTCCTTGAGTTGAACCGCCAGCTCGATGCCGAATTCGTCGAACGGGTCAGCCACGAGCTTCAGGCCGACCTGATCGATCCCGCTCCCATCTCCCAACACTTTAATCGTGGCGTTGGAATCGGGTACCTGTTTCACAATAGTTAGGATTCTCACGGTTGTGTGATCTCCTCCTCAAGGATTGAACGAAAGAGGGGCTTTGAATGATTTAGCCCTTCCGGATCAGACAAATGAATGCATGTTAACCAAAAATACAAATCGCCGCCTCGGACGATGCGATCAGCTAGAATCTGCGCCCCGCACTAACCGGGGAAGTATCATGTTAGCGGATTTGACGAAACTTGTGGAGACACTTCAAAGGCGATTCCGCAACGTGACTGGGCCCTGCGCCGTCCAGACCGTATTCTCCCCGCCTCCTGCAATGAAAACAGGTAAACACATAGCCGAAGTGATGATGACCTGCGCCACTGAAAACGCGACGCGATAAATTGGAAGAGAATTCGCGCGGAACGTCAGTAGGAAATTTCAAACGCGATGAACTCGCGCGTAGCGCGCTGCTCGCTGACTTGCTGATCGGTAATGTTACGGCTCATTTCCGACGCAATGGTGGCTAGAAACTGACCGAGTTCCATAGCATCACCTTCGGCGACCAGTTCCACATCGCCGCCTGCCAGGTTCTTCACAAATCCGGTCACTTCAAAACGCTGCGCAATATGCCTCGCTGTTGCGCGAAAACCAACGCCCTGAACACGACCGCTAAAGATCACACGTCGACGAATCATGACCCGAAAACCACAGAGTAACTACTTGCTTTTTCGATACTTAACGAATCGGACCTCGCGCCCCTGATCGCGGTACTCCACCTCATCCATGTAGGCACGCATCAACATAATCCCGCGACCATCCGGTAGTGGTAGGCGGTCCGGCGTTGTTGGATCGGGAACCCGATCCGGTTGAAATCCAACTCCTTCGTCCTTCACGATCACCACCGCCTTCAGATTCGAAACCGCATAACGAACGGTGATCCGTTTACTCGGATCGCAACAATTGCCGTGTTTGACCGCGTTCGTCAACGCCTCTTCAAGCGCTAACTTTATTGCGAAAACGTCATCCTCACTGTATTGGCATTGCTGAAGATCTGACAAAATGGCTGCTTTGGGATTGCAGGTCTGCTTGATATCGCTTGGGATCACGCAGACGTTGAAGGTTGCCTCGTTGTCCGGATCAACTTTCGGCATGCCCACTCGTTCGATTTGCTGGCCCCAAGTCATCGCGCCACTTCGACGCGGCCTCGCGCATAGTAAACGCCCGGCTAACAATCACCCCGCCGCACGCTAAAACGCGTCGAGTGCCTGCTGCGTGCTGTCGTGGATCTCAAACAGCTTATTCAAGCGCGTAATTTTAAAAACCTCGTAAATTTGCGGAGAAATATCCGCCAGCTTAAGCCGACCTTCCACACCTTCGACCTTCTTGTTCAGCGTGATCAAAGTGCCAAGCGCGGCGCTGGACAGGTGCTCCACGTTCTTGAAGCTGAGCAACAGCTTTGAACCCGGATTCGCCTCAACCAAGCCCGCAAGCTCGTCACCGATCTCCGAAATCGAAGGTTCTTCCAGGATCTTCCGATCCGCGAACTCGACGATGTGAACGTCTTCGGATTGGATCACCCGCAAGTGGGGATGCTGCTCGGCCATGGGCTTAAACCTCCTGTCAGACTGCACCCGATTTCAACTCGCCGCCTGCCTCTACTTTGTCCTAAAAAACGGTGCCAAGCAAGCGCCAGCCAACAATTCCCGTGATTCGACAAAAAACAGCGCCCCCTACCACCTGCCGGTCACCGATAGGTATAATAGCGTGCTTCCGGGAACTTGGCGCGGATCGCAGTCGTATGAAAAAACACATAACGATCCCCATCCTAACCTGCCTTAGCATACTCGCGTATGCAGAAACCGCCTACGCTTGGGGGCCAGTCACTCACATTGGGCTTGGCGAATTCGCCCTCGGACAACTCGCTGCCCTTCCTGCGGGAATCGCCGCGATCCTCAATCGACACCGCATTGCCTACCTCTTCGGCAACATCGCCGCCGATATCGTGTTCGCCAAGAAGCTTAGTCGAGTCAAGCAGTTTTGCCATCACTGGTCCACCGGCTTCGGCTTACTAGAATCCGCTGCTAACGACCGCGACAAAGCATTTGCCTACGGATACCTCGCACACCTTGCTGCGGATACGGTGGCACACAACAAATTCGTGCCATACCAAATCCTCAAAAGCCGCTCCAGCATCAATTTCGGCCATCTGTACTGGGAGTTGCGGGCCGATGCCCTCGCAAATCCCGATCTTCCTTCACGACTGCGCGAGGTTCTCGCCCACAATCATGACAGTCATCATCGAAACCTGCGATCACGCATTAAAGGAACTTTCCTTCCGTACAACATGAACCGGGCGCTGTTCCACCGGCTCAGCAAAATGGGATTAAGCGATAACGTTCATCGTACGATAGGAATGTGGGAACGACACCCAAGATGGATCCTCCCTCAAACAGTCCTAAAAGGCTATGTGGGCGAAGCAAGCGATCGTATCATCTCTCTGCTTACGCAAGGATCGCGTTCCGCCATCACTAAAGAAGACCCCAACGGCACCAGCACATTGATGCAAATCACGGTGGGCAAACGAAACCTGCGTCGCTTGCAAAGACAAGGTGTACGCACCCACCAGCACATAAACGAAACATCAGCGACGTTATTACCTGCAAAGAACCTAGAACATCCCTAAACGGTCTTGAGGGATGATTCAGGCAATCAAGAAATTTTGCGAACTCCTTGTTTCGTAGCGTTTCCTGGGACCGGATACTTGGTCAAAATGTACAAGATCGGATTTAGGGATAGCCTCTTATCCGAGAACAGGCTCCATATAGCGCGACTACAGTCGCGCCGTAATCAGCCAATCGCCACAACCAGTCCCCCTTGCTCAAATGAAGTACCTGCACCCAGAAAAACACCGGCAAATCAGAGGTTATTCGGATGAGGTCCTATTGGTTTTGCCACCGTATCTTTCCTTTGAACAACTATTACCTTGCGTTTTTTGATCTTACCTGCGGAGATTTATGTTGCATTTTTCTTGCGCGAACCATATCAAAAATGGCAGGCATTCAGAGGCATGCTGGATGTCCGTGCCGGGATGCTTAGGGTGACTGATAGATAGCCCCGCACGAGGCCCATACCCCGCTTGTGCTTGAAGACTCCATCGCAGACGTAAAGGCGTGCCGGGCAGCTATTATTGGGATGATGCGACCGATACATTGTATGTGCATGCGCACGACAGCATTCCAAAAATGTGTGAATACCTGCTGCGGCACACCCCTCGCGCCGCCGAACTGGCTCCTTAATAGGCAAAAAATAATCGTTGGCTCGATTTAATAACCTAAGCCCGCGAGTCATTTCGTACGCTCCTTGGCCCTGGTGAGCGATACCCACCGAGGCCGTTCTTTCCGCCATCCGTCTGCCGCACCGCCACTTTTCTCACAGCCAATTCCACACGATTCAAGTCAGCTTCCAAATCTGCCCGTCATTGAATCACACGCCGAAGACTGCTGCCATCCCCCTTTACCAAACCCGAACCAAAGCTTAACATCCCATTAATCGAGAATGTGCTATCCTGCCGTAGCTTCTTGCTGAGCAAAGACTTGGAGTTAATCTGTGCGGTTGGCGTATGCGATACACGGGTATGGTCGGGGACATGCCATGCGGGCGCTGGGCGTTTTGCCGCATCTGATGGCACGTCACGACGTGCTCATCCTGGCAGGTGGGGATGCGTACGACATTTTACACACCGACTACGCAGTTACCAGGATTCCCACCCTCGCCTACCATTACAACGCCAAGGGTCAAATTTCCGACTGGCTTACTTTCAAACGTAACTTTCCCGCAGTGATCGACGCTGCCGTCGGCGGACCCGCGTCTGTGATGGTCGCGAATGTTCTTAAACAATTCGAGCCGGACGTGCTGATCACCGATTCCGAAATCTTCTCTCTCCGCGCAGCCGGGCGATTAGGAATCCCGCGGATTACATTCGATCACTTTGCGCTTTTGGTGTACTGCAAGCCAAATATCCCCTGGTACGATCGCATTCTCTTCAAGCGAGACAGCGGGGTTTATCGACTGTTGTATGGTGGCGCGGAACGGATCATCGCTTCCGGTTTTTTCAGCGCGCCGCCGCGCAGGCTTGGCGTGTGCGTGGTTGGACCGGTAATTCGAGAAGCAGTGCGCAACACCCGGCCGACAAACGGCCAACATTTGCTCGTTTACCTCAACAAAGGTGAGAGCGATTACACACCGCGTATTGAACGAGCGTTATTGTCGCTCGATATTCCGGTACGCGTGTACGGCACGCCACGGCGCGGACTTCAGCAAAACATCCAGTTTAAACCACTGAGCAACCTCGCTTTCATCGAGGATCTGGCAAGTTGTAAAGCGGTGTTCGCCTCGGCAGGAAATCAGCTTTGCGGCGAAGTGGTGCACTTCGGCAAGCCGATGCTCTGCATGCCGCAGGGTTGCGTAGAACAACGGCTTAACGCTGCCCAGATCGAAAAAATGGGGCTGGGAATGCAAACGCGAAAGGGCCGAGTCACGCCGGAGTTGATGCAAACGTTCCTTTCTCGTGCTGACGATTTTCGCGAGAACGCCAAACGCGAATCGCGCGATGGTGAACGGGAAGCATTCGAAGCAATCGAACGATACGCTTTAGAATTGAGCAAACAAAAAGATCGGCGCACAGCAGAAAAGCAAAACGCTGTGACGAAAGGGTGAAGGTAACTCGATGCACTACGAGGGGGCCAACTGATGAAAACCTTCTACCGAAGCGTATTTATCTCTGACGTGCATTTGTGTACGCGCGATTGCCAGTCCGAGTTGCTCTACTCGTTTCTGGATTCGATCAAGTGCGATTACCTCTACCTGGTGGGCGACATCATCGACGTTTGGGCATTACGCAAAAAATGGTATTGGCCCAGCCAGTACAACGAGGTGATCCACAAACTGCTCAAGCGTTCACGAAAAGGTGCGAAGGTTATCTTCATTCCCGGCAATCACGACCAGTTTTTTCGCGACTTCATCGGTTACACGTTTGGTGATGTCGAAATTCAGCGGGACGCCATCCACACCACTGCCGATGGACGCCGATTCCTCGTCATTCACGGTGACGATTTTGACATGGTCGTGCGGTATCACGCATGGCTGGCCCACCTGGGTAGCTGGGCGTATTCATCACTTATCACCATAAATCGGCTGGTCAACGCAATACGCCGTTGGATGGGTATGTCATACTGGAGTTTTTCGGGGGCAATCAAGCGCAAGGTCAAGCAAGCGGTCAAGTTTGTCAATAAATTCGAAGTTTTCCTTGTTGAAGAGGCAAAGCGTCGCGAAGTTGACGGTGTAATTTGCGGTCACATCCATCAAGCGGTGATGCGCGAGATGGACGGCATCCAGTATTGCAACACGGGCGACTGGGTGGAGAACTGCACTGCATTGGTCGAGAAAGAGGACGGCTCGCTCGAAATGATCTGGTGGCACGCCGAGGTTGACAACCGCGTTAAAGACATGGCCGGTGCGGTCGCACTCCCCGCATTGATTCAAAAGGGTTCTTTGATGCACCAAACCGCTGACAAAGTCGCCGCCAAGAAACAGGAGCGAAAACAAGGCGCAAAAGTCTAGCCTTTGCTCTTTAAGTTTGATTCGGCCGTTTTATCGTGCCACGATCGGACACTTCTTGTGGAAACATCATGATAGTCATGCAGCAATGAGCGTTGCGAGTTGAACGTTCGCAAACCGGAGAAGCTCCGTGAGTAGAATTGCCACACCACTTCGTCGTGCAACCAGTGAAGACGCCGAGCACATGGCGGAGCTTGTGAACATCGCCGGCGACGGTTTGCCACTTTCTATCTGGACGAAACTGGCTAAGCCTGAACAATCCGGCTGGGAGTTTGGCCGAGAACGAGCCAAACAAGGATTGGGCGGATTCGCTTTCGAGAATACTGTCGTCCGTGAAGAAGCAGGCGAAGTCGCCGCATGCCTGATCGGCTATCCCAAAGTCAACTTCCCGGTCCCCGCCGAGGAGAACCTACCCTTGCCACTCGTGCCCCTTGAGGAACTGGGAAAACTCATCCCAAAATCTTCCTGGTACCTCAACGTCCTTGCCACGTATCCCAAGCATCGGGTGAAAGGGCTCGGTACAGAGCTGCTGCAATTGGCCGACTTACTGGCCTTGGACAGCCAGCATGCATGCATCAGTCTCATCGTGTCCGACGCGAACTCCACTGCGCGGCGTTTGTATGAAAAGCATGGTTACAAAGAGCGTGCTACTCGACCGATTGTCAAGGAAGGCTGGAAACATGAGGGAGAAAACTGGCTTTTGATGGTCAAGGAACTGTGATCTCGCACGAAATCGCCCAGCACCTATCGACGAACCCTTACGCGCGTCATGACACTCACAACACAACCGCTTCTCCCGCCACTTACTTCGACGATCAAACTTGTTTGAAGACCGCGCCGCGGTTCTGCCTGCCGTCGATCTTGATTTCAAGCGGCTTGTCAAATCTCACGTGGCGTACGAATTTCGTTTCCGTCACGGCTTCCAAATCCTCCAAGTAATGCCAATCAATCATACCGTGATTGACGACCGAATTGATCGTGAAGTACCCCACGCCCTGCGACGTGAGGTTTTGGAAGAAGTGCGTGCCTTGCGACGGCGTGATCATGAAATCCTCGCGCGAGGTCTCCACGATCAACTTCGCGTTGCTGATTTGATCCCACGTCACCGGAATACCCAGCCAACGATCAGAAGATCCCCATCGCCCGAAGCCGATCAACACGTATCGGCGCTGCTCCTTGCCGAGTTGCTCGTTGATTTGTCCTATCTCCGCAGCCATCTCACGGGTAAAGCCGCTGTCGAAGGCGTCGGGCTTGACGTAAACGAAATCGCAAATGTCCCCGAAGCGACCGTGCCCCATTGCCTGCGGACTATACAAAATCACTTCATCCATATCGAGATCGTCAAGTGCGACGTTTTCCGTTTCCTCATCATAAATGATGGGCCTGATTTGCAGGAAGCCGAACCGGGCAGGTTTTTTCGTCATATCCACCGCGAACTCGATCTCGACAGGGCAGGCCATCCCATCCTCGCCGATATCAAGCAGTTCGCGCAAGATGGACGCTAACGGCAACAAGTTCGCTTTAAGCACGTGCGCAAAAGTTACGAGCCGTGTGCCAGGACGTGACACACCGTCGGTCACGCGATCATTTTCCGCGCTGTAAACCGAGCCGATTGCCTGCAGTGTGCCATCCTCTTCGGCAGTCTGAAGGTCATAGCTCGACAAGTTCGCGTCCTCATCAGGCGATGGAAATGCATTAGGATCACTAATATCGAGCGCATAGAACCTGCGCTGTGAGTTGGCAAGCAGATCCTGCGTCGTCGGAAATTGCGGCAGGATATTTGGATGCGCGGGAGAGAACATCAAACACTGCTCTCCCTCAACAACCGTCCTGCCCAATCCCAACGCCACCACCGCTACACCTTGCTCAGGTTTCATTTCGGTCGTCGGGTAATAATTGTACGACCTCGCCACGCCGGAAAACGACGGATAAAAACGCTCACCATGCTGTGAGCCCACCAGTTCCTGCACAATGACCGCCATTTCCTCTTCATCCGCTTGCCGGCCTGTCGCCTGCAAATAACGCCGTGCGGGCTTGAGGAACGTAGATGCAAAAACTAACTTCACAGCCTTGCAAAGCTGGGCGAGGCGAACCCCCAATTCCTCATGATTGTTCGGAATCATGTACGTCGCATAGATACCCGCGAACGGATGATCCTGCGCGTCCTCGAGCAAGCTCGAAGAACGTACGGCCAGTGGATAATTCGTGTACCGAAGCAGATCGGCAAGGTCGTCTTTAATCCGCTTCGGAATCTCCGCTGAAAGAAACGCGCTGATGATCTGGCGATCTTCGATATCTTCGGTAACCAATTCACGCAGGTTGTTTTTCTCCATAAACAACTCGAACACGCCCGTACCAATCGCCGCGCACTTGGGTACCAGAATCTTTACGTCCTCGTAACGATGACGTAAATTGTGATGCCGGATAAGCGCGTTCACGAACGCCAGTCCACGCGCCTTACCGCCAATCGAACCCCCGCCAATCCGCGTAAATGTAATCGCTTTGTCGTGACGCTTCCGAGTAAAATCGGCGATGAGCCCCGCCCTGCTCTTTTCACGGAAATCCGACAACGTACGTATGAGGTATGCACGCATTTGATCGGTGTCGTCGAAGTCCGAAACCTTGCGCGGACGCAGTTTTGCCGCCAGTTCAAACTCTGTGCGAGCAAAAAGCCAGTTACTCAAGTGGTTGTTCTTCGCGTGGAATTGCAGCGATTCGTCGGGAATTTGCCGGATCGTTTCCTCAAGAGAGAGCAAATCATGCGCCCGTCCCACCTGCGTTCCATCGGGCATGGCGAAGACAAAATCGCCAAACCCCATATTTCCCATCATAAAGTCGCGCAAACCGGATCGCAGGTTCTTTGAATTTTTGTTTAGAAACTGTGCACGCAATTCCCCCGCCGCCTCCGCATAGCCGTGGTCGGAAGACTGCAGGAGCACAGGCAAGTGCGGCTGATCCTGTCTAATACGACGCGTAAATTCCAGTCCGGCATTCGAATCAATCCGGCCACTGCGCGGGAAACGGATGTCCGAAATCACACCCAGCAAATGATGGCTGTACGAAGCATAGAGTTCCCACGCTTCTTCAAACGTCTCTGCCAAAAGAATTTTCGGGCGCGCGCGCAGACGCAAAAGGCGGTGCATGTGGTTCAAACCTTCACGAATCAAGGACTGCGTCAGGCGAACCACCTGTGTGTAAATCAGCGGCAGGTAAGCGGAGTAAAAGCGGACACTGTTCTCCACGAGGACAATAACCCGTACATCGCCCACGCGCGTGTCGTGCTCGACATTGAGAAAGTCCTCCACAAACTTGATGATCGCAAGCAGCATTTTCGAATCGCCGTTCCATACGAAAATGCGATCGATGCAACCGTGGTGCTCGCTGCGGAAATTGTCCGCTCCGCCGGGAAGTCGACCTCGCCCACTACCACCAAAGAGCTGCTCCGGCTCACCCGCGAGAACGACCACCGGCAGATTCGGCCTGATGCCTTTGACGGCTTTGGAGAACTCCGCCACGCTCAGGCCGCTCAGCCGTGTCATCGTGATGACCAGATCGATCTCTCCACCGCGAATCGACTCCAAAGCCTCCTGCGCGGTGGACACACGGGTTACGCGGGGTGCGTGCGAAAGATTCAGGTCAAGGTATTCACTGGTGATCAACTCGTTGAGAAGGCCTTCCTCCTCGAGAATGAAACACTCGTACAGGGACGATACCAGAAGGACATTCTGCACGCGGTGAGGCATCAGGTTGTGAAACCCGCCGAAATGGAAGTCCGAGTCAATTTGAGAACTCATCAATGACATCTATGTCTCCCGTGCCATTAATTGGCACTTCCCTGATCATCCTGGCACGCCTCGGCGCCACCTTACAGCACAAAGAAACAAACCCCGCGTGAGGGCAAGAGCCTACCCCAACCCGTATGCCGGTTCAATCACAGTCCGCATGAGCAGAAAAACTTGCTGCTGCGAGGCGGCAGGACGTGTGTTATGATCTCACGCCGTGATTTCGTAACGAAAGAGGCTTTTAACGTGATTGGAAATGACCGGAGGAATCAAATGCCGAACATCGCCGTGTACGCCGGCAGCTTCGATCCACCTACCACAGGCCACATTTGGATGATCCACCAAGGCGCGATGCTGGTCGACAAACTCATCGTCGCGGTGGGCGTGCATCCGGAGAAACACTCGTCATTCACCATCGAACAGCGCACGGCGTGGCTTCGCGAAATCGTGGAGGCAATCTCAGCTGAGCTACGCGAGGCGGGACGGTCCGCTGCAAAAATCGAAGTAGATTCGTTCAGCGATCAATTCCTCGTTCAATACGCAGCTTCGGTAGGCGCATCTTTCATTCTACGCGGCATCCGAAATGAGACCGACTACACTTATGAACGCACCATGCGCCACATCAACGCGGATCTACAGAAACACATCACCACCGTTTTTCTCATGCCTCCACGTGAACTCTGCGAAGTCAGCTCGAGTGCGATCAAAGGAATGATCGGCCCACGCGGCTGGGAAGATGTCGTTCATTCCTATGTGCCCGAATCGGTATTTCGCGCGCTCAAAGAGAAGTACGCGAAAAACAGGCAGTAACCCTACGATCACCCGGCGACGCATCACATTTTCAGTGCGGCAATCAGTTTAGGCGTTGGCTTTCTTCTAAGGGGTCGGCGTTGAACACAATTGCCAATCATCAAATGGGTACTACCTCTACTCCGGTCCGTCGATGACGTCGAAGCACGATTCCTTCTCGAACTTGGGCGCTGCGAGCCCCTCAACCGGCACCAAATCGTCAAGCCAATACGCCTGTTCATCGCGATGATAGACCATGAAACGCCCACGCAATTCCGGGGTTTTCGCACGATGATAACGGAGGTAGATGTGTTTTTCGTCAACAGCAAGAATTTCGATTTTACCCGTTGCGTGCGACATGGCGAAGCGAGCTCGTCGCGCGAGCCCCGACCCCCTACGCAGCGCTTCCGAGAAAATCTCGTAGCCTCTTACGATAGGCACTTGGTAAGGCTCGTTGCCGGCGGTCGGTCGACCCTGGAATAGGTAATAAGGTGGGCAACCGATATAGGAGAGATTGTGATACATTTGCGCCAGCACATCCGCATCGTCGTTCACGCCTTTGACCAGTGGACACTGATTCACGCAAATGACCCCGCACTTGATGAAGCAGTCGATGCCCTCGATCGCCGGCTCGGTCAGTTCGCGCGGGTGATCGAAGTGGGCCATGAGGTAAATGCGTTTCTTAGGAGTTGAATACCGCCGCAATGCTTTCTGCAACTCCTCATCGTGCGTCAATCGCCAAGGGTTGAACGCAGGCATCTTGCTGCCTAAGCGTATGATCTCTACATGTGGAACCTCACGAAGCCGCCGCAAAATGTCGACGAGCCGCCGCGTACTCATCAACAACGGATCGCCGCCCGTCAGGAGCACGTTGCGAACTTCAGGATGATTGGCGATGTACTCGATTCCCTCGCTGACATCCAGTGTCACCTCATCGTTATCATCCATAAACAGGCGTTTGCGAAAACAATACCTGCAATACGCGCCGCATACCTCATTGCACAAAAGAAGCACCGTATCGGGGTACTTGTGCTGCACGCCGCGCGAAACCGTTATCGCTTGTTCGTTACTCGCATCGAGTTCACCCCAATCGTTAAGCTCTTCCTCGCGCGGAATGATGAGTTGTTTGATGGGATCGTCGGGATTGTTCCAGTCGATTAGATCGAGGTAATACTCGTTCGCTCGAAAGACGTATTTTTGAGCGACTTTCTTGAGCTTCTCACGCTCATCGGGCGGGATGCTGGTAATTTTGTCGAGGTTACGCACGTAAGCGACGCGATTGGCGGTTTGTTTCCTTGCGTCAACTTCAGAATACCGCTGGATCATCACTACCTCCTCAGCTCTCGCAGCGCGCCGCCTGCTCTGGTCAATCGAACCAAGCCCGGGGTCTCAACCGGTTGGCAGCGCTTCCTTTCAAGTCTCCTCCCGAACGGGATTCGAGGTTCCCGCCCGCCGTCCGTCGTTACAGGGCGGACGACCAAAGCGGCCTCATCTGGGAAACTCAACTGTGCTCCTATCGCATCATTCGCATCCACTACGGATGGTTTTGGGATCATGCCACCACACGCGCTTTATCCGTAACGCACATCGACGGACATTCTCTGCCGAGACACCGATCCCCCGGCCTCGCTTTTGCGGGCCTGCGCTAGCGTTACCCCAACTCCGAGAGAGAATCCGCCGCCCCCGTAAGTTGCCTGGTTATACAAAGGCGAGGGCGATTAGCGTCAATCAAGAACCGTCGCTATGCGGTGAGCGTCACCAAAGACGCGAACATGCTGACAAGCCACGTAGCCCGTCTACTAGAATGGTATCACGCGACCACCTCAAAGGAAAGAAATGTGGGCAGCTACAGAACCGATTCAAGCTTCGCTAGCCCATCAAAGCGGCGTGGAATCGACCATAGCGCCCCAGCAACGACGATTTTAAAACTATTGAGCGATACTGCATCATCCCTGCGCCCGATCTTAGTACTCATTAAAACTTCAATTCAAATCAAGATGCTTGGAGGAGAAGCCATTTGCTTTCGCTTCACGATGCACGTGACTTTAGGGTATGTCACTTAACCAAGAAGAGTCTTCATAAAATATCAAATTATAGCGAACCAAGGCAGTTTCTCTTGTATTGCCATATCAACGCTGCTATTTTGGATAAGGAGGGAAAGAGGCTTTGGAACAAAATTCCACAGCCGGCCACCTTTTTGCCTGTCTATCGAAAACAACGTGTTAATTTGCTCTCCGATGTTTCTGCATCGGCATCTTACCGTAACACGCGACGCAAAACGAAATAACGATTCGACCCGCGCAGGCTCCCGTATGTGGATCGAATACTTTTTTTCACTTATCGAACCGCGTTCATTTTATTTCGACGCAGGAGGTGAAGCAGATGAAAAAGACGATGTTGACGTTCGCCGCGATGGCGCTGTTGACGACGCCGGCGTTTGCCATGCCAGCCGTGATCTTCAGCGAGATCCAAACGAGCCCTACGGGTGAGGTTCCGGGAATGCCGGGCGTATACTTTGACGCGTTCGAGCGTCCGTACGGCAGCCCCAATGGTGAGTACTGGATCATGCAGGCTGACAACAATGGCCTGAGTGGTGTGGATGACATGTGGCTTGTCGGCATGGGTACCGACGGCTCAACCGCAACCATCGTCATGCAGGAAGGTGACAACCTGCCGTGGGATGCCTCCGTTCCGGTAGGTGCCTACTCAACAACCGACAGAGTTATGGAAATCGACAACAACGGCCATTTCGCTCTTAGTCACAACTCAGCCGGTGACACTGCAAATGATGACTATGTCGTCAAGTATGATGGTACCTGGTCCGTTATCGCCCGTGAGGGTGACGCAATGCCTTTTCCGTTCCAAACCGAGACCTACGACAGTTCGGTCGACACCGTCAATCTGCTTAGCGACGGTACGGTCACTTTTTCGCCAAACAGTGAAGGTACGCTCGATTCCGCGACCGACGATTTCCTGATGAAAGGGACCGCTTACATCGCTCAGGAAGGCATCACAGTACCAGGTGGCCAGCAGTCCACCCCAGCGCCGTACGACAGCTTCGACACTTCGGATTACCACTGGGATTACAACGGCAACAACTGGATTGCCCAAGGCGATACCGAGGGCAACACAACCGAAGATGATATCGTCGTGCTTAATGGCAGTGTCATTGTTCAGGAAGGTTTCTCGCTTCCCGGTCAGGTGGACGTGGTTGATGACTTCGATCTGGAGGTCTTCATGGGGCACGCGGGCGACTACATGGTTCGTGGAGAAAACAATGATGGCCACGATTGGATCCTGCTCAATGGTGTGATCATTGCCGAAACAGGCGACGAGGTTCCCGGCTCCGGCGGCACCGAGCATTACGACGACGCATCGTTCAGCGACACTTGGTTCACCATGCAGGTCAACGGCTTGGGTGACTATGTCTTAGGCGCAACTACGGACAATCCCGACAGCGAAGCGGATGCCGTGTTGGTGTTTAACGGCACAGAGGTCATTGCGCGTCAGGGCGATCCCGTCGACGTGAACGGCAACGGCCTGTTTGATGACGATGCCTACATCGACACGTTCAACAACGACGATGGCTTCCTCACAGACGGCCTGATGTACTACTTCACCGCGACGCTGCAGGACGGCGCGGGTGCAAGCTTGGGTCAAGCGTACATGTACATTCTGATTCCCGAGCCTGCGACGCTCGTCCTGATCACGCTCGGCGTTTTGGCGCTCGCCCGCCGCCGCCACTAGGCAACGCGTTCAAACAGCATTATCGATCAACAAATTCCAGCTAGTCTTCACCGACGTGTAGAGGCCGGCTTTGTTTTGGGAAATTGAGATCGAGTGGCCTTTTGTCGATATTGCGTCACTTTTATGGAAATGCGGGCTCGCAAAATCGAGCGCCACCAAAGTGGCAAACAATCACGCGCCTGTCCGCTCACTACACAGCCTTCATTCCGACCTGGTTAAGAAATCTCTTTTTCGAGACACGATTATTGGCTAAGCCACGTTATTCGATATTCCTCTGAATGAATAAACTCACCCTGTAGCGTTTTGGGATGATTCTAAATGCCATTCGATATATTAAGATCGGTCTTAATGCTGCAAATCCGGTTGTTCCAAGACCTGCTTTCTCATACGATGGAAGCCTCTGTGAGGCAAAAACCACCTCGCGGATAGGCATGTAAACGTTGGCTTGATTACCTTAGCCTGTGTATACTGCCTACGATTGTTAGAGGAATTCGGAAGCGAATCATCTCGTGCCCAACTCAGTCACATAGTGGTTGCTCGCGCGCCCTTTTGAATTGATCGACGCGTATGTTTTCTTGATCGTCGGCGGTGGTTCCTATGTACGGAAATCACAAGAACGGCAGCAAGATCAAGCGTCGATGATTCTCGGTCATTCGAGCGTTTGGCATTTCACCACTAAAGCTCAGTTGGGTGAGTCACTTTATCTGGGAGGATCAGGAAGATGAAAAAGGCAATGATGGTAATGGCGGCCATGTCGGCCGCGCTTGTTGGATCGGGGATCGCGTTTGCGCAGATGCCGATCGTAATTTATAGCGAAATCGCTGGTGACCCGACCGCACAGGTGCCGGGTTTTCCCGCGGGAACGTACTTTGAGTCGTTCGAGCGTCCGTACGCCAGCCCTAACGGACAGTACTGGTTGATGGAGTGCGACCACGACGGTGACAGCGCCCAGGATAACTTCATCCTCAAAGGCTCCGGCACTGACGGCTCGACAGCGTTCACCGTGCTTCAGGAAGGCAAGGAAGCCCCTTGGAATACCGCCGAGTTAATGGGAACGATCGGTGACCGCAATATGGGCATCAATGACAATGGCGACTTCGCGGTCGCAGCCAACACAAACGGTCCGACCGTTTCGGACGAGTACATCGTCAAGAGCATCGGCGGCGCCTGGAGCATCGTCGCACAGGAAGGCCAACCGCTTCCCGCCCCGCATGAAACCGGAATGTGGAGCACTACGCTCAACTCGCCCTTTATTCTGGCGGACGGTACCGTTGGCTATCGCGGCGACAGCAACCTGGATACAAGCTTTGATTATTTTCTAATGCTCGCCGACACGGTCATCGCCCAAGAAGGCGTCACCATACCCGGCAATCAAGGTGGCGGCGCGACTTCCCCGTGGGACAATTTAGACTCACAGGACTACTACATGAATGCCACAGGCACGGTTTGGATTGCCCAGGGAGATACTGAGGCGGCGACAAGTGAGGACGACATCGCCGTAGTCAATGGCAACGTCGTTGTTCAGGAAGGTTACACAATTGGCGACTTCACGATTCCTGTCGATGGTTCCGGCATCAGCCAAATATACATGACTTCGAACGGCGACTGGATGGTTCGCGGCGACAACGACGACAACAAAGACTGGATTTATCGCAATGGTACGGTCATTGCCCAGACGGGCGACGAAGTCCCCGGCAGCGGTGGCACCGAGTTTTACGACGACACCCGTTTCGCCTCCTGTTTCTTCCACATGATCGGCAATGGCGAGGGCGATTACATCATCGGCGCGGTGACCGACGCCGCCGATGAGGAATTCGACGCGGTGCTCGTCCTCAATGGTCAGCAAGTTGTCGCTCGCCAGGGCGATCCGGTCGACCTCAACGGTGACGGAATCGACAATGACAATACCTACATCGACATTTTCAACGACGACGACGGTTTCTTAACCAATGATTTGATGCTTTATTTCACCGCGATCCTGCGTGACGGCTCGGGCGCGGACCTTGGCCAGGCGTTCATGTACATCGATCTGGGCGGTTCTGAGCCCTGCCCGTTCGATCTGGACGACAACGGTGCGGTAGGTCCGGGTGACGTTGGTGTCGTCAAGAATAACTTCGGCTGTGACATCAACCTTCCCGGTTGCGCCGCGCTCGATTTCGACAACAACGGCGCTGTAGGTCCAGGTGATGTTGGCGCAGTCAAAAATGAGTTCGGGCCTTGCCCATAAGATTTTCCTTACGGCTGGGGAGATAAATAGCGTGCATCACGCCATTTGATCTCACCAGACCTAAGCCGCCGAAAACAGACAGGCCGACCCGGTGGAAGCGCACCGGGTCGGCCTGATTCATTACGCCCGGTGAAACTCCACGTTTACCTGGCGCACGGCATGTCGTGCGTCAATAACGGACAATTTCACCGACAGATCTACTTATCCACACCAACGCGTTTTGGGATGAGAAAACAGGTGAATTAGTCTTTCCCGGCAAGTATACTATGAACGGTGCTTGTCGCGGATACCATTCGACATCTGATTAAGCTCAAGGGGTGTTTACCCGCCGATCTTTTTGAGGTTATTTTTATGTACCGTAATGAATCGTATACCGTTCGCCCTTCAAAAAAACTTATCGCTGGGTTTGTCCTTTTAGGGACCTTCAACATCACCGTCGCCCAGGAATTCCCCGTGCTCGAAGGCACTCCCCTTCCCGATTACGCGCACAACATCGTCGTCGACGACCTGACCAGTACGATCGAGGATTTCGTCGCGGTCGACAATGGCCTGCCCAATATCCTGCTTACCGGCTATTGGCCTCCCACAAACGAAATGCTCAGGCAGTTTAGCCCGTTCCCAGATCATAATCTCACCGGCTGGGCCGGTTGCAATTGGGAAGGACGCGGCTACAACATTTACGCTTTCTTCCCCGAATTCCCTAATGGCATGGGCTCGGGCTCGGGCGATTTCGAAGTTGACTATCAAGTCACTTCACCTGACTTTTGGTATCTAATCGAAAAAGTCAAACCTATTGCAATCATCTCGCACGGGCGATCCGGATACGATTACGACTGGGAGCTTGAGGGTGGCAACCGCATGTATCAGCCGTTAAGCAATTGGTCCAACGATTACGTCGCGCCCAACGACCCTACGCCTGATCTACCCATCGCCGACCAACCCGGCGACGACGAGAAGATGAGCACACTGCCGATTGCCGAGATCGTTGCCGCAGTCGAAGCAGAGCTTCCCGAACTCTATCCATACGGCACGAACATCGACACAAGCCGCTTCCTCTGCAATTTCATGGGTTATCACATTAACTGGTGGCACGAAATGCACAGCGATCCACACGATCCTATGTGGAATGTCACGGCCGGTTACATCCACGTCGGCTACCGCATGAGTCTCGAACAGGCGATCCAGGCCGTCGAGGTCACCACACGAACGGTCATCGATCATGTGGACGGCGTTTGTTTGCAACGTTGCGACAGTGACAACGATGGCGATGTCGATCTTTCCGACTTTGACATATTCGAAGCTTGCGTCAGTGGTCCGGCAGCAGGCTACGATCCTGCCTGCGCTGACATGGACATGAACAACGACGGCGGGGTGGATTTGCTGGATTTCGCAGTGATTCAGAGATTTTTCACTAGCGCGAACCCGTAAGACCCACCGTTTCGCATAACCGAAATTGTTTGTGCGTTCGGGGTCGGCTTTCGGGCCGGCCCTGTTTTTTGCTCGTGTTTGAGAAGATTCGCACACTGACAAAAGCCACGCCACGCTTACCGAAATCGCCCCTTGAACTTTTCCGCTGGATATTTGATCGCGTTGCGTTCCATCTTCGCGGCAAACGCGGAGGCAAGGTCGATGTTCATAGTGCTCGCAAATGACAAGACGTACGCGAATACGTCGGCGATCTCCTCGCGTATCGCTACCATCGCTTCGGGATCATCTTTCACTGCGGCGAGTTCATCCGTACGAAGCCACTGAAAATGCTCCATAAGCTCCGCCGCCTCAATAGCGATCGACGCGGAGAGGTTCTTCGGATCGTGAAACGGTTCCCAATCCCGCTCGGAAACGAATCGATCCATGATCTGTTTGAGTTGCTCAATGCTCGCCGTTTTGTCATCCATCAACATGCACCTCACTGATCGTCGCGAACTTTCTCACGTTCCATTTCCTCAATCCCCGCGCGAAGTTTATTGCTCAAATCTTCGTGGAAAGCAGACAAATCATCCGCCACTTCCCACGCTTTTGCGAACTCACCCATTTGCGCGTAGGTTGCACCTAAATTGAACCGCGCCATGCGATCATCAACGCTGTGTTCGATCACGTACACAAACGCATCCACCGCTTCCTCAAAACGGCCAACCGCCGCATACGCTCCGCCCAGGCTGTTATACGTATCGATGTGATCAGAATCTCCGGCTCGTGCAGCTTCCAAATGATCAATCGCCTCACTCGCACGACCTAACTGCAACAACGCCACTCCGAGCGAACGTCGCGCCGGCACGAAATCACGATCCAACGCCAATACACCTTCAAACCCGCCAACCGCGCCCGCAGCCTCGCCCCTCAATAACAGTTCCTGCGTCTCATTGTAATAAAAACGCACGAACTCCCGCGTAGGTTTCGGATGAACAACCAACGCACGCCAAGTTCCCTCCACAAGCACAAACACCAGCAGGCCTGCATAAACCACAGTCGAAAACATGCCTCTTAACGAACTTGCCGGCCGCAGTGAGTCAGATCCTCTCTCTTGCCGCCCCTCGCGACACCACGACAACCAAAGCACGCCCGCCATAACCGGCAAATACAATGACCGAATGAACCGATCACCGTACGCAACCGGCACGTAAAAAGCGTACGCAGTCAAATACAACCCTACGATCAGTAATCCCAAAATCGCATTCGCCGTCCATTGACGAAAAAACCGCCACCGATCTCGCCGCAAGGCAAGCACCACACCACATGCAATAACGGCTGCAATGAGGTGTAGCCCGTAACTAGAACGAGTCAGCAAGCGCCCCAACTCGCGATAACCATAAGCAATCCGCAACCAAGTTTGCGAAAGTGAATGCGTGCGCCAATACCGACTCGCGGTCGGCAACTCCGAGAGTAACTCCGCCGGCGGCAGTTTTTGATGCAAAGGCCATTTGTGAGCGGTTGCCTCGCCCCAGGAATCTGCCCACATATAGTACTGGGCATTGACATTGTACGCAGGCTGCCCGAAGCGACGAATATTCTCAAGCTGATAAGACCAAGTCAACGAAACGAACCCAACCAACACAAAAACGGCTGCAAAGAAATCGCCTCTCCATCCAGCCATGCGACGCTTTAACTCGTTTTGTTCCAATTCGTCTGCTTCATTACCCGCAAGGGAGGCTTGATCCTCCGTGCCCGCAGTTCTCCGAATCGCCCGATAGACAGCGCGAATCGCAAGCACGGTGAGCGTGATCACGAACAGCGGCCAGGCGGATGCTTTTGTAAGGTACGCCAACCCCAGCGTCACACCGGTTAACAATCCCATCCGCCAACCGGGCGCAGCCATCAACCGTATCAACAACGTCACAGAAGCGAAAAACAGCGCATAAAACAAATGCTCCGCCTGTACGAAACCCGCCTTGGCAGGAAAAAGCCCCAACGTCGCCGAGGCCAGGAGAATCGACGCGGGCAGCGGAGGCAGGAATCGGTAAGACACCATCCCTACCATTGTCAAAGCGACCAGCGACAAAGCGAGCCCAAGCCACACGGCCCGTTTCGCAAAGACCTCGGTGTCTTCATCGGCCGCAATCGATAAGGCGGCCGGCACGAGCGGCATCCGGTTTCGGTCTCCCAGGTAGGTAAATAGCCCCTCCTCTGCGAGGCCTTGAGCGTAATTCAAATACGGGTATTGACCGCCGGCCGTGGCGGAGAGATTCAGTGCGTTCATCTGCCTAAGAGCCGAGGCCACATAGAAGCCCGCCAGCGCGATCCATAACGTGAGTAACGCGATTAGTACCTTTGGATTGGACATCACCATGCGACCAATGGTAGCCTGATTCAAACGGTTGGAAACCTCGCCAGACGAAGGAGCTACCTAGCCATGAGCAAGCCCTACCGCGCATTGGTCGTTCGTGAATCAGATAACGGCGAATTCACCCGCTCGATCGAGACACTTGACACAGCCGGCCTGCCACCGAACGATGTCCTCATTCGAGTTCACTACGCCGCACTCAACTACAAAGACGCCCTATCCGCCAGCGGTAACCGGGGTGTCACAAAGACATATCCCCACACACCGGGAATCGACGCCGCCGGCGTTATAGAAGAGAGCAATCACCAAGACTTCGCAGTGGGCGATTCGGTGATCGTGACCGGTTACGACTTGGGTATGAATGCGCCCGGTGGTTTCGGCGAATACATCCGTGTGCCGGCGGATTGGATCGTGCCGCTGCCGGCGGGAATGTCGCTCTCGGAAAGCATGGCCTATGGCACATCTGCTTTTACTGCGGCGGATGGCGTGCTCATGCTCGAAGAAGGCGGTGTGTCACCCGATAA
>JANQHN010000434.1 GCA_028282665.1 Phycisphaerae bacterium | reverse complement strand
AAATCCAGCACTAAAAATGTGCAGAGTTCAATTTGGCGAACGGTGCGGAGGCTGGCCCTTGTCGGGCTGGTCACCCTGACTGGATTCAGCTGTAATTCGTTCAATCCCGCCTTTGTGGATTTGTTCGATGGTGGCTCAAGTGGCGGCGGATCCAGCTTGGCATCCATCGAGAATGCCCCCGGCCACGTTGTCCTGTCGTTCATCAACAATGCGGTCATTGATGAGCGGATTATCTCCTTTTTAGAGAGCGCCGAGGGCGGTAGCTTGCAGTTGACCGCGGCTGAAAAGCGTTCGCTCAGACCTCTGGTTCGTTTCCGCGTTCGTGTCACCTTCACTGACGATTCGTCCACGGTACTGGAATTTATCTCAGGCAGTCGAATTGTGGAGACCGAATTCGCGGCTATCGCGGAACCCAATTTCGATCAGTACGATTTCACTAACGCAGTAGTTATCTGTGACGTGTCGCGAATTGAACTTATTGAGGAAAACCCCATAGAAGTCTACATTCCGGTGCAAATCGACTACTACACGTTTCAGGAACCTCAGGAGGGCGTAGAGGGCGAGTTCCGTCGGACCACTCAAGTCGATCCGACTTTTTATACACTCGAAGAAGACGAAATCCAGGATAATGGCAACACTCTTCAAAGCAACATCGGAATTCGCGATGGTATCGCACCGGTTATCGACCCCGGTTGTGGTTCGAGTATTTCGATCGTGCTAAACGGCGTTCTTACGGTTCCTTTCCTCACTGGCAGAGGTGTTGAAGAAGGCCAACCGAGCGTCGACAACGGAGACGACACCAGCGTCGCCTCAATTGGCGGGCGGTATGCTTTTGAAACGGTTGTACGGTAGCGAGAGATAGCAAGATCGCTTCCGCAAGCTTTAAGACACAAACTTCTTTCTTTTTCGGATATAGGAAGATGCTTACATCGATTTCACGCAAAGTACTGACCGTATTTGCCGGCACTGCAATTGTGGCTTTGTTCCTGACTGCGTGCGGCGGGACCGTGTCGTTTTTTAATCCCTCTTTTGTCAACTTTCTGTCAGGCGGCGTGTACCCCGTAACACCCGGACCAAGTGCGGACTTCGTTTTTGTTCGAGCGGTGAACGCTACGGATGATGCCATCCGTTTTTTTGTAACGGTGGAGCGCCGACAGGTGGTCTTGGATGACGATGGCAATGTCGTCACGGATGGCAACACAAACATTCCCATTACGGAAGACATACTCGAGCGTGTAGAGCTAATCACCGCCCCGAACGGGCAAGCGAGCGAACTGGGCACTCTATTTCCCTGTAGTGCTTCCTCAGGTCCTGTAATTCGTGTCGGTTTGGGTGAAAACCTATTGCCGACCGACCCTGCTGCCTTTGTCATTCCGGGTGACGACTACGACGACGACAACCCGCTCGGTCCGCAGCCCGGTTTCGGTGTGACTGCCGAGGGCCTGAACCCATTATCCTTCGACGCAAACAATTTCGATTGTGGCGACACGGTCATTTTCCGCGCTATCGTCAGCAACGGTGCTCCTGGTGGCGTGAGGATTTCGGCCTTTTTGCTGCCCGGATCAGAACAGCCAAGTATCTTCACGGGCCGTGATACGTTCGTGAACTATCAGGAATTCCTCGAATCACAAGTTCGCGAAGAAGAGGTTCCTTGATCGAACGACCAACGACTGATGTTGGTGGGGCATAGATTGCGATAGCACCGAATTATACAGCGATTACATCCGCCGTTTGGCGGCGGAACTCAAACAATGCCGCGGCGCATTGCGTCGCGGCCTTTCCATTCCCTGGGAGGACTCACATGCGCGGTCGAGCATCCCGAAATAAACTGAGCATGCTGCTCGCCCTGTCCGCTATGGGCGGATTTTTGATGAACGATTGCCAGATCATGGTCAAGGATGCCACCGTGTCTGGCATCAAGTCTTACTTTTCGAATGACTTCCTAACGACCCTGATAGACAGCGTCGTCCCGGGGGATGAAAACTCGACCGACGAACCGGGCTAACCTCAGCCATTTGGCAGTCGCCAATCCAACGTTATCAGACCAACCGCGCGTTTAACCGTCCCGGCTGATTTTGGCTGCGCGAAATTCATATCGCCATGACTTGGCCTTATGTCTCATATCGGTTTCGAGTTTCGCTTCATCTCACTTTTTGATCGACGCGCATTGAGACGAGGGCGTCTCCCTGAGACAATTCCGACAGCCGACGCATTAAATGAGAATGAGTCTCAGGACCGTTCCTCGCAATTGTCAGACGACGGCACCGCGGTTATACTGAACTTTGTGTAAGTTAGCGAATTAAACAACACAGCGCATAAACCACTACCCTTGGAAGCTGTTTGGCCCACGAATTGCCTTGAAATATACGTGAGAA
This sequence comes from Phycisphaerae bacterium, assembly GCA_028282665.1. Taxonomy (GTDB): domain Bacteria; phylum Planctomycetota; class Phycisphaerae; order UBA1845; family UBA1845; genus JANQHN01. Next base: position 6,391 of record JANQHN010000434.1, on the reverse strand, counting down.
GGCTACAGGACGGGCGGTATGCCGCAAGGGGCTTCGGCTCGTAAGTGCGTTCAGCACTTATCGGTTTCGAAAGAGATTGAGTCTCATTTGTGATTGGTTAACTATCGCCGTGTTTCGGCGTCGCATGGCTGGCTTTTGACGGCAGGCTTTGAAATAAAGGGAGACTATCTAAATGCAGCTCACTCAACTCACGCACGGTCAACAAGGCGTGGTCGAGTCAATCACTTCCAGCGAGTCCAGTGCCAAACGACTCGCGGATATCGGTTTTGTCCGTGGAGCGCGGCTCCAGATGGTTCGTCCGGGCGACCCTTGTATCGTGCGAATCGATGAGACCTGTGTGGGGCTGGGATTCGGTCATCAAAAACACATTTACGTCGGCGGCTCTTAGTGCCTTAGTGATCGATAACCAACGTCACGAGCCAATGCAAACAGCGTCTTTTCATTGCATCCGCAACATGAATTGAGGCCTTTAGGATCAACACATGCGTACATTGCCAAGAGCCGCTACGGGCACTGCCAGTGCGACGATCGCCCTGATTGGCAATCCCAACACGGGAAAAACCACCCTCTTTAATCGATTGACGGGCTTTAACCAGCGTGTGGGCAATTACCCCGGAGTGACGGTCGAGAGAACCACGGGAAAGCTGAAATGCTCACCGTCCGATCGCCCGATCACTATCATTGACCTGCCCGGTACGTACAGCCTATCCGCCGGTTCAGCTGATGAAGCAGTAGTGCTTGACGCCCTGTCGGGACGAATTCGAAATACCCCTACGCCGGACGCGATTTGCTGTGTCGTTGACGCGAAAAATTTGCGTCGGAATCTGTTTCTCGTGACGCAACTAATCGAGTTAGGCTTGCCTGTTATCGTAGCACTAAATATGACCGACCTCGCGCAGGCCGCAGGAATTGAAATCGACGAAAATGAGCTAGCGAAGGCGCTGGGTGTCCCCGTCGTTCCTGTGGTTGCGACGCGCGCCATAGGCGTGGAAGAACTATGTAAGGCGCTTACCGAGTCGACCGAAGGGGATACACCTCCTGCACCGGTCGTGTTTCCGGAGGAGGTGAACGTACACATTGACCGCCTGGTGACACGCATCACACGGTCGAGTGACGAAAGATCCATCGCACCGCCCCCGCGCGCGATCATCGCCCAGGCTTTGCTGACACCCGGTGGTTTTCATGAACATCGGCTTCTTTTGGAATATGGCGATGAATTGGCGGTGTCACTGGCCACTTCTCGCCATCAACTGAGCAAGATCGGTTTCCGAGTGGCAGAGATCGAGGCGGACGCAAGGTATGCGTGGATCGGTGGCGCGCTCGCCAGATGTCAGACTTCTTCAAAATTGCGTGACATCTCATTGACGGAAAAAGCCGACCGCGTTTTAACCCACCCCGTTTCGGGACTGGTTATTCTGATCCTCATCATGGGTGCCGTGTTTCAATCGGTCTACGCGTGGACAGCGCCCCTTATCGACATCATCGATGCCGCATTCGGCGAGTTGGGTGTATACGCGGCCGGCTTGTTGCCGGCGGGCGCATTGCAAAGCTTGATTACGGACGGCGTGATTTCGGGTGTTGGAGCCGTCCTGGTATTTTTGCCTCAGATTTTGGTGCTCTTTCTTTTTATCGCGATTCTCGAGGATTGCGGCTACATGGCACGGGCCGCATTTTTGTTGGATCGCTTCATGCGGTTTCTCGGGCTCAACGGCAAATCCTTCATTCCTCTATTGTCGTCCTTTGCCTGCGCTATCCCCGGTATCATGGCCGCTCGCACGATCGAGAATACGCGGGATCGCCTGCTGACGGTTGTGATCGCACCGCTAATGAGTTGCAGTGCACGATTGCCCGTGTACATGCTTCTGATCGCCATCTTCGTACCGAACACACAATTGCTGTGGGGAATCACAAATACGCAAACCATTATGCTATTGTGTATGTACTTCGTGGGCATCTTCACGGCCCTTGCTGTCGCCTTCGTCTTGAAACGGACGCTCCTTAAAGGTGAAAGTCAACCGTTTCTCATGGAGATGCCAACTTATAAGTGGCCGTCTCCCAAGACAGTCTTCCATCGCGTCGCGGATCGGGGCAAGCAGTTCTGTATTCAAGCCGGCACGATCATTTTCGCAATGACGATCGTCATTTGGGCATTGGGCTATTATCCTCGACCTGCCTCGATTGCTGCATCTTATGAGCAACAACGTACGACACTAGAAGCCGAAATAAGCGAGGGCTTCGCCAGTTTGGCTGCGGCAGCTTCGAGTGATCTCGGTATCCTGGAGGATTCTCTCGCCACCGACATTGAGACTTTATCCGCGAGGTTTGCGGAATTTAATCAGCAATTCACAGACACTATCGAGGGCGAAGGGTTTGAGGAAGGCTCGGAGGCATACGTAGCTGCGGTCAGCGCTTATCAACAACGAGTGGATGAACTTACGGGCAGTTCACCGTTGGGTGAATACGCACTTGCTCACTACCACTTGAGTACGAGTACTTCAGCCAAGCTGAACGAGGTGGATCGACGGGAGGCCGGCGATTATCTGAGACAGAGTTTCCTTGGGCGCATTGGACACTTCATAGAACCTGCGGTAAGTCCGTTGGGATGGGATTGGCGCATCGGCACCGCCGCGATTGCGTCATTTCCCGCACGTGAAGTTGTCATCGGCGCATTGGGTACAATATTCAATTTGGGCGGCGAGCAGGATGAAGGCTCCTCGACACTTCGCAGCACGATTGTTCGCGCGGAGACACCGGACGGGGAACCGCTTTTCAACTTGGCCGTCGCACTTTCGATTATGGTCTTTTTTGCACTTTGCTGTCAATGCGGAGCGACTCTAGCCACCATCAAACGTGAGACGAATACATGGCGTTGGCCTGTTTTCGCTTTCGTATATATGACTGGCCTCGCGTATGTTATGGCGCTCGTCACCTACCAAGTGGCGATTCGCGTCATCTGACATCTAATCTCTAAACTCTTCATGCGTTAGCGTTTCGTTTCACCGATCTCGTGAACCGAAAAATGAAGAAAGCGAACTACCGTGCAAGACGTTATTGTAATCATTATCGTCGTAGCTGCCGCTGCCTACGCCATTGTTTGGTTTTCCCGTTCCATGCGGGGACAAAACTGTGGTAAGTGCGCGAAAGGAAAGAGTTGCGGCAGTTCGCAGGTCGTCCAAATTCGAAATACGGACAAACTAGGCCAATCAGGTACCAACTGATTCCCGGGCAACCAAACCCCTGGCAAACGCCAAACTCTGCGGCGGGTCGGTTATTAATCAGATTTTCGCTTTCCACCGCTGTCGAGGTGCATTCACTTTCGAACGTCGCTCATACGGAGTGCATTACCGTATCCGGTTCGAGGCGATATCGTTTCATCTTTTTGTAAAGCGTCGTGCGATTGATGTCGAGCTGATCCGCTGTGGCCTGCCTGTTCCAATCGTTGGCTTTAAGCGCCGCTTCGATAATTTTCTTTTCCGGAATTTCCAATGCATTTTTCAGTGTGGTGCTGGTGTATTCGATAGTCTGGTCGGCTTGCGGCGTTCCTTCGCGAACCCTGGGTGGAAGATCCTCGGTGGTGATCTTCCGTCCTTTCGTCAACACAACCGCACGCTCCACCGCATTTTCAAGCTCTCGAACGTTACCAGGCCAATGATATTGCTGCATCACTTTGAGCGTGTTTTCCTCGAAATCCACGATGTCACTGCCCTGCTCTTTGGCAAACTTATTGAGAAACGACTTCGCCAGTAGCGGAACGTCACCCACGCGATCGCGCAGGGGCGGCATTTGCAGTGTGATGACGTTTAATCTGTAGAACAAATCTTCGCGAAAGCGACCTTCCTTCACTTCTTGCTCCAGATCGACGTTTGTCGCGAGTACGACGCGCACATCCACTGATTCCGTTTTGTTGCTGCCAACCGGTTCGAACTCTTTCGACTGAAGCACGCGTAACAGTTTGACCTGTAAGGCTGGAGACGCGGTAGCGATTTCGTCGAGAAAGACCGTTCCACCGTCAGCCGCCTTGAACTTACCGACTTTGGATGCTACCGCACCGGTGAACGCTCCTTTTGCATGACCAAATAGTTCGCTTTCCAACAGAGATTCCGGAATTGCGCCGCAACTCACCTCGATAAACGGCCTGTCGGCACGATCACTCTGTTGATGCACTACTTTGGCGACCATTGACTTTCCGGTTCCCGATTCACCCTGAATGAGCACGGTCACTTTGGAGGCTGCCACCGACTCGATCATGTCGAAGAGCTTGAGCATGCGGTAATCGTGACCGACCATGGCACGCAAGCCGTAGCGTTCATCCAGCCGATGACGCAGTTCGCGATTCTCGCGCAGGAGCATTTGCTGATTCAACGCCCGCTCCACGCAAAGCTCCAATTCCTCGTCGACGATGGGTTTGGTCAGGTAATCGTACGCCCCCATCTTGATCGCCTCGACGGCACTTTCAATAGTGCCATAGGCTGTCATCATGATCGCGACCGTTTCGGGGAAGCGCTTTCTTGCGTGGTGGAGCAGCTCAAATCCATTTCCACCGGGCATGTTCACATCGGTCAGTAACAGGTCGAACGGTGATTGCTCCAACGCCGCGACCGCTTCGTCATAAGAGGAAACCCCTACGACCTGGTAACCTACGACCGAAAGAAACTCGCAAAGCGAATCGAGAATAATGCGGTCGTCGTCGACGATAAGAATCCTGGTTTCCGCCTTCGCGTCCGTCATATCGAATAATCCTCCCGCTTAGTGATGTCGTTGGCAGTGGTCTTGCGCAGCTTAGATGCGGCTTCGGCGTTTGAACGGTAAGGCTCCGATTCGTTTAGAATCGCTGTCGGATCCACACCGGAGAACGCCTTTGGAGCTTGCTCGCAACGGGATTCGGGGATGCGCAGAGTAAACACCGCTCCGCCGTCGGGATCATTGACCGCTTCAATTGCGCCTCCCATTCGCTCGATGAAATCCCGGCAAATCGCCAATCCAAGCCCTGTGCCCTCGCCAGCCTTCTTTGTGGTAAAGAAAGGTTCAAAGACCTGTGCGGGATTCTCGGGCAAACCCGGCCCGGTGTCCGCCACTCGAATCACGACGTGATCATTCACCAACCCACTGGTAATCGAAAGGCGACCTCCTTTTGGCATGGCATCGATCGCATTTTTGATTAGATTGCCAATTACCTGATAGAGCTGTGAGCCGCGAACTGCCGGCATCTGATCGTTCTTGAAATCCGCAGCAATGACGATGCGGTTGTCCTTGGCGCGAGGCGTGAATTCCTCGATGGCTTGGTCGATCAATTCGTTGATGCCGGTGCAGTCGACTTGTTCGCGACTGCTACGAGAAAATTCGAGTAATTCACTGATAATTCGCATCATGCGCATCAACCCGATCTTCGATTCGCTCAGGTAGTTTCGCAGCTTTTCGTCTTGGGCGGTGCGCGTCAGGCGGAGAGCCAGGTTAACGTATCGCAAGATGCCGTCGAGGGGGTTGTTGAGTTCGTGGGCGACTTTCGCGGCGAGCTTTCCTATGGACGCAAGCCGCTCGGATACGGCGAGTCGCTCCTCAAGCCCGAACTTGTAGGTTACATCACGGACGGAAGTGATCACACCATATGCCCGCCCCTGCCCATTTTTGCGCAGTGGCCTACAAAGAACACTCCACACGACAACTCCACCGCCGCGCTGTTCGATTGCAAATTCGAAACGTTTCTCGACGCATGCATGGAGCACGGCGGTCAACTCAGAACGCCATCCGTCGAACGGCACGAGGAAACGCGCCCCTGCAAACAATGCATCGACTTCGTCCACGGTTGGAAACCGGTCCGCGACGATGCTGTTGCGATATTCAATCTTGAGTTTTTGTCCCAATACCAGAACGCCGATTTCCAATCCCTCAAACACATCGCGCGCCCACTGGTTAAGCCATTCGGCGGACAACGGCTCGGTCGAGACGGTCCGACCGCCGTCGCGCGTAGAGAGGCTTGGTTCGTCCATGAATTCGTCCGCTTTCCAAAATTTAAGATCTTTAAGAAAACCGGTAGCTAAAGGGCTCGCCAGTTTGCAACATGCCCTCCGAAAGAAGTATCGGCGAGCAACATGCCGGTCTTTGGGTGTGTGTTGATTGCCGTCAACATGAGATGAAAAGCACACTGGAAACCGTTGGTTTATCGGAACCATATGTCGTGCTGAATCAACGATCCGCTTGAGCGAACATATCGGAAAACATCTGCCGATCAGAATATGGAACCATGGTTCAACTGCCAGCATCGATTGATCAATAAGTTGCTAAGGGAACAACGGGATGGCCACTTCAGTATTGGATACTCGGCAATCGGTCGCTGGGCTGTTGGAACGGGCGGTTTTGATGGAGGCTTCCGACTTGCACCTCGTAGCACAAA
>JANQHN010000428.1 GCA_028282665.1 Phycisphaerae bacterium | reverse complement strand
GCCTCTACGTCACCCGGAGCCTGAACCAAACGAATGATTCGACCTTGAACGGGTTGCGCGATGCGAACGGTAATAGGAACTTCTTTTGCAACTTTCAGGATCGATTCGCCGTTTTCGGTTTGTTTGAATTGCCCAAGCGCGAACACACCGGCGCAGATAGCCATCAAAACGATGAGGGTCAGAACGCCTCTCATAACATCGTCTCCAACAAAATGACGTGCGAACTCTACAGGACTCACCCAAGCCGACTTCAATCAGGCGGCGGAAAAGGACAAACCGACCCGAGCGCCGGCCGCGATCAAAACAAAAAGCAGCACACTCACAATCGCCACACGTTTACTAAGCTGCCTCGTCACGATCAGGCCTGTCATCACAAGAATCCAAAACCAAGTGCGAAACGGATCAACCGCTACCAGCGCCGACGGTTCGCCGACCGGAGCGAGCAAATCGAGCGAAGTACGCATCGTGGGATCCTTGTAATAGATGACCATGGCGACGCGCAGCACCAGGCCTATGACTTCGATTACGCCGGCAAAAACGCAGATCGACATTAGTGTCTGGTATTCCGGTTTTCGTCCGGTCATCGCTACGATTGCGTAAAACAGGGCTGCGATCAGCAGGTATGAAGTGAGCAAGTACGCGGGCGTCGCGACAATCACACCCAGGCGAGCAAGCAACTTGTTGAATTCCCCTTCTTTACGAATGTCTTCCATTCGGTCGGTCAACTCGACTCGATCGATCAGTCCGCCTTGGTGCAGTTCCAAGTCCGCGAGTCGCCGTTCGGTTTGCTCGTCAACCGTGCGATCCGTCAATCCCGACGCCACTTCCACGTAACCGGCGACAAACGAGATCAGCAACAACGCGAATAATGTTCCGCCATACGCACCGGTATCGTCAACGCGCCGGAACAAAGCAATCGGAGCGGTGACGGCCATCAGGGCGCAGTGTACGCCCAATTTGGGTTTAAACGACGAAGATGCCTGCGTGGACGTGATGGATGCCACGTTCAAGTGTTTCTTCCTGTCAAAGAACCAGTACCAAGACGTGAATTCCCGGTCTTGCCATATTCTATCTCGAAAGGCGGTCATGCTCTTGAGTAGAACGATGCGTCACGTGAGTTCGTCGCTGTGCGACCGCCGCAACGGGCTAATCCTAAACGGGTTTCAGCCAAGTCAACATCCTAAACTACGCACTCGAAGGTGAAAGGCTTGTCTACTGGATGCTGCGTCCGGGCTGAAACTGCTAATGATTAACGGGACCTTTATTATCAAGGACGATTCGGAGCCCGCGCGGTTATATTAAAATCCACTCGGCCAAACGGATCGTGCTGACAACTTCAGACAATGACAGCAACGAACAGGAACCGGACGACTTAGATTGTATCGTGGCGTACGATGCGTCCGGTTGCGAGAAATACAACATCTTCGGCGATATTTGTAGCGTGATCGGCAATTCGCTCAAGGTTTTTGGCGATGGAAAGAACGTCGAGGTGCCCGGCCATGTGGTCCGGATGACCGGGCGCGTCGTCGACAATCGCGCGAATAATCTGAGCGTAAAAGGCGTCGACGGCAGCGTCACTGGATTGGACATCGCGGGCTTGCTGCTCGGCTTGAGCACCGTAGGCCTCGACCGCACGATGCAGCATGTCCTGAACCATCGAGGCCATCGCGACCAAGTCATCGCGATGCCCTTGCAACACGAGAGGGTCGAGATGTCGCGCTCGCTCGCTGATATTGACAGCGCAGTCGGCGATTCGCTCCAGGTCGTTATTTACTTTCAGGATCGTGCAAAGCAGCCGCAAATCACATCCGACTGGCTGATAGAGCGCCATTAGGCGAATCGTCTGCACCTCGATTTCCACTTCTTCGGAGTCGACGTCGTTATCGCGGTGGATAGTGCGGACTGCGAGCTTATCGTCAAGCGAAAAGACCGCCTCGCAGGACTCCATAAGGATGTCCTCGACGAGGCTTGCCATGCGCAGCGTGCGCCGTTTCAACTGTTCCAGAAGGTGAACAAATTGTGCAGTCATAACGGGGTCAACCGAAGCGGCCTGTGATGTAATCCTGTGTGCGTTCCTGTTTTGGACTCGTGAAAATCAAGTCGGTTTCACCGAATTCCACCAGCTCGCCCATGTACATAAACGCAGTAAAATCCGAGACGCGAGCAGCTTGCTGCATGTTGTGCGTCACCAATATGACAGTGTAGCGCGTCTTGAGCTCGTGGATCAAGTCTTCTATACGACTTGTTGCAATGGGGTCAAGGGCTGAACAAGGTTCGTCCATGAGGAGAACTTCGGGTTGCATGGCGACCGCCCGGGCAATGCAAAGGCGCTGCTGCTGTCCGCCGGACAGCGCAAGAGCACTTTTGTCCAATTCGTTTTTGACCTCTTCCCAAAGTGCGGCTTGACGCAACGAATGTTCCACCAGGTCATCGATGTTGCCGCGATAACCGTTTAGCTTCGGTGCCCAGGCGACATTTCGATAAATTGATTTGGGAAAAGGGTTGGGTTTCTGAAAAACCATGCCAATGCGGCGCCGCAACTCCACCGGATCGCAATCGGAGGAGTAAATGTTTTGGCCCCGATAGCACATTTTCCCTTTTGCTCGCGCTCCGGGAACGAAATCGTTCATGCGATTCATAGCTCGCAGGAGCGTGCTCTTACCGCAGCCTGAAGGCCCGATAATCGCGGTCACTCGATTGCGTTCTACTTCCATGCGAGCTTTTTTGACCGCTTCAAAATCACCGTAGAAGACACTGAAATCGTGACAGGAAACATGCGGCTGAATTTTCACGCCAGCAGAATCCGCCAAGGTGTCACTCGTTGATAAGTTGACCATCGTTTCGGTCATCAGGCGCCTCGAAGTCGTTTCGCAATTCGCGCACGTAGCCAAATCGCTGTCGAATTCAATAGTAACACAAGAAAGACCAGCGTAAAAACCATACCGTACTGCACGTGGCGAATTTCATTCACCGCTTCGTGCTCGGAACAAATGTTGTAAATGTTCCACGGCAAAGCGGGCGTCGGCTGGGATAAGGTTTCTCCAAGCGCGACCACGCCGCCGGCGCTAACCGCCGCCGTGAAGATGATGGGCGCTGTTTCGCCCGCCGCTCGTCCCATGCTAATCACAATACCCGTCAACACGCCCGGCATCGCTGCAGGAAGAATAACCGTACAAATGGTCCGCCAACGCCCCGCACCCAAGCTGAGCGCAGCCTCTTTGTAAGTCTTGGGTACGGCTCGGATCGCTTCTTCCGCAGCCCGAATGACCAGCGGCAGAATTAACACTGCCAAAGTCAGTGAGCCCGCGAGCACGCTCTTTGATTCGGAAACGTGTAGTTCGTTAATGAAAAAAGCCAACCCAAATAATCCGAATACAATGCTGGGAACACCTGCAAGCGTACTGATGCACGTGCGAATTAGGGCAACCAACGGATTTTTGGGGTTCGCGTACTCGACAAGGTAGATTGCCGAGATGACTCCGAACGGCACCGCGAAGAGAATCGCCCCTACGGTCAAATAGAACGTGCCGAGAATTTCAGGCCATATGCCGCCGAAAAAATGGGCATCGTAGGACTCTGTCGTGAAGAACCGCCAATAAAATGTCCATCGAGGCCTGAGGATGTCCGAGAGGTGGTTCTCCAGGTATGGAAACAGTGGAGCCAATGACGTGCCCTCAAAAGTATCAGCTCGCGGTACATGCACGAGGACACCCATCGCACTGGGGTCGGAGTAATCATATTCCTCGCGAAAGATGACCTCGTCCTTCACTACCAATGCTCGATCCCAACGCGTTTCACCATATTGCTCGCGCATCAAAATGGGATCGGGATCACCGGGAAACGGTCCCAGCAAATCGCGAAGACGATCCTTAAGTTCGTCCAGTTCTCCTCCCATTTCACGACGCATCGCGTACGATTCGTCCTCCAAGGAAGCTTCGTAAGCAGAGATCATTCGATAGATCTTCGTGCGATGTTGCTCAGCCTGGGCAAGCTCTCGCTTCACGGCTTCACGGTCGCCAACACCATACTTCTCGGCCAACATTTGGCGATGTTCTACGGTGGCGCGAAAAACGAACGCATTCACACCGCGAATCACGATTGGCCCGAGCAGGCAAAGCAACGCCCCGGCCATGACTAAAATGGACAGGATGCCTAAAACCGTGAATGAGCGATCCATCATTCGGCGGGACGCGAGATTCATGCGCTTTTTCCTTTCGCCAATCCACCCTTACCGATGATCCGATCACTGATGAAATTGAAGACGAAAGAAATAGTTAGCAGCACTAACGCCATACAAAAGAGCACGTGATACCGGGCGGAACCGGTAACGTGGTCAGCCTCCCCCATTTCCCCTGCAATTGTGGCGGTTAGTGTGGAAACGGGTTCGAGGAAGTTGTACCAAGGCGTGGGAATCTGCTCTGCGCCACCGGCAGCCATCCAGACTACCATGGTCTCACCAATCGCCCGCATAACGCCAAGAATAATCGCCGCCGTAATGCCGCTTCGTGCCGCTGGGAAAACCACCCACATCATCGTTTCCGCTCGAGTCGCGCCAAGCGCGTAAGCCCCCTCGCGAAGTTCCCGTCTTACGGATTGCAACGCATCTTCCGAAACGCTCACAATCGTAGGCAAGGCCATGATTCCAAGTACGAGGGAGACATTGAGGGCGTTAGTGCCGCTGGTCACTCGCATCTGCCCGAAAATACCGGCAACGTACCAAAGCGCGAGCAATCCACCAACGGACAGAACTAATCGCAACGTCCACCGCGTTGTGGGTAAATTCTTTCCGTCTATTCGAGTGGCGAGAAACTCAGCGCCGATCCAGCTTGCCAGAAAAAGGAGCGGTAACCCGACCACCCACACCGATCCGCCCAGGATCAATCCCCCGTGGTTTTGCATAAGCGGCGCGAGCACCACCAGCGCGAAAAAGCCAAATGCCACCGAAGGTATCGCGGCAAGTATTTCAATGATCGGTTTGGTTAATTGCCGCAACGAAAAAGGCAGAATATCGCTAAGGCATGCGGCAGCAACGACACCGATGGGGACCGCAAAGATAATCGACCCCAATGTGACCATGCCGCTGCCGAAGAAAATGGCCAGCGCTCCGAATTCCTCCGGATTTCCAACAGGGTGCCAAGCGTTCTGTGTGAAAAATTCGACAAATCCGCGAATTTTGAAGAAAGGAAGCGCTTCTCGAATGATGTAATAAAAAATGAAGATGATAAGAAGCGCGGAACTTGAAGTGATAAGCAAAAGCAGCCCATGACCGAAGAGGCCCGAAATGCGCATCCGCGTGCTCGCGCTGCGGCTGATCGTCAGGCTACGTCGCTTGAATGGCGTTACTTCCGTGGACAAAGTTCCCGCACTCCGAGCTTACGCCGTCGCGTATTCCCGCGAACAACTAGACCGGCTATGGCCGACAAGCGTCAGCGTAGGCGCCATTACTTGTAACGCGTAACGGGCACAAAACCAATCGACTCGACGATCTCCTGCCCTTTTTCGGTAAGGTGGAGTGTCGCAAACCGATGAAGATCTGTTCCGAGTTTTGGGAAACCGTTTGTGAACATATACAGCGGTCGAGCGATCGGGTAATCGCCGGATTGGACGGTCTCAGGACTTGCCTCGACGCCGTTGATCGATAGTGCCTTCACCTTTCGATCGACGAAACCCAATCCAACGTACGCGATCGCAGCCTTCGTTGATTGGACGCGTTGGCGAGCCGCGCCGTTGCTGCCAACGCTCTCGGAATCGGACTTGACGTTGCCGCCTCCCATAACCAATTCCTGGAAACTTGCGAAGGTTCCACTGTTTGTTTCCCGGCCGATTACGACGATGTCCATGTTGGGTCCGCCAAGCTGACGCCAGTTTGTGATTTTCCCCGAATAAATATCTTTGAGCTGCGTCATCGAGAGTTCGGAAATCGGGTTTGCGGGATGTACAATGACGGCAATCGCATCCAGCGCAACCACGTGTGCGACGGGTTGGAATCCTGCCTCGCCGGCCGCTTTGAACTCGCCCGCTTTCATGCAGCGAGACATGATTGCGATATCGCATACGCCATTGCGCAGACTCTTCGCGCCGTTTCCACTACCAGACTCACTTACCGTGATGTTCACACCGGGATGCGATCGCTCATAGTAGTCTTTGAATGCCTTCGCGATCGGTCCAACGGTGGTCGAACCGTCTATGGAAATCGCACGATTCGCGTTTGCCCCTTTTTGCCCTAAAGCCACTGTCGGCAGGGCAAGCGCAACCACCAAAACCACGAGCAGTAACGGCATCATCAGTCTTTGAATCTTCATCCGGTTGTTCTCCGAAGGTTGTGAAGGAACAGTCTCTATTTCCGGGAAAGTCCGTCGCGAAAGTTCACGTCTACAATGCGGATCAGAAAGCTGCGAAGGTAAAAAGCTATCCTACGGGAATGTGCAGTTTAAGTCTCCCCTGCCTATGGCGATCATCGTTTAAAGATGAGGGCGATTATAGGCATCGTGATTGCGGCGCCTAACCGCAGAATTATTAAGATTATGTTAAGAGAAATTTGACTACAACCGCCGATTGCTCAACAACCCTATCGAGGCTGGGGTATCCGAACACACACGCGCGTTCCTTTGTCAACTTCGCTCTGCAAAGACACTGAACCACCCATCGCATTCACCGCATGGCGAACAATCGCAAGCCCCAGTCCCGTACCACGCCGCCGTGCTGTCGCAGACATTCCTCCAGCGCGATCACGAGCCACCTGATAAAACCGCTCAAACACACGCTGCTGTTCCTTCGGGGGGATACCACAGCCGTTGTCCTCGACTTCAACAGCGATGGCGTTGTCCTCGCGCTTCCAATTAACGCTTATGTATCCGCCCGACGCCGTAAACTTGGCGGCGTTGCTGACGAGGTTGTCGAGTACCATTTGCAACAGGTGGAAGTTTACCTCCACCTTCTCACAATCCTCCGCTACGTTCGTACGCCATTGCAATCCTTTTTCTTCGAGCGCAGATACCCAACGATCGCGCAGCTCTCGCAACGCACTGGTAACCCGAATCGTACTTGGTTTGAAGCTGGACTCTTCCGATTCCAGGCGGGAGAGGTCAAGCAGGTCACCCACCAATTCTTCCAACCGGACACTATGACGATCGATTACTTCCAAGAACCGGTTGGCGAATTCCGGGGTTTCCTTGAGATCAAGCGATAACAACGTCTCAACCGCTGCGCGGATGGCTGACAAAGGGGTGCGGAGTTCGTGCGACGCGTTTGCGACGAAATCCGTCTTCATTTCGATCATTTTGGTTAATTCGGTGATGTCGGTCAACACCAACAAACGCCCCACGCCATCCTGTCGACCCCACCGTCCCTTCTCCACACTGTCGGGGTATTCGAGAATGATATCTTCCGCGCGGGCAAGCACAGACGTTCGACCGTTTGGTGCGGAAAGTTCCAACCGAGCTTCTTCAAATGACGAACGCGAAAGTGATATTTCTTTATCTTTCCCGTTCCCGCCCAATTCCGAACCCGGCGGTGTTTCGGGAGTAGGCAGCAGCAGCATCTTTTGCAATTCATGCACGCGAACGCACTGTTCCACCATCAAAGAGTTACCGGAGGTGTTAAGGTCAACCGACTCCGCTATGTTGAGCATTCTGCGTGCTTCCGGGTTGATCAGGGCGATTCGCCCGTCAGGTCGCGCAACCAAAACACCCTCGTGCAACTGTCCCAGCAATAACTCCAGCATGCGCCGGTGTCGATCGATTGTTTCAAGCTGGGTAGATAGACTGCCGCGCATCTCATTGAGTGCCCGCGCAAGCTCAGCAATTTCATCACTACCACGAGCAATCACTCGGCGACTCAGGTCCCCACGGGCAATCTGCCGGGCAGCCCTGGTCAGCCAACTAATACGACGAGTCCAAAGTACGGCCAGTCCGAGTGCCAAGCTTACGGAAGCGACGGTCGTGATAATAACGATTGTCCACGCAAGTTTAGCGGCGGATTCCGGCCTGCTGTATGCACGCTGCACCGCAACACTGAGCAGGATCACGCCTTCCGGTTCAGAATCCGAGCCTACCCGTATCGCGACACAGCGAAGTTCCTGTTCGTTAGTTATAGACCAACGCCTGCTTTCACCCCATCCTTTACGCAAGGCTTCTCTCACCTCGGGCATAGAAGCCATCTCGACCAAATCGGTTTCATCGTCCGTCGAATCCGCAAGCACACTGCCGTCAGGAGCAAGAAAAGTAATCCGTATCCCCTCGGTTGGCGTCGTACCTTTTGTTCGGGCGATATCCGATAGTTCGGCTTGAAACACCGGATCGAACTTTCCTCTTGTTTCCGGTCGAATGGATTGGGCACGCGTGCGCAAGTACGTCGCGAGTTCGTCTTCATGGAGTTGCTGAAATTCGGCCAAGATGAAATAGACGCAAGTCACCAGTACGAGCACCAGCAGTGCTGCGTTGCCAAGAAAGAGTTTCCAGAAGAATCGACCGAATCTCATGAACGAACCTCAGGCCCGAAACTACCCACCCACTCAGCGGTGGGTCGCCCGCTCCTCAGGTTATTGGGAAGGCAAAAAATAAGTCGCGGTATCAGCACAGATACCTGATCACGCGACCACGAACGCCTTACTGCGGGGGCCTAAAAACATATCCTACCCCACGAATCGTCTGAATCCAACGGGAGGCGTGTCCAAGTTTCTTGCGAAGGGATGATATGTGGACATCAATCGTCCGGTCGGTAACGACAACGTCGGCGCCCAGCACCTTGTCGATAAGCTGAATACGATCCAGTACCTGCCCCTGAGCCGCCATCAGCGCTTTGAGAATGCCGAATTCTGTCGTGGTCATTGATACATCAACACCCTCGACCTTGACTTCGTGGCGTTTGGAGTTCAGGCTGATCGGCCCAGCTGTAAAGCTGTCCTTTTCGGGGACATTCAATGATTTGCGCCGCAAAATCGCCGCCACCCTGGCCAGCAACAATTTCATCGAAAACGGCTTGCGGATGTAATCGTCTGCGCCAAGGGCAAAACCGACCAGTTCGTCGGATTCTTCAACTTTGGCGGTAAGCATGATAATGGGAATGTCCGCCGTATTGGGGTCACGTCGCAATTCGCCGGCGACTTCATCGCCTGCTTTTTTTGGCAGCATGCGGTCTAAAACGATAAGATCAGGTAGGCTACGATGTACCTCCTTGAGGGCGTCGCTGCCATCCAGAACATGCCTGCACACGTACCCTTCACGCTCTAAGTTGTAATGGATAAGTTCCCCCAGATCCCCTTCATCCTCGACGACCAGGATCGTTTTTTTCGGTGCCATATCGATTACCCGTTTACCTCGATGGGCGAAATAGGCCGGATCGCCGCCCCGCTCGATGCAGGAACGCTTCTCGCACATCCGACGAATCGGAACCGATTATCCCTCCGATCAGGCAACTTGCTACCCTAATTTTGATACTTAACAGAAATCTAACACTCCGTTAAGGGCCGAATCCCTGTGCACGTAACCTTCGGTCAGACAAGTCTAAACCGCCAAAAACGAGCGAGCCTCAAAGCCGACCGGTTTTGAGGCACCTATACTACCGCGTAAAGTACAGATCTGCCGTACTGGGTGTACTGTTTGAAGTTTTTAGGCCCATAAGGATGGAAACGATGCTGGCGGAGTATTACCAGGACGAGACCAAGCACACTCATGCGAAACTCCTAAAAAATGCGGGCGGATTGGACTGGGACGCTAAACCGCCCTGTTTCAAGGAATACCCCGCCGTAACCGCGATTTCGCTTCCGGAACCCGATCTGTCGCCCTGTAAGATCGATCAAACGGCTGATTCGTCTGCCGTTTGCCCCGGCTTCAAAACGTCAACCGTGCTGAACCCAGACGAGTTATCAGCGATCCTGTTCGTGGCGTATGGTATTACGTCTCGCTTGAGCCTACCGCAACGTGAGTACTTGCTGCGTGCGGCTCCATCCGCAGGTGCCTTGTATCCCACGAATGTGTATATTTACGCGCACAGGGTCGCGGATCTTAAAGTCGGATTGTATTACTACGATCCTCGCGACCACACCCTTAGGCAAGTTAGTAGCGATTCAGCAGAAATTTCACACCTTCCTGAGACGGTCGCCGCAGGTGGGTTCATTGAACAGGCACCGTTAACGATCATTCTCACGACATCCTTCTACCGCTGTGCCTGGAAGTATAAGGAACGTGCCTATCGCTATTGCTGCCTCGACATCGGCCACGTAGCGGAAAACGCCCGCTTAGCGGCCAGCGCATTTGATTTCGGCTCTACTTGCATCGCTCGATTTGAGGATGGTTTCGTCAATCGGCTTTTAGATCTCGAGGAAGGCGAAGAAGGTACGATGCTTTTTATGCCGATTGGACAGATCGACGAAGCCGCCTCCCGTAGAAATGAAGTCCATTTCCAGCCTGCACCGACAGAGTTGGACGGGAAAAGTTCGCCGCTAATTCTGCTTATGCATGGGCATGCCTACCTCAGCCGAGCAGATAATAAAAGTTTTATTGAACAACAGCGGAAAGAAATTGAAGCAAAAGTGCATAAAGATGGCTTAGAGAATACCGTTATTTTACCCAACTCATTACCCAACGACAAGGAGGGTTTACTCGCAGCCGTCAAGCGTAGGAGGTCCACTCGAAACTGGGATACAGCCTCTTTGTCTTTGGCGGCACTCGCCAAACGCCTTCACCACGCACGAAGCCATAAAGGCATGGAAGGCTGCGACGCAATCGATCTTTACGTGATCGCCCACGACGTGGAGGGTTTGCCGCCCGGCGTTTACGTGTACGACGATCAATCCAATCTATTGCAACTGACGAAAGCCGGCGAAATACGTGCAGCGACCTATGCGGCCTGCCTGTTTCAAGATGTTGTTGGAAACGCTGCCGCGATCGCCGTCATTGTCGTCGATCCCAGTCGTATACCCGAGGCTGACGGCGAACGGGCCTATCGCTACTCTGCGATGGAAGCAGGTGCAATCGGCGAACGTATCTACCTTTCCTGCGAGGCGGATGACTTGGGTGCCTGTGGTGTGGCCGCGTTTTTTGATGATGAAATGCTCGACATCCTTGATTTGCGGGATTCCGGTCACTTCGTTTCCTATCTTGTTGCCATGGGTCGCAAAGCAAAAAGTTAGCAGGCCAATGATTCAAAGGACTGCTTTCGCCCTGATCGCTATCCCAATTCGCGAGTGATTGCCAATCCAGAAAACGCGCGTCATTGTGACCGATCCGGTCAATCGTTATCTTTGAAATCCATTAAACATTGGATGCGGCGAATCGCCTTGACTGCGCGCGTTGTTTTCAATCGACTTAACTGACCACAAGTTTTTTATGATTGTTCAATCGGACCGGGCGTGGAGTACGAGACAAACTGTTATTTGTTGGACATGGGCTGTGACGATGACGTGGATCTGTTCGACGCCGTCATGCTCCAGGAGCTATTCGGGCAGCAGACTGGATCGTACCCGGCAGGCAACTGCATGAAATCTTTTGAAATGTCATCACTTCCACGAAGGGCCGTTTTCGTGGGCGTGACTGTTCTTTTTGAACGGCAGCCCCACATTTTGCCCCTTTATAATCTGCGTCTCCGTTTCAACTTCCACGCCCGGCCTCGCTACGATACCTTTGTGAGTGGATAACTAGAGCAAGCTCTAGCCAGGTGTAGCGTCTGACACCGTGTTTTGTACTGCCGGAAAGTCGACATGGAACGCTATGTTTGGATTGAAACTGCTATAGCAGCACTCTCGATCTCGTTGGGAGAAGCGTCATGTCCACGATACCGATTACGTGCAACAACTGCGGGGCCGCCTTGGATATAGGTCAGGGTGTACGTTTCACTACGTGCGCATTTTGCAAGTCTCGCCTGGAAATCAAACGTACCGCCAGCGCCGTTTACTCTGAAGTCCTTGAATCCGTTGCCCGTCAAACCGAGCACATTTCAGAAAATGTGGATCGCCTGATGTTGCAAAACGAATTGGAACGTCTCGATCGTGAATGGATGATGCAGCGCAAAAACTTCATGGTACGCGGGAAACAGGGCACGCACCGTGCGCCCGGACGAAGCGGAGCGGTCGCGGTAGGTCTTTTCGGCGTCGTTGGCGGAGTCGCTTGGATGGTTTTCGCTCTGGTTATCGGTGCCGGATTTTTCGCATGTTTCGGGCTACTCTTCATCGGTTTCGCCATCTTTATGGCTGTTTACAGTTCGCGCAAAGTCAAGCAGTACGAAATGGCCCAACGTGAGTTTGATCGCAAGCGTGCGCAGCTTGTACGACGAATCGACGAATCTTCCAGTGCATAGGACCAAATCCGCAGTTACTTTGCTTCCAAAGGTGGCAGTTATGGACATCATTGCAGTTACCTGCAACAACTGTGGATCAAGGCTCGATGTTCGTTTGGACATGCGGTATGTAACTTGTGGATTTTGCAAGTCCCGACTCGAGATCAAACAACGATCGGGCTCTTTCTTCGTCCGAACTCTCGAATCGGTTGCGCGTCGAACGGAAGAAATCTCTGACGGCATGGAAATTCTCATGCTCCAGAATGAATTGGAGCAATTGGACCGCAATTGGGCATCAGAGCTGAAGGAGCGTCGTGGCGACAAAAATCACCGTTCTGTTGATTTCACAATCGCTCTTGGAAGAGTAGCCGCTGCCATTACGATTCTTGCCACCGCTATGGCTTTTGCCCTCTGGAACGAATGGGATAAATCGTTGTTTGTCATATTCCACATTTTGTTTTGGCCTATCGTCTTTTTCACGGGAATTGGTATGTACTTCGTTTGGCAACATCATCTTGAAACGGAGAGGATGGAGGCTCGTTACAAAGGAAACCGCTGGGTATTGGTTCGTCGTTTAGTGGAAGCTCGTGCCAAGCGAAAGCGTGCCTTGAACGAACAAAACGCAGTGAAGGTCCCATGATCGGCGTCCGGGTTGTTACACAAAGAGATCCAGCATTACGATGATGACGACTACTGCGATACCTATTAGTTGCAACAATTGCGGTGGAGCCCTGGAAATCGAAGAAGGCGTTCGATTCATCACGTGCACGTATTGCCTGTCGAGACTCGAAGTCAAAAACACCGAGAATGCGATCTACTGCGAAATATTGGAGGCGGTTTCGAAACGTGCGGGTACGATTTCCAGCGACCTTGATTTGTTGATTGTTCATAATGAAATCGAACGACTGGATCGTGAATGGGAGAAGAAACGTGGGGAATACGTTACCCAAGTAGATGGCGAACCAATGGAACCTAACCATGTGAGAAGCGTCTTGCTGGGATTGATCGCTGTCGTATCGGCCATCGCGCTGGTGGTTGCTGTGACCGTAACTGAAGGCCCGTGGTTCGTGGCGATTACCGTTTCTCTCTTGGTGCCTTTGTGCATCTACAGCGTATGGAAGGAATTCAGGCGGGTCAACGAATGGCAGGCAGCGAAAACAAAGTACGAAGAAAAACGAGTCCAACTTGAAGAAGAGCTCGATGAACTTGAGCGAACTTCACAAGCTCGAGACTCACGGCCTACTGCTTGAGTAGCCACAACGAAATAGTGTTTATGTGTGGCGCATGTGTGCAGCTGCGCCGTTTATCAATCGCAAACTAGAGCAAGCTCTAGCCAGGTGTAACGTCCGACACCGTGTTTTGTAGTGTCGGAAAATCGACATTGAACGCTACGTTTGGATTGAAATTGCTATAGCGAAATCGGAAAGATGTGATGCCCGAACTTCCCGACATCGAGCTTTACCTTCATTCCTTGCGGCGAGAGGTTGTCGGGAAAGCCATCCGGCAAGTCCGAATCATGAGCCCGTTCCTGGTACGCTCGGTAGCCCCAGCGCCGGAAGAGTTGGTTGGGCGAACTTTGCACGAAGTATTCCGAATCGGCAAGCGCATCGTTTTCCAATTTGAAACACAAGACGCTGAATCGGCGAAGTGTTCGCCTGGTGGCGATTCGTTGTATCTCGCGGTGCACCTGATGATCGCGGGGCGATTGCGCTGGCTCAAGTCGGGCGCGAAGGGCCCCGGCAAAATCATGCAGTCAGCATTTGATTTTGACGATGGAACGCTTGCGTTGACCGAGGCGGGCAAGAAGAAGCGCGCCTCCATTCACATTGTCGCCAATGAGGCTGATCTGCGAAAACATGATCCCGGTGGTTTGGAAGTCATGGATGCCTCCATGGCGGAATTTGCTGCCGCGTTAATCCGCGAGAATCACACCATCAAACGAGCGTTAACTGATCCGAGGATTCTGTCCGGCATCGGCAATGCCTACTCAGACGAAATTTTGCACGCCGCTCGCCTCTCGCCGTTCCTTCACACGAGCAAACTGACTGAAGCACAGGTGCAGCGTTTGTACGACTCGACACGCGAGACCTTGAATGCGTGGACAGCGAAATTGCGCAAGGAATTCGCCAACCGGTTTCCGGGTGCGGGCGACGTGACCGCTTTCCGCAACGACTTTGCGGTGCACGGGCGATTCGAGAAACCGTGCCCTGTGTGTGGCGATCCTGTGCAACGTATTCGCTACGCCGACAACGAAACGAACTACTGCGCAACTTGCCAGACGGAAGGACGCATCCTCGCGGACCGATCGCTTTCCCGCCTGCTAAAGGACGACTGGCCTCGCTCGTTCGATGATGACGGGCAAGCTTAATAAGCAGCCTATGTCCTCGTTCGTGTGCTATCAGCGTGATGCAGCGATCATAAAACGGCTCCCGATTCGGCGCGCTGGAAATCGGGAGCCATTGGTTTCTAGGTTGCTGCTTTCCCTACCCTCGGCTTTTGCTCTTGTTCGGATAGGCCGGCGGATCGGGTAGGTCTTTCGGATCTTTGGCAATGCGATTTTTCAAGTTCTCAATAGCAGCATCGAGTTGCGCGTCCTTACCGCGCATTACGTCGCCAGGCCAATTTTGCACTTCTATATCCGGAACAACGCCGATGCCTTCAATAAGCCACTCGTCGTTTAGGCCATACAAACCGAACTGCGGCGGCGTTACACTTCCGCCGTCCACTAGGTTTTGATGCGGCTCAATCCCAATGGATCCACCCCACGTTCGCATGCCCATTACCGGCGCGAGCTTCTTGATTTTGATCGCTTCCGCAAACATTTCACCGTTCGAACCGGTGTCTTCGTTGATCAGCACAATCATGTGCCCATGGAAAACACGCTCCGGATTACGCCAGGTCTTACCCTCGCGGGGGATGGTCATGCCCCAAATTTCACGTTCGAGACGATCAATAATCATGTCACCCGTGAATCCCCCGCCGTTGTAGCGCACGTCGATGATCATGCCTTTTTTGTAATACTGCGGGTAATACAATCGCGCAAACTCATCGAGACCGCCTCCCCCCATATCGGGAATGTGAACGTACCCGATCCCACTGCCGGATACCTGTTCGACGTACTTGCGGTTGTTCTCCACCCACTCCCGATAGCGAACACGCCGCTCACTACCAATGGCGCGAGTGCGATAAGTCGATGCGCCTTCGACCGACGGACGATTGTTGTAGGTCAACGTAACCACGCCGCCCGATTTGTGCTGCAATAGGCGGTAGACGTTATCATCCGTTCCAATTTCTTCGCCATTGATTGCGATGAGGTAGTCTCCGACCCGGATCGGGCAACCGGGTTCGCTTAACGGCGAGCGTAGGGATTCATCCCAACTCGTTCCCTTCACGATGTTTACAATGCGATAGTAGGGCTGACCATCGTTTGCAAATTCAGCACCCAACAGGCCTGTTGCAGCGCTTTTCGCGTTGTTTTCCACATCGCCACCCCAGACATAAGTATGGCCTGTGTTAAGCTCTGCGATCATCTCGCCGATCAAGTAATTCAGGTCGCTACGATTTCCACATTCGGGCACGAACTTTCGGTATTTCGCGCCGATTGCTTTCCAGTCCACCTCATGCATATTCGCATCGTAGAACCAGTCGCGCTGAATACGCCACGCTTCGTCGTATTGCTGCATAAACTCCTTACGCCGATCAACCTTGACGCGTACATCCGAAAGGCTTACCTCCCCGTCACCAATCGAAGACTTCGAGCCCACTTCAACTACGCCATACCTGCTGCCCGCGCGATAGACCATTTTCTTACCGTTGGCGCTAAGGTGGTAATTTACTACTTCCATGATCTTCGAGGCTTCAGCCTCTTCCAGGTCATAGTGATACAAATCAAGCCACCCGCTCGTTCCATCGTTGACGTTTTGGTACTTGGAAAATCTCGGTTTGGCTCTGCTCAGATAGAGAAAACCGTCATCCGTGGCTTCGAGACGGAAGTAGTTCCCCCGGCGTACGTCTTTCGCCGCGATCACCCTGTCCGATAAACCCTCCAAATCGATGTGCGTCGAAGCGCCATCATCTGACTCATCATCGCTGTCTCCATCGCCCTTGCCATTTTCGTCCATGTCTTCCACTTTTTCATGGATCTCTTTCGGAGCGAATGGACAGCTCGCGTCAGAAGCCAACAGCACAATGTACGGACGAGCCATGTCGAGGAAGACGTGGTTTTGGTCCACCGCGCCCATGATCGCTGAGAAACTTCGGTTCGACAAAAAGTACAGGTACTCGCCGTTCGGATCAAAAGACGGGCTCCAGTCCTGAGTCAGTTCGCTGGTTAAGCGATACACTTTCCCAGCGTCAAGCGAGTACAAGAAAATCGACTCGTACATCGTCTTTTCCATCTTCGTGTACGCGATCCACTTGCTGTCAGGCGACCATACATAGTCCTGGATACCCCAGCGTTCCCAGGCATCGTCGTATTCGCACTTATCCAAAACACTGACTTCGCCGCTATCCGCATCCACGAGATTGAGCCGCATGAACTTGTCGGAAAAGATTATGTATTTGCTGTTCGGCGACCAAACCGGTTGCATGCGGAAACCAAATCCGCCGTCAGTCAACTGCCGCCATTCGTTTTCACCCTTTTGGTCGATCAGGTAGATCTCTTCCTCACCAGTTCGATCCGAAATAAATGCCACCTGTCGCCCATCGGGCGACCATGCAGCGTTTTTTTCGCGGGAACCGCTGGACTTCGTCAGATTGATTGGCTCCCCATCCTCAACCGGCAGATTGAGAATCTCGCCACGCGCTTCCAGCAACATTCTGACGCCATTGGGCGATAAGCCGAACGAGCCTGTCCGCGGAGCGACCTTGACATACTCAGGCCTCATTCGGATCAGATCGCTTGGAATGGTTACGTTCAAAGAGCGAGTACGGCCGGTATTCAAGTCCAACACATGCAGCAATTCTCTGTATTGATACACAATGCTATCCGGGCCGATAGACGGGTACTTGACGTCGTAGTCCTTGTAGGACGTCAAAGCCTCTATTTCGCCGCTCCTCACATCGTACTTGTAAAGATTCAGCGTTCCGTGCTCACGATCGGAATTGAAGTAAATCGCGTCGCCCCGCCACATGGGGAAGTTGTCACTCCCCTCCCACTCGGTGATGGGCTTGTAGTCCATTGCCTCGAAACTACCGACCCAGATGTCTTGCGCAGTACCCCCCTTGTGCCGTTTCCAGGTGCTTGATTCGCGTGAGATGCGATTGTAAGCGATACGGCGACCATCAGGCGAAATGCCAGCCAAACCCGCACGGTCTACAGGCAAACACTTAGGCATTCCACCATCTAGCGCAACCTTATATACCTCCTCACCGCGACTCGGATACATGCGGTTCGAACGAAAAAGAACACTCTTCCCATCCGGAAACCATTCCAGCACACGATCTCTTGAAGGGTGAAAAGTAAGTCGCTGCGCCACACCGCCACCGGCATCC
>JANQHN010000388.1 GCA_028282665.1 Phycisphaerae bacterium | reverse complement strand
TTTCCTCCACCGCCATGCGCAGCGCTTCGGTACACAGCTGACACGAGTTCTTCTCCCAGTACTTCTTGCGGAAGTCGGTCATGCCGCCAGCCACCGCGTAGACTGGTTTCTCAAACTTCGGGATTCGTAGGTTCCCGGCTCCGAATTTGATCATCAGGTACCACCTTTCGCTAAAGCCATCGGAAAGGCCTTTATGAAACGAACTCATCGCTCGCGTTAAGCGATGGGAAAGGACGCACAGTCGAATGACGTAACGTGAGATGCGATTTGTCCGATGACGGTGAAGTCACACTCGTCGGTCCCGCCACGTCGAAATTTGACAGTGTCATCTTAACGGGACAAACGACGGCGGCAAGGGCAGTGTGAATGATTCACGTCGCGAGGGGTTCCGCACGGGTTGGTACTGTGTCAGGCGAAGGGGGGAGAACCAGTCGGCAATCGAAATCTGAAGATAGAACAAAATTTCTCCATGGCTGCAAATAAATACGCTCGATACCGGATTACATCTCGAAACGGGAAGGCGAAACAGATAAACTGCCTGTGGATCACTTATCGCCTTGCACGCGCTTTGCGGTCTTCAATGAATAAAAGCCGACCGCAGGTCTTGCAGAACTGCAACTCATCCCCAACGCGAAGCGCGTTGATGACTTCCAGCGTAATGGTCATGTTGCAGCCAAGACAAATGTAATCTTCCCTTTTGGGGTGAATCTTCTCGATGGGCACCATCGCTTCGCCATCATGGTGCTCCGCCACTCGGCTGAAAGTATTAAGTGCCTGTGCAGGAATGGATTCTGCGCAGGCTTCACGCTCACGTTCGAGTTCAACTCGACGGTCTTTGGTTTCTTCTTGAAACTCCTCAAGCTCCTTGGTAACTGACGCAATGCGGCCCTCGTACTTGGTCTTTTCCGCCTCAAGCTCTTCTATTTGCGTACTTAAAGCGCCTGCCTGTTCCATCAACTCAAGGATTTGAGTTTCAATTTTTGTATTATCCGCCTTTTCGGTGTTTAGCGCAGTGAGGATGGAGGCGTACTCCTTGTTCGTTTTCGCTTTGGCAAGTGCTTCTCGATGACGATTAATGGTCTCTTCACGGCTTGTCATATCCAAATTTAAAGAATCGGTCTGCATTTGGACTTCGCGCGCATTGACCCTCAATTCATCGATCTGGTCCTGGATCTTTTTGATGGTGCGTTTGACACCCGCAATTCGCCGTAGTTTGGATTCATCCGTACGGCGGAACTCAGCCAATTTCAATTCGATCTCCTGCAAAGCATGCAGTGCGTCGAGTAGTTCGCCCATGCGCGTCCCCGTTTCGCGGTTTCCTCGCGGAATAAGCAGATCACAACTTGCCAAAGAAGAAATGCGATTATGTCGCCGATTGGCTTTCTTTTCAAGGTCTCGCCGCTGCACCGATTCACGCGTGAGGTAAATTGACCTATTCTGGACACCTAATCCAACGATTTATGCGGCGAGAGAAGGGATTGCGGTTTCTAGTGCACCCTAATCACGTATCCGATCTCACTTTTCCACCGACCTGATGACAAGTGCGAGCCGGTGAAGTAAAACGTGGCTCAAACACAGGAGATCTTTACTATGGCCAAGGAAAAGTTCGTCACCGCGATAAACTGCATGGATGGCCGGGTACAACAGCCCGTCGCCGAGTACCTCATACAGACATTTCAAGCGGACTATGTCGATACGATCACCGAACCAGGTCCTGACAAATTGCTCATCGAAGGACCGCAGGCTATTCAAGACTCCATTAAAAATCGTGTATTTATCTCGGTGAACGCGCACGGTAGTCGCATCCTGGCCATTGCCGCTCATCACGATTGCGCAGGCAATCCGGTCGCTAAAGATAAGCATCTCGAAATGCTGCAACATTGCATTTCGCACATCGACACATGGATGCTGCCGATACGGTTGCTTGCGCTATGGATCGGCCCCGATTGGAAGGTGGAACTCATCCATGATTCGCAAACCAATTAACCATAAGGGCACAGCCGTAACACCAACGTGTCTTTGCATGGTAAAGAGTATCCGATCGTTGCCGGTGCAACGAAAAATGGCAGTCGCAGGGTTCACCGTTTTGACTCTCGCCTGCCTGAGCCTGGCGCAAGGTTGCGCAAAAAAAGTTCCCGCAAACTACCAATCGGATGCTCAATGGACATTCGCGCCCAGCTCTCAGCGTGCAGACACACTTTGGACAATCATCGAGGACATACTGCGAGACCACCACTACACGCTGGATCGTGTGGACCGCCGTGGTGGCGTCATCACCACCAAACCGACTGTCTCGCAACACTTCTTCGAAATCTGGCGGCATGATGTGAATACTTGGCGTGATTTTCATGAAGCGAGCCTCAATCCCATGCGCCGCTGGATCGAGGTTCACGCCTCGCCGTACGCCGCCGCCAACTCAGAAACAACGATCGACGTGCGTGTCTACAAACAACGCCTATCTGCACCCGACAGGCAATTCAACAACAGCGGCGCCGCCTATCAGTTCTTCGGCGATCAGCTACCTTCCACCACGGGCAAACCCAGAGTGACTGATGCGGATCATCGCTGGCTCGATAAAGGGCGCGATTACGCGATGGAAGATTATTTGCGTGAACTGATTGAGGAACGATTTCAGAAATCGACACGTGAATCGCCAAGGCAGGGGATCTAGTCCGGGCAAACCCAGATTAACCGCTTCGACTTCTCCTTGGCGATAATTGCTGATACAGGAGAAAAGAGATGCACGTCGTTATTTGTTTAATCGTCACGGCGTCAGCGCTGGGTACGCAGACTTCCGCACAAACAGTGAGCGATTCCGCGATCCCCACACCGTTGGCCTTTGACCTAACCGCGAAAGCAACCGTACAAGTTCTTCCGCCACAACTTCGCGAATTCTTCTCCGCACATTTCGACGAATTCTGCAAATCATGCCGGCTAACCGGTTCAAACTCGCCAATCATCTCGACCATTGGGTCTAGAAATACGGCCGATCTCTACGTCATGCTCGATGCCAACGCCACTTCGAACGACACCACAGCCTGTATCGAAGCTGCCCGCAAGTTTCCGCATGAACGCGAACAGGCACGAAAGATAAGCACCGCCGCCGGTCTGCACGAACCCGGAAGACTGCCTTGGTGTATTTTAGAGCACTACGAAGCACTCGTGACCGCGTTTCGATCCCAAGAATCAAAACAAGTGCTTATTCATGCAGGCGCTCTTACTCACCTTTGCACCTACGCAGCAATGCCTTTTCAAACGACCCGCGATCCAAGCGGCGGTCGATCGGGTGGAGTGCGATGGAACGCGCACGCACACATGGCCGACTATCAGCACAGCACTCCCGCCATGCGATGCCAACGGATGCTAACCTCGCGGATGCATAGCCGGCTCGATCAGGAAGTTCGCCTCTCGCCTACACGCCTTGGCCGAACGCTCAACCAGCGCGACGCAGTCTTTGCTACCTTATTGCGCTCACACCGCGCGTTGCATCTGTTGCTGGCAACGGACCGCCAGCTATGCGACGAACTTGGCTTGTCATCAAAAAAATTGTTTCTTGATGATTCCGGACTCTACTACGCGCGTATGGAGGAAGAGGCTGGCTGGATCATTGAGTCGCGGATTGAAGACGGGGCGCTTTTGGCCGCAAGGCTCGTTGATAGTGCGTGGGCGGAAGTCGGCCGTCCAAAGCCAGCGCAATTCGTCAAGACCATCGAAGGAGAAATCACACCAGATGATTTATCGACTGACGCAGCTGCCAACACTGAGCATGAGAAGGAGTCTCAAAATGGCAAGTTCGTGGCGAGTCGCTCCTCAAAAACCTACCACTTGGAAACGTGCTACCACGTGGCACGCATCAAACCGGAAAACTGCGTTAAGTTCGAAAACGCCGATAAAGCGGAAGCAACAGGCCGCCAACCGTGCAAGAGTTGCCTTGATCACGACCGGAAGGACGATTGACCCAATCCACAACACTCAGGCTACCTAGGCTCTCATCCTTTTTGTCGGCGTCGCAAGCCTCCAGAACGGAATTTCAGGGAACGAACCACATCCGTATCTGAATCCGACACCTGAAGAAAAACGCTTAATCGAATCGCGTCGACAGGATCGCACCGGGTTGTAATCACCAAAAAGGAAGGCACCGATCAGTAGATCAGTGCCTTCCTGTGATGCTGCCTTGGCACAATGGTACAAAACGAAAAGGCCTAATGCTGTTCCGGCCGCCGTGGCGAGAGCCGTCCGAACCTCCAGGCCATTTACCATCCATTTGCCTCGACATCAGCTACCAATGCGTGAAGCGCTAACGCTCCTGTTTAACGCTTGGCGGCTTTACGTTTTGTGGCTGATGTCGAGGCAAATGGATGGTAAATGGCCTGGAGGTTCGGACGGCTCTCGCCACGGCGGCCGGAACAGCATTAGGCCTTTT
>JANQHN010000382.1 GCA_028282665.1 Phycisphaerae bacterium | reverse complement strand
TTCCGCCAAGTCGGTAATGTGCGTCAAATCGTACTCCACGCCCAAGCCCTCCGCCGCTTCTTTCGCGTTTGCAGCGAGGGTGTTGCACTTGTTGCAGCCCGTTCCGAGAATCTCGATTTTCATGGTGCCCCCAATAGATCCGCAGGAAACGCCGCCGCGAATAGACCAAACAGCATCCCTGCCAGCGTCGACAAAATGATAACCAGCGAAACATAAACAATGGTCTTTTGTGTACCCAACACTGATCGAATGACTAACATATTCGGCAAAGACAATGCGGGGCCCGAAAGCAAAAGCGCCAAAGCAGGCCCTTTTCCCATGCCCGATCCGATCAATCCTTGCAGGATCGGTACTTCCGTACACGTCGCAAAATACATAAATGCCCCCGCAAAGGAGGCAAAAAAATTTGCCCGCAAGCTATTACCGCCGACGGCTGCTTCCACCCAGGCTCTCGGAATGAGCCCGCGCCCATCAGGCCCGCTACCCAACAGGAAACCCGCTACCAGCACGCCCGCAAACAACAACGGCACAATGTCCTTGACGTATCCCCAGGTGCTGATCCCCCAATCCTTCAACTCCTCCCCGCTGAAAAACAGCCAAATCACGAGGATAAGTACGCAGGCAAAGATTCCTGCCAGAATCCACTTCAATGTGAAAACCGCATGGAAAAAACCACTCGCCACATTCTCCGGACAGGACCAGTTGGCGAAGACCAGCAAGCCGACCATGCTACCGAAATAAAAAATGTTGACTACGAGAGGTTTGGGAGATTCTTCATCACCTAGATCAGCGTCTACCCCCGCAAGCCGGTCCATTTCCTCTTTCCGGTAGATCAGCGACATAATCAGGCCGATGATCACGCTAAAAACCACGGCAGCAACGATGCGAGCAATGCCCAAGTCATACCCCAGAATTTGTGCCGTGAGAATCAAAGCGAGCACATTCACCGCAGGGCCGGCATAAAGAAAGGTGGTCGCAGGACCAATGCCCGCTCCACGTGAATAGATACCTGCGAAGAGCGGTAAAATCGTACAGGAACACACGGCGAGAATACCGCCTGACACCGACGCCACGGCGTACGAAACAACCTTGTGCGCCTGCGAACCGAAATACTTCAGCACGGCGCCTTTTGACACGAACATGGCAATGGCGCCTGCAATGAAAAACGCCGGAATCAAACAAAGCAGCATGTGTTTCCTGGCGTAATCTTGCAGCAGGAGAAATGACTCACGAAGCGATTGCGTAAGCGTGTGCCCATGTGGCATTGCGCTAAACGGCAGGTAGTACGCCGCCAGAAATGCCGCAACCATCACGGCGAAGAGTAGCCGGTTTTTGTGTAACTCTTTCATTGACACCCAAACTTCCACTGACGCTTCACGCCAGTTCCCAGCAAACGACCCAAAACCGGAATCGTCAACGCCCCACTGCTTTTTGCTGGGCCTTGAGTTTTTCTTTCAGGACGATCTCCACGCAACCCCAGAATCCTTCGAGGCAGCGAACGCGAAGCCGAAAAAATGTCATCACGCCTTCCTTGCGATCCGCCAAAACGCCCGCCTGCTTGAGTACCGCAAGATGCCTGGAAACGGTCGACTGATCCACACCGACGATCTCGGTCAAATCGCACACGCACATCTCTCCATCCCCGCATTGCTGAATGGCATCGAGCATCAATAACCGCGCAGGATGCGCAAGCGCTTTTGCGACCTGCGCTCTGACCTCATAATGCTCTTTAGTTTTAAGGTTCATGGGAACGACGCCAACAATCCTCGTAAGAAATTTACCCGACTAATTTCTTTTATGGCCATTTTGCCATGAATAAACAAGGATATCAAGCATTTTATGCTGTCACCAACATTGCCAAATACCAGACATTCGCGAGTGAGGCGTTATGATTCGGCTGTTATTCTCTTTTCCAAGATCTTAATTCCACAGGAGCATTCGAACTTGTCGTACCGGAAAACGCCTGGAGAAATCGCGGGCGAACCATGATCCTGTCAAATTGTGATGCCATTCTATACCTAGCCGAGACATGCGAGAATCCACGTTTCGTGCACCATCTCCACAAAACCGGCTTGGTCACCAAGGTCCCCAGCCTCGGACCTTCTTTATCCCAGTAGAACATCTAACCAGCTTTCTCGGATCCGAGCGGTGAATTCTTCCATAGCGCCCACGCAAAACCCAGCACTGTCGAACTTGACTCAGGCGATTTAGCGAAACATCCCTGGATGTATGTTTGTGCTGCAGAATTTGCCCGAGTCTGATGGCTAACGGATATTCCCACGACTGGCCAGGCTTCGCATTAGGGAAGCTGAGACAAAACCGGGCGTACGGCGGTCGAGAGAGGAGGCGATTCAAGCATCGGCAACTCTCCATCCGGATCGATCTGTACGTCCTTCAGCGGGCTCCGGCTTTCGAAAGTCAGCACATTTAAATCCAACAGCCGCTCGGTGATTCGCCATTGCTGCATGCCATCCTCAAAAGTCGCTACGACCGGCACCGGCATCGCGAGTGTGCCGGCACGCTGAATCGTGACGTGACTGATGAATCGATCGCCCTCTTTTTCCGATTTCTGGTCTGTGATCTCGTAAAGAAGATAGCGGTTTGAACGGGCCCACTGGTCGAAAAACCAGCCCAAATCCTGCCCACTTTCCTTTTCACAGAGATCCTGGAACTCCTGGAGACCCAACCGGCGACCGGCAAACTCCTGGAGAGCGCGCAAATAAGCCCGGTCGAACACGTCCTTGCCTAGATAGCACGCCAGCGCACTGACCACGCCGTAACCCTTGCCATGCTTGACTACGTAGTGCCAATCAAAGGAGATTCTCTCAAGTTGTTCCGGCGTTATCGCAAGCGTGGTGTCGAACCCTCGACTCGCTCCATCCAGATACCGTTTCATCACGCCATGGTGCTTTCGCAAACCCAGACCCCGGGCGCGACAGTATTCCCGGTCAGCGTACAAACCCAGCCCGATCCACAACCACCCCGGTGTGTCCTTCTCAAGGACATAATCGCCCCAGTATTGGTGGCCGATCTCGTGCGCGGTGATCCAACGCCAATGGAGATCGGGACCGGGTTTGAATTGTTCCTGTCCATGGATCACGATGATGTTGGTGGCTACCGGATAGCCGCCGGCAGGACGCTCCATCCCCGGCACGATGTTCAAAACTTGGTAAGGGTACAGACCGAAGCGGTCACGGTAGTACTCGATAACGTCGGTCGCCACGGCCAGCAGGAGTTTGGCGCATGGGACCCCTTCCGATCGACACACACAGCGAACCAGCACGTGGCCCACCTCGGCTTCCAGCACTTGATGCCCCTTGCCGAGGTAGATTCCAAACGTTCGAACATTCTTCGCCCGGTAAGAACCGGTGGCCGGGTCAAAACGTCCGCTGGCCGCCACCGCGTAGCCCGGCGGAACGTTCAGCGTCACATCGTAGTCGTCGTGCAATACCATTCCCCACCGGTCGTCCGGCGGTGTCACGCCCCACCACAGGCGGGGCAGGAATGTTGATGTGACGACCTCATCACCGCGCTTGGATCGCAGAGTAGGCCATCCACTCAACGAAAAGATCACGTCGATTGTGAGACTCTCACCGGGCTGAAGCGGTTCAGGAAGATCAAAAATGACCGGACCGGAGTTGTCGATCACCGTGACAGGCTCGCCCGCAACCGCAATCTCGAGGTTCCATTGATGGCGATACGCCACCGGCCAGCGCAGGACCAGCCGGCGGATCGCGTTGGACGATCCGTTGTTCAGCCGGATGGTTTCCGTGCCGCTGAGCGTAGCGCGTTCCGGATTGATTTTACATGTGACCGCGTACTCTGCGTGCGGTAGAACATCAGGAGTCCAAAATCCCCGTTGTGCGGTGCGCGTTCCTTGCCCGTTTACAGGAACGGGCGCCCATCCGATTCCGATCACAATAATCAGTGTAAGCAGCCTGTAATCTCTCACGCTAATCCACCTCCAGGTCTAATGACCACGTGTTATTCTTCAGACGTTATGTTATTCCCCAGGCGATTCCTGCGATCTGCAACCTTGCCGGCCTCGACCGATCGTGGGCACCGTCAGGCCGCTGCCGTTTCTCTTGTGCCACAACGCGTCGCTGACCGTATCGCTTCTTTTTTGCTTGCGCCTCGGCTCGTTTTGGGATGAAACGAGTCGTCGATTTGTTCCAGCAGATCATTGAACGAGAAAGGCAACACGCAATATACCTTCTCTCCTGTCCCGAGTGCCACATTGTCACGGAGCCAACTGCCTACGGCGTTGAGTGTGCCCTCGCTTCCATCAAACATCCTCGCCGATCGGGCACAGGTACGACGCACCCCGGCTCGTAACCGATTAGGATTCCATCGCCTATCTGAGCTTCACGCGGAACACGATCACCTCAGCACGTTAGTGCTATCGCCTTCTGCCATTCTGCCGCATGGAATGATCTTGCGCGTTGCGTCTAGCATGACAACGCTAGAACCGTTCCCAACTTCAGCCGGCTAGCTCAAAAATGCTATTGTCGCGAAAAACCAATCAACGCTCATGAGCTGTAATCGCAGCTTGCAATGCTGCCATACTGAGGTACAGCGCTTTGTGCTATAACACAAAGTATTAGCAGAAGGAACCGCTCCTGCAGGCGAGTAACGTCAAATCTTGTCCAGTACGACAACACAAGTTCAATCCAAAAAACTGAGCTTGAATAAATGAAATATCTTCCAGTCTAGCATTTGAGGTTTTTGCATGGATATGCGACGGATTATTCGGTTTCTGAAGCGGTTTGAGAAAGACTTCGCACGGAATAAAAGGCGTGATCATTTCTGGCGGCAAATGAGCGACCAATTCTCAAACGTCCGCTGCACGCGTGTCGGGCCTATGGCAGATCTGGTGAGCGTTACGCGACGGATTCTGTAGAACCTTCTCGCGACACATACCTGGGCGCGTAAGCGAGTTGGCGATCGACGCCAGTAACCGGTCGCCGAACGGCATGCGTGCGACAACGCAATCGACGAGACGAGTTTCCCGAAATGCGGAGACAAAACTGTCGACGTACAACATCAGTACCGCGGGATCGGTGGCAAGATCGACAACTGTGTTTTCATCGTCTGTCTCGGACACACTGACTACCTTTCAGCGGCAGGGACAAACCTACGTCTCCGACGTGCCGATCGTTTTTCACAGCCAGCTGTTGCCGACAACCGTACCGCAAAAGGAGCACACACGGTATACGCAGGGCGGACAACCGCAACGCTTATGGCGTTTGACTTCACACGCCATGCCAAACGGGAAAAGCTCCACAAGCAATTGTTGCCATCGATCGCACACAACAACGAAATGCCCAAACACACAACACGCACTGAAAACGTGACTGAAAACCACATCAACCCGCGTTGCCGTATTAGTGAGGAGCGACGGAAAGACAAAAGCAAGAAACCCACTCATTAACATCCGATGTGTGTAGCGAATTGGACAGGATTCGCCCACCCCGCTATGACACATACGACGCACATGGCGAACGGCGCCAAGAGTAGTGCGACTCGCTCTCAGCCGCCACAACGGGAACGCATCATGACAGCAAAATCGAATATCGACATCATCAAAGACCTCGAACCGAAACTCGTCTGGGAACTTTTCGCGAACATGTCCGATGTCCCCAGGCCTTCCAAAAAAGAAGAGAAGATTCGCACCCACATTCATGAGGTCTGTGAGACCAACGGCCTGAAGTCACGCGAAGACGGGGTGGGCAACATCGTGGTAGAAGTACCGGCCAGTCCGGGATTCGAGAGTGCGCCGATCGTCGTTCTGCAAGGCCACATCGACATGGTGTGCGAGAAAAACAGCGGTACGGAGCACGACTTCGATAACGAAGGCATCAAGTTTGTATTGGGCACGGACCAGAACGGACGACAGGTGTTGCGCGCCAATCAAACGACGCTGGGTGCAGATAACGGCATTGGCGTTGCGATGGGAATGGCGGCGGCGTTAGATCCTGCCGTGAAGCACGGCCCGCTCGAATTACTGCTGACCATCGATGAAGAAATGGGCATGACAGGCGCAGCCGCATTGACGCCCGATTTTTTCAAAGGACGCTGCCTTATCAACTTAGATTCCGAAGAGGATGACGCAATCTACATCGGCTGTGCAGGCGGTGTAGACGTGACGTTGAAATGGAATCTCCCGACGACCGCGCCAACCTCGGGCGTAGAAATCGTCAAGGTAACAGTGTCAGGGTTACGCGGCGGACACAGCGGCGGAGATATCCACGAAAATCGAGGCAACGCGATCAAAGCGCTCGCCGCGACCATCGTCGGCTGCGGCATCGACGGCATACAACTCGCCACCATAACGGGCGGAAGCAAACGAAATGCGATTCCGCGTGAGTCGTTCGCGGTGGTCGCAGGACCCGCCGGATCAGAATCAATCCTAAAAAACGTTGCCGCAAAGATTCAGAAAAGCATCAAGATTAAAAACCTTGAGCCAAACCCCTCAATTACGATTGAAAAGCTTGACCACGCACAGGCTGCCTCGACGGCATCGGCCCAGGATACCAAGCGATTCCTCGATACGCTCCTCGCCTTGCCCAGTGGCGTCATTGGCATGCACCCGAAAATGAAAAAATTGGTGCAAACATCGAACAATCTATCGACCGCTTTTTCGACCGAGGAAGGCAATCTCAAGATCGAGGTCGGCTGTTTAACACGAAGCAGTTCCGAAGAATGGAAATGTGTGGTCGCTGAGCAACTCTCCGCTATCGGCCGACTGGGTGGTGCGGAGGTCGTCATCGGCAATGCCTACCCTGGCTGGGAACCCAACCCGGATTCCAAGATGCTTGCGGTCGCACGCGAGGCCTACAGGCGGTTGTTTAATGACGACGCCAATGTCACTGCCATACACGCGGGCTTGGAATGCGGCATTATCGGCGAAAAAGTGCCAGGAGTTGACACTGTCTCGTTCGGTCCAACGATCACTGGCGCCCACAGCCCGGATGAACTCGTCTACACGGATTCCGTTGCCAAAATTTGGAAGATGCTGGTCTCCGTCCTGAAAGAGTTGGCACAGAACAAGTAGCTTTCCAAAACAAACGATCAGCGTTGGATCAACTAATCGGAATGTTGCCCGTTTCGCAGATGTTCGAGCGCGCGGCGGGCAGCTTCCTGTTCCGCCGCCTTTTTGCTCGGCCCCCAAGCGCTCGGAAACCTCTTGCCCCCCACGATCACGCAGACCTCGAAACATTTGCTGTGATCCGGCCCCTGCTCGTCAAGCGTTTCATAGCGTGGTGTATCGCACATCTCACGCTGGATGTGTTGTTGCAACGCGGACTTGAAATTGTCTTGGTCTTCGGATTTGGCGCAATTCTCTATATGCTTTGAAACATGCTTGAGAACAAACGCCTTCGCAGCTTCAAACCCGCCATCCAGGAAAATCGCACCGATCACGGATTCCAGCACAGCCGCCCTCAGCGAAGTCGGCAGGGAATTGCGCGAAGCCACCCCCTTCCCCAGGATCAGCAGATCCGTCAACCCGATTTCATCCGAAACCTTTGCGCATATTCTTCGCGAAACGACGGCAGACTTGACCTTGGTTAGATCGCCTTCGAACCATTCCTCGAACCGCTTAAACAGTTCTTCGCAGACAATCGCACCGAGAATGGCATCACCGAGAAATTCAAGTCGCTCGTTACAATCAAGGCGGCAGTCGGCAATGGATGAGTGAGTCAACGCAGCAATGAGCATCTCATTATCAGAGAACTCATGCTCGACCACGCCTTGCGCGCGTGTGAGAAAATCTGCATCTACCACAAAAATGCCCCTTACGGGTCGGTGGCGAAAACCGCGTCGAGGCACTTCATATTGCGCCGCGCGAACTTCGCCACAAACCGGTATCGGTGGTTTACCGGGCGATATTGCGCCTTCCCTCTCTTCCAGGCGCTCGCCATACCCTAAGTTAGCAAAATCGTACTATCCGACCAGAGGTCGGTCAATTTCGTATCGGCTATGTGGCAACAACTCCTAATTTCACTAAAACTTCAATAATGGCACCCAAAGAACAATTTCAACATCTTCTGACACAGGTTCAGCAAGGTTTCGTTGCCTATTCAGAACCGTTCGACGATAATTTAAGGTGGAAAGGGCCCTTACAGGCCTCGCCTTTAGCGTAGATAGTCGAAAACGTTGGCCTAAACACGTGGGGAATTATGGCCAAGTTCTATAATAGCGACATTGCCGATCTCGCTCACCAACTCACGCTTTCGCCCAAACGATTGCGAATGCAGCAGGTTCAAGGTATCGACAAACTGCTGGGAATGGTCGAAGCGAATCGAGCCTACCCTTACGAATTCGTCTGTTACCACATCACCGGTTACGACAAACGCGACGTCGCTAGAACGCTGATTCCAGGCAAAGCGTTGATTGCCGACTTGGTCACGATGGCAGAAGCCATCACGCGCAAAGCCAGCATTCCGATCAATCAAATTGATGAGCCTTACAAAAGCCATGAAGAGTTGGCCGAGTCGCTTAACGTCAGCACGAAGACTATTCGACGTTGGCGCAGTCGAGGTCTTGTGGGAATTTGGGTATTGCATGAAGATGGCGTGAGTCGGCTGGCCTTCCTGAAATGCAGTGAAGATCGCTTCAAATCGGCCAACCGTGAACTCGTCGAAAAAGGCGCGTCTTTCCGTCAGCTTACGGAAATTGAACGCGAAAAAATTATCGAGCGCGCACGTGAAATTGTTGACGAAGAACCGCGTCGTCTAAATGTTGTTGCACGGCGAATCGCCGAAGAAACCGGGCGTGCGGTGGAAACCGTGCGTTACACGTTGCGCCGTCATGATCGTAGCGGTCAAGGCGATCCGCTATTTGCCCGTTCCTCGCGTAGCTCACTTTCCGAAGAAGAGACGGCCATTTGGCGTTGCTTCAAAGCCGGTGAAGATACCGCATCCATTGCCCGCGCATTCGACGATACGCCCGAACAGATCGAACAAAAACTCCGCGGCGTACAGGTCCGAAAGTGGCGTGAAGAACCGATCGAGTACATCTTCAATGAATTGTTCGACGCGCCAAACGCGGCGGAACTCATCCTTGATGTGCCAGAACCCGAACCCAACGACGCCCCACTTCCCAAAGCCCCAAAAGAGTTGCCGAGTTACCTGCGATCGCTGTATACGGTTCCGTTGTTGACCGCCGCGCAGGAGCAGGATTTTTTCCGCCGGTACAACTACTTGAAGTACAAAGCTGCGAGCGCGATCAAGAAACTCAGACCCGAATCCGTCAACGCAGATCAATTTAACCGAGTGAAGAGTTGGATCGACAGATCGAATGATCTTAAGCAGCGAATCATCCGGGCGAATCTTCGCTTGGTGGTAAGTATCGCCAAGAAGCACGTCGGCTGGTCTGCGAATTTCTTCGATGTAATCAGCGACGGGAATGTCTCGCTGCTCCGTGCGATCGAAAAGTTCGATTACGCATTGGGCAACAAATTCAGCACGTACGCCACCTGGGCTATCGTGAAGAATTTTGCCCGATCGATTCCCGAAAGCCACTATCACTACAACAGGTACGTCACCGGTCAGGAAGAGTTCCTCAGCGCCGAGCCCGATCGCAACGATTCGACCGAGTTCGAAAGCGACAAAGCCCGCGTCCGCGAAATGCTCGCCAAAGGTATGAGCGAACTCACAGAACGGGAACGAGAAATCATCACCTCTCACTTCGGTTTGTCGGGTAACGGTGGAACACTGACGCTCGAGCAGATAGGCCAGCAGTACGGCGTGACCAAAGAACGAGTCCGTCAAATTGAACGGCGCGCGCTCAATCGCCTGCGCGAGGTGCTCAACCCTGACGTAGCTGATGCCGTCACGGGTTAACCCCCACCACTGTTTTTAGAATTTCTTTATATTCATTACTCAGGTCACGCATCAAGGTTTCGGCAGTAAACTTCCGATAATCCAGTGAGGTTATCGATGAAAACTGCACTGGGTATAATCATTGCGCGTGCTGGTAGCAAAGGCCTACCCGACAAATGTGTTCGCGACTTGCTTGGCTGGCCCGTGATTGCCTACACCTTCGCTCACGCGCAAAGCAGCAAGCGTCTCTCCGCCATCGTGCTCACGACGGATTCCGAACCAGCTAAAAAGTTGGCACAAGATGCGAAGATCGAAGTCATTGACCGCCCCCCCGAACTGGCAACCGATATCGCCACGGTTGACGCTGCTGCCCGGCACGCGGTCACGTGTTGGGAAAAATCGCACAACGCCACTGCGGATCTCATCGCCCTGTTATATGGGAACATTCCGGTACGACCGGAGGGATTGATTGATCGTGCCCTGACGCACCTGGAAGATAGCGGCGCAGACTCCGTGCGGAGTGTCGCGGTTGTGACCAAGCAGCATCCCGATTGGATTCATCGGCTCGATGGCGATCGAATGATCCAGTTTCGCTCGAACAGCATCTATCGACGTCAGGATCTCGAGCCGCTTTATTACCACGATGGTGCGGTGGCAGCCGTGACAAGAGACGCCCTCTTCTTAGCCCTTCAAACTCCCGACGATCATCAATCTTTCCTCGGAAAGGACCGACGTGCAATCGTTTGCAAACCTGAGGAGACCGTCGACATTGACGGTCCTTTGGATTTGTACATCGCCGAAGCGATCTTGAGAGCAAAAGGTGTGATTGATTCATGACCGATTCATTACTCCCGGTACGGCATGCGGATCATTCCGCACCAGTGCAACTGGACAACGTGGAAGTCGGTCCGCATCAACCAGTCTTCGTGGTGGCGGAAGCCGGAGTGAACCACAATGGACAAATAAAAAAAGCGATCGCTCTGGTTGATGCCGCTGCGGATGCAGGTGCGGATGCAGTAAAATTCCAGGTCTTTAACGCGCGGGCACTAACGATTCGAAACGCACCAATCGCCGCATATCAACGGGCATCCGGCAGCAGTTCGCAGCAAGACATGCTCTCCAAATTGCAACTATCCGAAAAGGATTTCGCGACAATCAAAGCGCACTGCGATCAGCGAAGACTTTTTTTTATCGCAACCCCATTTTCTCCGGAAGACGTAGATGTCATCACGGG
Source organism: Phycisphaerae bacterium (assembly GCA_028282665.1). Classification (GTDB taxonomy): domain Bacteria; phylum Planctomycetota; class Phycisphaerae; order UBA1845; family UBA1845; genus JANQHN01. The sequence goes on along the minus strand of JANQHN010000382.1, from coordinate 1,106 downwards.
CCTGGGGGCGTGCGCGATCAAACTTGCCTCTACCGACCTGACGAGTACTTCGCTCATTAATCGTGCCGCCGCAACCGACCTCCCACTAATCGTTTCCACCGGAGCAGCCAACAGCGAGGAGATCCATCAACAGCTCGACTTCCTCACCGAACAACTAGGCCCGGGTCGATTAATCGCCCTCCACTGCGTCAGCAGCTACCCCACACCGCTGCAATCCGCCAACCTCGCCGCAATCAAGACACTGGCGCGGTGCGCATGCGTCCCCATCGGACTCAGCGACCACACGCGTGACCTGCGAACCGGAGGATGGGCCGTTGCCGCCGGTGCTTGCCTGCTCGAAAAACACATGACACTGAACAACTGTGACTCAGGTCCCGACCACGCCATGTCAATGGAGCCGGACAATCTCAAGGCATACATCCAACACGCGCGAGATGCACAAACCGCAATGGGCGCAGGCGCATTAGGCATGACTGAAATCGAGAAAGACGTTCATAACATCGCTCGCAAGAGTCTTGTGTCGCACGTAGCCATCCCCAAAGGAACAACCATCACCGATTCAATGTTGACCGAAAAGAGACCCGGTTACGGTATCTGCCCCACAAAACGCAATTCGGTCGTAGGCCGCAAGTCAGTCGTCTCGATTCCTGCGGACTCGATAGTTAGCTGGGACATGATCGCATGACTCGCAAGCGGATCAAAAAACGCCGAACGATCGTTGTGGTTACGGGTACGCGGGCTGAGTATGGCCTCTTGCAATCCACGATGACCGCGATCGAAAAGCACCCTGTTTTGCGTTTGCGTATCGTCGCCACAGGGATGCATTTACTTCAACTGTTCGGATATACCGTTCGCGATATCGAGCGGGATGGCTGGTACGTTGACGCGAAAATTAAGATGCAACGTGGCGACGACTCACCGCTAGACCAGGCAAAAGGACTCGCGCGCGGCATCAAAGGTATCGCAAATTTTCTGGCAGAAACTCCTTCAGACATCGTACTCGCGCTGGGCGATCGAATCGAAGCGATGGCCGGTGCGCTTGCGGGAACCACCATGGGCAAACTCGTCGCGCACATCCACGGTGGAGATCTTGCGACAGGTGATTT
>JANQHN010000069.1 GCA_028282665.1 Phycisphaerae bacterium | reverse complement strand
GGTGTCGGACGCTACACCTGGCTGGAGCTTGCTCTAGCCCACTGAACACAATTCCACCTGCAAATGATAGACCAGCCCTCACATCGCATCGGATATTTCCTAGGCGATATTGCGACGAAATCACGCATGTTTGCTTTAAGGCTTAAAACAAAGCTCCGGCAGCCGGTTTTCCTCGGACCCGCAATTCGCCCTGCCCAAGCTATCCTCAATTGTGAAGAATACACTCTGGCATCAAAGGAATGTGTAGAGATAATCCGGTAATGAGCAATATCGCCACAATTTCGCTTTCAAATGACGACTGGACTGTACATGCTGTCGGCAACATTGCGAAGATTCCTGACAACGTACAAGGAGAATCCTTCCCCGCCCAGGTGCCGGGTTGCGTCCACACCGACCTCATGCGAGCCGGCGTAGTTGAAGATCCGAATCTTGGATTCGCCGAAGAAGCCCAATCGTGGGTAGGGCAATGCGATTGGGAGTATCAAACAACGTTCATACTGCCCGATGATCCAACCGAACGATCGTCCCTGTTTCTCCGCTGCGACGGCCTGGACACGGCCGCAATCATTAAACTGAACGGCGACGCCATCGGCGAGGCCGAGAACATGTTCCACCCACACTGCTATCCGATCCATAAGGCGGCACTGGCAGGGCGCAACGAACTGAATATCCGATTCCGATCACCGGTGCGTCACGTGCGTGAACGCGAAGCGAAACTTGGCTGGCGTCCGGTCAACGGCGATTGGACGCCCTATCCTTTCATCCGCAAGATGGCCTGCAACTTCGGCTGGGATTGGGGGCCCAAAGTTCCGACAGTCGGAATTTGCGGCGACTTACGCATCGAAGCATGCGATGCTCCTCGCATAGAGCACATCCGTCCTCTTATCCACCGAACCGAAAACGATAGTTGGCGGGTGGATGTGCACGTGGATCTATTCCACGCATGCGAAAACTCGGATTCTGTTTCTCCTTCCATCAACGCAAAACAAGCTCTCGTTCTTCGCACAACCTTACGCGACAGTGAAGGGCGAACTATCATCACACAGGAAGCCGATTCTTCAAAGATCATCTCGCTCGACGTCACTTCTCCAAAGTTATGGTGGCCAGCCGGATATGGCGAACAGCACATGTACGACCTAAGTGTCGAATTGCTCACCGCCGATAAGCCACGTTCGCAAAAGAATGCATTACATACCCTCGATGCGCGTCGCACGCGCATCGGCTTTCGCACGATTACCATCGATACAGAGCCCGACGCGCTTGGCTCGCCGTTCTCATTCATCATCAACGACAAGCCAATATTCGCGAAAGGAGCAAATTGGATTCCGCCGACACTTTTCTCCACCGATGTAACGCGAGATCTGTATGCCCAACTACTCACGGCGGCACGCGATGCCAACATGAATATGATCCGTGTCTGGGGCGGCGGGTTCTATCCGCACGACCGTTTTTATGAGCTCTGCGATGAGCTGGGCTTGATGGTCTGGCAGGATTTCATGTTCGCCTGTGCAACGTATCCGGAAGAAGAACCCTATTTCTCCTCGGTGGAAAAAGAAGCGCGACATCAGGTCGCAAGGCTCACCGGCCATCCCAGCGTGGTCCTTTGGTGTGGCGGAAACGAGTGCGTCTGGGCGCATCACGGTTGGGGTTTCAAGGAAAAACTAGCCGAAAATCAGACTTGGGGCGAGCGATTCTACCATGAGCTTCTCCCCGCCGTCTGTGAACAACTCGACTCAACTACGCCCTATTGGCCTAACACGCCCTATTCCGGCGAGCCCGATACGGACCCGATCGATCCCGATCGCGGCACGCGACACACCTGGGATCGGCGTATCGAGGAATACCGCGAAATTGTTCCGCGCTTTGTCGCGGAGTTCGGCCATCAGTCGCCGCCCAACTTGTCAACCCTCACCGCCGCCCTCCCCCCTAATGAGCTTCAAATCGATTCTCGCGCAATGGTTCATCGACAACGAGCAACAGCTGGTAATGGCGTGCAGTTCCAGGAACCACTCTCAGAGTGGTTTGCGCCGCCAACCAGCTTCAACGAATGGCACTTCCTCGCTCAGCTTATGCAGGCACGGGCGCTGTCCATCGGCTTGCAGTGGCTCCGCGCACACAGCCCTCGGTGCATGGGCGCACTTTTGTGGCAACTTAACGACTGTTGGGCGGGCCATTCCTGGGCAATCGTCGATCACTTAGGTCGTCGCAAACTCGCCTACCATGCAGTTCGCCATTCGTTCGAACCGCGACTGCTTACCATCCAACCCATTGGCGAGATTCCCACGCTCTTTGCGGTCAATGATACGAACGACGTTTGGTCAACTCGCATCACAGCGCAACGTCGCACGCTCTCGGGCGAGACACTCGCTAAACAATACTTCGCGTTCGACGTTCCACCACAATCTGTTTACGCGATCCTCAACCTGCAAGATGCACTGGGGTTACCTACCAAACGAAACAGCGAACTGCTCCACTGCGACATTGGCGAACAACGTGCGACCTGGCTCTTCAACAAAGACAAAGAACTCAGTTTACCACGCCCCGCCTATGACCTCCGGTTCATCCCCGACAAATGCAAACCACGTTTTGAAATCACCGCCCACTCAATCATCCTGGACGCGGCGTTGCTGGTCGATCGCGTGCTGCCCGGGGCTGATGTGTCCGAGCAACTGTTCACGCTTATGCCGAACGAAACGAAGTCCGTCAATTTGCGGATACCGAAGGGAACGTCGTTGGATAAAGAAACCATCCAAACTTTGACGCAGCCGTCGCTACTGGTTTGCGCGAACAGCTTCTCTGCGACTCGCAACTAACGCCTGCTTGGATGGCTTATTCCCTGAATCCGAGTCAAACTCTTCGCAGAGCAATGCCATCAAAGTGAGACCCGCCGCATCAGTTCACCCGCCCATCATCCGCGATGTCGACGCTTTTGCGATCGAGCGTTCGGAAGAGTTCGCGCAGGTTCATCATTCCACCGATCGCGAACCAGATGGTGATCGCCGTCGCCACTGCCAGAATCACCCACGTCCAGACATGCCAATAGCGAATCCACAGGCTATCGGACGGTTTCGCGAAGACAGCATAAGCACTGCCTGCAATAAAGATCAGCGTCCACAACAAAGGCCAGCCTAACGTAATATATGTGATCGTCTTATCTCGGCCTGAAAATTCGCTGGTGAAACCAAGTTTCTCATACCACCGTGTCGACGCGGCGGCGGCATCATCCCCTCTCTCGACCGCGTACTTACCACGATGCAGCAGCTTGTCCATGTTAAACTCCGTGCGTGGCCCCAACAACGAAACCGTCACATACACGGCAAGAGCAGCGACAATTGTAAAAAAGGTGAGTTCCTGACCGGTCACATCACCGGATACGATCATCCAAGCCAGACCCGCGAATGGCCAATCAGAGGCATGGTTCTCGAGCGTTTCGTAGTCGAATTGCTTCACGAGGATACCCGCGCTCGCCAATACCATACCCGTAATCATCGCGCTCCACGCCGCCAATGTGGAGCCCCGACGCCAGTACAAACCGCCAATCACCACCGATCCCGCGCCGGCAACGAAAACCGCCCCCGTCAACGCCAAAAACATCGCAATGTATTGCGTATGCGTCCAGTATATGCTGAACAAGAAAATAAACGCCGCCACACCGAAGATAGCCAACCGCAAAGCCCAAAGGTGCATCGAGGGAGATAACGGCTTCTTTCGAAATGGCAGAATCACATCTTGTACTAAAATCGTCCCCCACGAATGCAGGTAGGTATCGTGCGTGCTGACAAACGCCCCCAACATCGCCACCACAGCCAATCCCAACAGGCCGGCGGGAAGCATCTCAGCCATCGTGTATGGTGTCCGGAGTTGCGTTTGCAGGGTTGCTTTCGCCTTCGGCGTAGGCGCCTCAATGGCGTCGAGCTTCGCTTGTACAACTGAAGCCGGCTCGGCGTAGTCGGGATGATGCAGGAACGTCTTAACACCAATGGGCAGAATCAGCGCAATCAGCATTCCCACTCGCAACCGCCACCCGGCCAGAATGTTCGCCATCTTCGCTTCATGGGCGTTTTTCGCGCAGCAATTGTACCCGGCGGTCCCCTGCCAACAACGCGCACCGTAAAACAGCACGATCACACCGATCACATAATACCACACATCAAACTGTTTCTCATTGGCCAAGTCGAACGGATTGACCATTGACTGCCCCGAAGGCGCGGAGAGCATGACACTCTCCATCCGGCGCCAACCAATACTCAGCAGCAGGAATACCATAATAATAATGAAGGCCGCATTGGAGATCATCCCCTGCAGAAAATCCGTCACCATCACTGCGATTTGTCCACCCATAAACAGCAGGATCAGCGAAATGCTGAGCAGCAAGTACATCAGCAGCGGATACATACCTACAGTGATACCCATCACGTTCAAGTACGGCGGCAGGTCACACAAAGCGATGAAGAAGCGTGCTCCAACAGATGGGAATATACCGAAATTAATAATGCCGCCAACGAAAGCGACAATTCCTGCAAACACACGAAAGTTCCGGCTGTACCGCATCTCGAAGAATTGCGCAAGAGTCATCGCCCGCGTCTGCCGAAACCGGTAGATCACCCACCCGGAAATCGCCATCAGGATCGACGCCGGCCCCTCCATGAGCTGCCACCAAATCGACGTAAATCCGACGTCGTAGTTGATCTCAAAAAACCAGACCAGCGTGATCACGCCTACCTGGGCCATGTTGTCCGCAACAGCAATCAGGTAACGCCCACCGCACCGTTCGGCCGCCAGAAACGCAGCCACGCTGCGCGTGTAGATCCTGCTACGCACCGCCCCCCACGCCAGCAGCATCAAGAATCCCCCAACAATGATCCAGTCAACCAACTGCATGCGTGCGGACTCACTCAAGGCGCCCAGGCAAAGCTCTCGAATAAAAATTAGAGAAACAAACCTCGACGCATCCTCGCCAAACGAACGTTCACGTCAATGCAGGACTTTGCCAAGAAGGCCAATCACGGCTACGCTGTTCGCTCCATCATATGAAGTGGGAGGAGAGCGATGAACACTACACGCATTTTCGCCGCATTCGTCTCGATCGCCTGCGCGATCCTATTCGCCCTCTCGGGTTGCCAGACAAACTCGAAGACGCTGAATCCAGCACACCAATCGATCTGCGCGGACCTGCCAAGGCATTATCAATGCCCTCGGACAGATGGAACAATTCAGATCGATGGACGCATCGACGAAAGCGCTTGGCAAAATGCACAGTGGTCCACGCGGTTCGTTGACATCCAGGGCGATGAGTTCCCCACTCCGCCCTATCAGACGCGATTCAAAATGCTCTGGGATGATCGTTACCTCTACATCGCAGCCTTTTTGCAAGACCCGCATGTCTGGGCAACCCTCTCTAAGCACGATCAAATCGTCTTCCACGACAATGACTTCGAATTCTTCATCGATCCGAACGGCGACGGCGAAAACTACTACGAAGTTGAGATTAATGCCCTGGGCACAATCTTCGATTTATTCCTCGTTAAAAGATACCTGGATGGTGGGCCTGCGCTGCACGACTGGAACATGAAGGGTATGTATTCTGCCGTCCACATCGACGGAACCATCAACAACGCTCGAGACTTTGATCGTGGATGGTCTGTCGAATTCGCCGTACCTTGGTTCGCATTCGGCAACACGGCGGGAAGCCCGCTTCCGCCCCGCACCGACGATACATGGCGCATGAATTTTTCACGAGTGCAGTGGCAGCACCGCATTGACCAAGGCCGGTATGTGAAAGTGCCTGACACACCGGAAGACAACTGGGTCTGGTCACCTCAAGGTGAGATCAACATGCACCTGCCCGATCGTTGGGGTTACGTGCATTTTAGGACAAAATAGCCCAACGCCTCGATATCATAAATTTTGTATCGAGCCACGCCTTTACCATCAAAGCACCAAGGGTGCAAGTCTGGTGAATGCGATTGTCGAAGATGTCGAATGTTGACACGGAACGTAGTTTGGATCACGAAAAAAACATCAGCCTCCGGATGCAATTACGTAACCGTACTAAAAAACGGTTTAGCCATTTAACAATTGAAACGGCGATACCTTCCGCACTCCATAATTTTCCCCGCCACTTAAAGGCCGTCGACTTAACAACGGATCAGAATTCACTGATTCCATCGTCTGTGTGTTCGTCTGGATTGAAACTCGGCGCGTTCAGCGCCGAATGAGCAGATACCTGTCGCTTCATTGGCTGGGATACACAAACCTTCGTCGCTTTGGAAACTCGCCCCGCCTGACTCGGATTCCGGCTGACGGAAACCGTCGGTGCCGATTGATAACTGTGCTTCGAGCCCGATATCAGACCATTCAGTTCATAAACGATCGATTTGACCGCAGTTGCCTGAGCCGCCAACTCCTCAGACGCCGAAGCGCATTCCTCAGCACCTGACGCATTCTGTTGCGTTACTTTATCCATCTGCGAAACGGCGCTGTTGATTTGATCAACGCCCTGCGACTGCTCGTCGCTGGCCTGTGCAATACCTTCCACCAGATCCGAAACGCGAGAGACGTTGCCCATGATGCCGCTCAACGCCAAAGCGACTTCTTCCGCAACGCCTGCTCCCTCGCGCGCTCGCTCCACTGAACTTTCGATCAAGGCCGTGGTTTCGCGAGCAGCCCCAGCAGCACGTTGAGCAAGACTGCGAACCTCGTCGGCTACGACAGCAAATCCCTTGCCATGTTCGCCGGCTCTTGCAGCCTCCACAGCTGCATTCAGCGCCAGCAAGTTTGTCTGGAACGCAATTTCCTCAATCACTTTGATGATTTT
>JANQHN010000257.1 GCA_028282665.1 Phycisphaerae bacterium | reverse complement strand
GTGGACAGTACATCAATCGCCACCACAAGGGTGATCCCGACGCCAAGCCGCCTATCGAGATTGTGCCGGTCGAGAAGCAGCGTGAAGCGCTCGAATTTGTTCTGTCGACGGTGTTTTCGGATGAGGACTTCCAGTTCGATCCAGAGTTGCTGAACAAACTGGCGGCGGGACGTTGGGGGCATTGGGGCAGTGACGCGTTCGATAGCGATCTGACCTACCCCGTTCACGATCGCATCCTTGCAGTACAACGCAGGGCGCTGTTCCGGTTAATCAATCCGTTCACGCTCGACCGCGTATTCGACGCGGAAGTCAAGGTGCCGGCGGGCGAAGATGCAATCACTGTTCCAGAGCTTATCGAGAGCATTACCGGTGCGGTGTGGTTCGAGTTGGACGGCAAAATTAGCGGTAAGGATTACACGGCTCGTAAGCCATTCATTTCCAGTATCCGACGCAACTTGCAACGAGCCCACCTCGATATGCTGTTCAACATTTTAATGTCGCGTCCGGGCGGTCTGGCTTCAGCAGATATTAATGCCGTCGTCGCAATGAATTTGGAAGAACTTTCCGGCAAAATCAAAAGAACGCTCGAAAAGAAAAAAGCTGAAAAATTAGACGATTTTACCCGCGCACATCTGATGAGCGTTTCCTCACGCATCGATCGTGCACTAAAGGCGAAGTACCAATTGTAAACGGTAATGATTTCGAGCAAGGCAGTAACCATGAGGAATCAAAAAATGAAATCAACAACCAGGCTCGCCGCTATGTTTGCGGTTGTTCTTGCGATTAGTGCATTTGCCACAGGCGCGCTGGGGGGACCGGAAGACAAGTTCCCGAAATTCGAGGAAGTCACTAAGGATATGAAAGTCGTCGATGGCTTCTTCACTCTTTACCACGATGAGGAAAGCGACAAGCTGCTCGCCCGAATTCCTGCGAGTATGCTGAAAGTGCCTTTTCTTTTTGCCACATCGATTTCGAAGGGGCCGTTTTTTGCGGGCTGGCAAAGTGGCGATAGCGCGGTGTATTTTGAGAAGATCGATACGCAGTTGGCGTTGGTGGGGGTGGATCCGCGGATAAAGAAGGACGTAAACGGTCCGGTCAGCGACGTCATTCGTCGCACATACACCGATCCGATCATCACGGCGACTCGCATCGTCACCATGGCGGGCAGCGATCCTGTCATCAAATTGGATGATCTTCTAAAGTCCGATCTTAGCGGAGCAGGGATGATATTCGGCGGTTCGGTGGACGGCCGTTTGAGTCGGTATGGCGAAATTCGAAACTACCCGCAGAACGTACTCATCCCTGTCGACTTGGTTGTCAGACGCGGTCAGGGCGGCCAAAAAGCCGGCATCTATTACAGCATATCCACTCTACCGCAAAATAACGGCTACACACCGCGCGAGGCGGATCCGCGCGTGGGTTACTTCCTTACGGTGGTCAAGGATTGGACCACGCCCCACACGGAAGACACCACATTCAAACGATACATCAATCGGTGGCACTTGCGTAAAGTGATGCCCTCCGAATCAGTTTCCGATGTGATGCCGGAAGATCAGATTGTGTTTTACATCGAGAATACGGTGCCGGTGCGATTCCGCCACTACGTCCGTGAAGGTATCCTCGAGTGGAACCGAGCCTTCGAAAAAGCGGGTCTGCGCAATGCCGTTGTTGTTCATCAGCAAACGGATACGAAATACGCTGACATCGATCCGGAAGACGTGCGGTACAATTTTTTCCGTTGGATTGTCTCTGGGACTCCTTTCGCCATGGGGCCGTCGCGAGTAAATCCGTTCACCGGGCAGATTCTCGATGCGGATATCATCATGGATGATTCGTACGTGCGTTTTTTCAACGCTCAATACGACGTACTCGGCCCCAAGCCTGTGACAGGACACACAGATAAACCATTCGAAATGCTAATGGCAATGTATCCGGACTATGCGCCGCGGTCGACATCGCCTTGCGCTTTGGTGCAAGAAACGAAGGGAGACCCCACACAGGCTTTCTTCGATCATCTTGACCATACCTGGGGCCATAAGAACAATCGCTGCCGATGTGAGATTGCACGGGGGGGGCAAATGCACCTGGCGATGGCAGGCATGCTCTCGATGCGCAACACGGGTTTGCCGCTCAACGAACGTTTCGTCGGTCAGGCCATCAAGGAAACAGTGATGCATGAGGTCGGCCATACGTTGGGGCTGCGTCACAATTTCAAGGCCAGTAGTTGGCGGTCTTTGGAAGAAATTCAAAGCATCAAGGCGGACGAATACAAACCACTCGTCGCCAGTGTGATGGACTACAATCCGTACAACTATGCGGCGGTAGAGGATCAGCAGGGGCACTTTGCCACGCCGACCCTCGGCCCCTACGATGATTGGGCGATTGAGTACGGGTATCGTCAATTCAACTCGGCGGATTGGGGCGAGGGAGGTCCGAAAGATGAACAGACCATGCTCGCGCATATTGCCTCTCGCTCAGTCGAGGATGGTTTGGCGTATGCAACGGATGAAGATACGTCTTTCTTTTATCCCGATCCTTACGTGAACCGCTGGGACAAAGGCGATGATCCCGTGGCGTTTGCCCTAAACCAATTGGAAACGGTCCAGCGCCTCTTCGAAGATGGGCTGGATTGGGCGGTGGAAGACGGCGAGAGTTATAGTAAGGCTCGCCGGGTATTCAATCAACTTATTGGAGCGCAGTCCTTCGGAGGCATCGTTGCTGCAAGGGTGGTTGGTGGCCAGGACATCAGCCGCGATTTCAAAGGCGATGAGAATGCACGTTCTCCGGTTCGAGTTCTCGATGCCAAGATGCAGCGAGCTGCACTTAGCTACCTGGGCGAAAACGTCTTTTCCGATGACGTTTACCGGTTTACTCCGGATTTGCTTAACAACCTGGCTGCGGGGCGATGGAGCCATTGGGGCAGTGATGACTACGATGGTCGGCTTTCATTTGATATTCACGATCGGATTTTAGGTATTCAGTCGATCGTCCTGACGGTAGTCATGAACCCGATTACGGTCGGTCGGATATACGACGCGGAACTGAAAGTACCCACCTCGGAAGATGCGTTTACCGTTGCGGAGTTATTCGAATCGCTCACCGGCATGATTTGGTCGGAGCTTGATGCGGGCGCGAAGGACAACTACACCGTTCGCGAGCCGATGATATCGAGTTTCCGTCGACAGTTGCAGCGCGAGTACCTGCAGCGTTTGATTAATATCACGCTTGCAAAGCCCGGATTTCGATTGAAAGCGGATGCCCAAGCCGTCGTGCGTATAAAGCTTGATGAGTTGGGCGAGAAAATCGAGAAGAAGCTCGACAAGCACAGCCAGGACTTGGATGTCTACAGCCGGTCGCACCTCTCAGATGTGCAGAGGCGTATTGAGGCGGCGCTTGACGCCGAGTTTGTTGCAAGAAATTAGTGCTCATCATCGCACCTGGATTGATGGACCATCGGGCTCTTTCGATTCGCTGGTGTGAAAGTGTGAGGATGATCTCCGCGTGTCTTGAGGGGGACGTGGTCCGAACGGAACTTTCATTCCGGGCTGCGTCCCCGCTGTTTGCAAACGTAGGATATTTTGCACTAACTGAGTTGAGCCGGACGCGAATCCGATGAATCCCAAAAGAAAAATGAATAGGCCTGACTATCGTTGCAAAACCGTGTCCTAGGATGTAGAACAGCCGGTGCGAAAAGCTGAAAGAGTCATAACAAGCCGGTATTGCGAAAAAATGCCCAATAACGAGGCCGGCTGCTTTCAGCCTCTCGCATAGCGGATGGAGCTACACTTTGATTGGGAGCGTGGGACTATCGACATCGTGGATTCGCAGCAGAATACCGCTTTGGGTGGTTCTCGTGGTATGCGGTGCCGTGTGGGCTCAAAATCCACAAAATCCGACAGACCAGCCTGTTGCTTCGACTGCCCAACCGACCAATTCCGAATCTTCTAAACCGTTTGCCGAAAATTCCACGGCGACACTTTTCAATGAAATTCGCGATACCATTCTTAGTGGAGAAACGCCCGACCAAGTACGCGAATCCTCCGCACGGATCTTGATTCGTTCGCAGACACCCGAAGCCGATGCTCTGATTGTCGAACTGCTGGCGCATCGGGAGAACTTTGCGGTTCCGTTGGCCGTGGTCCGAGCGTTGAAACAGCACTGCCGGGAAGTGCAAGGTGCAGTTCCATTGGTGTTTGTCGAACCGTTGATCACTCTGCTTCGCGTCGAGCAGCAGACTATGCTCGACCAAACATCTTCGTTGTTAGCTATCGGCGTCGAGCGCGATGTTCAAATCGCCGGTGCTATAGGGCAACTCGCTCAAAACGCACAGGCTCCCCTTTTTTCTCGGTTGAGTGCGATTCAGGCACTTGCGCCGAACTTCGATTTGTTTCCGGTCGCCGAAGTGCTTTTTGATTTGTTGCAAGACACGGATGCAACCATAGCCGAACGAATTACCGGCATCTTGCAAAATGCCACTGGAGAGAGTTTCGGGAACGATCAACATGCTTGGCTTAACTGGTGGAATAAGCACAAAGACGCCTGGGCCGATCACCGTTTGAAGTACTATCGCGCGCGCTACCTGGAATTGAGCGAGCGACTTGCACGTTTACAAACGGATTCCAATGCTGCAAAGGCCACGATCGTCGCCAGACTGACCGCGTTGGAGCGGGAGTACTTTCGCGCATTATCGGTCGAACAGCGCGATGCGAAACTGGCGGAATGGCTTGGAGATCCGGTCGAGGACGTTCGGTCGACTGCGGTCGCGATCATCACGGGACGTATTGGTGACGAGGGGTATTTACCCAGCGGCAGTGTCTTAAACGCGTTGCTTGCCCTGCTGCGCAACGAGCCGTCGGATGCACTGAGGCGCGAAGTGCTTCGTATCGTGGAGAATCTTAACGATCCGACTGTGGCGCGGGCAGTACTGGAATCGCTTCCAAATGAACGCAACGAAGCTGTGCGCTGTGCGATGTTACGGTCATTGGGGCGATTGGGAGGGGTCGAGGCCGTTCCGGTTTTGACACAAGAAATTGCCGGCCGGCAAACCTCAGTTGCGTGTGTGAAGGAGGCCGCGCGGTCACTTGGTACCTTGGCTCAGCGTACGCAGTTGGGAGAAGCAAAGGCTTCTGCAACCGAGGCCCTCAAGCAACGGTATGCTCTAATTGGTCCGGAGCAACTCGATTACAGGGCGGCGCTGTTGGCTGGCATGGCTAGTGTTGCGCCATCCGCGTTTGTGGATGATTTGACGGAGTCCCTTAAATCAAACGACCACAGACTGCTCGCATCGCCG
>JANQHN010000258.1 GCA_028282665.1 Phycisphaerae bacterium | reverse complement strand
CCCCTGGAGTCTCTACCGGGTTACACCGCTCCTAGCGATTCGGAGGCGGTGCTCGCAGTTCCACGCGAGGCGGTGCTGCAAACAGGCGAACGAGCGTTGGTCTACGTGGAGTCAGATCCCGGTGTGTATCGCGGCGTTGAAGTGACCTTAGGAACGCTCGCGCAAGACGAAACAGGTTTTCATTATTACCCGGTGCTGACCGGTCTGCGCGATGGGGACACCGTCGTGGTTCGCGGCGGATTCGTGATCGACAGTCAAATGCAACTCGCCGGCAAACCTTCCCTGTTCACAGCGAGAGGACTGAATTCCAGCGTAGCCTCGCCCACACCATCCACAAACCTCGATACGGATAGGCAAACACACTGCCCCGTCATGGGAAGCCTGATCGATCCGGAAGTGTACATCGATTACAAGGGCGTGAAAGTCTACTTTTGCTGCTGGGGCTGCGACGATAAGTTCATCGCGAACCCCGACGAATACCTGCCCCGATTGCCTCAGCCCATGCGTAAGAAAATCACACAAGCGTTAGCATTGGACAATGAGAATAAACAAGTCATTTGCCCAGTGATGGATAATGAAGTCGTCGAGGACGTATACACCGACTACATGGGCGTGCGCGTGTATTTCTGCTGCAAGCCGTGCATCGAGAAATTCAACGATGCCCCAGACAGGTACATTCTGAAACTGCCCGCTTTCTTGCAACGGCAGATCGAAGAAGCACGGGTCGCGCAGGAGGATGGCCATGATTGATCGACTCATCAAGCTATTTCTGCAAACGCCGCTCCTGGCACTGCTTTTTGCGGGAGCTTTGGGCGTTTTCGGTTGGCAGGCCTTCGTCGACAACCCCAAGGACGCCATCCCCGACATCGCCGAAAATCAAGTAATCGTTTTCACGGAGTGGATGGGTCGAAGCCCCAAAGACGTGGACGAACAAGTCACCTATCCACTGACGGTGGCGATGCAAGGTGTGCCCGACGTGCGAGAGATTCGCGCGACGAGCGGCTTTGGGTGGTCGATTGTCTATGTTGTTTTTCACGATCGGGTGGATTTTTATTGGGCACGGGCGCGTGTCCTGGAGAAACTGAGCGTCGCCGGCGCAAACTTACCTGAAAACGTAACACCCGCGCTCGGGCCCGACGCCACAGCCCTTGGACAGATCTACTGGTACACGGTGGAGAACGGCTGGTACTCGCCCGATCATCCGGGCCTGCGATTTGAAGATAACGGTCAATTGACTGAAGCGTCGCGTAGATCCCTGCTTGAAAACGATCCAACGCTGTCCGCCTTGCTGGACCAAGCCGAGCCCTTCACCGACCCGATCAATGGTCGACCGCTGCGTTTCAGCGAGTTCGCGCCGGATCACCTGCGCAGCATTCAGGACTTCGATGTCTCTCTCGCACTTGAAAACGTGGACGGCGTCAGTGAAGTCGCCTCCGTGGGTGGGTACGTGAAGCAGTATCAGATTGATGTCGACCCCGAAGCACTTCGCGCGTTCGACATCCCTCTCGCCAAAGTCATGGAGGTCGTCAAGTCCGCCAACTTGGATGTCGGCGCGCGGGTCATTGAAGAAAACGGAATGGAACTTCTTGTGCGCGGTATTGGCTTTCTGGGCGGTGATCAGCGCAACGCCGAAAACCGGGCCGACCGCGAAGCCGCCGTCATTCGAGATATTGAGAACATCGTTGTGCATGCCGAACAAGGCACGCCGGTTTACGTTAGCCAACTCGCCACAGTCTCCGTCGGCCCGGACTTTCGACGTGGCGCACTCGACAAAATGGGCGCGGAAGCAGTCGGTGGCTGCGTCACGATGCGGTTCGGCGAAAACCCCTTGACAGTCATTGAGCGCATCAATGACAAGGTGGAATCGCTGGAGAGAGGTCTACCACCCGGCGTACGAATCAACGCTTTCTATGATCGTAGCGACCTCATCCACGAAACGATGGCGACGCTTGGCGACTCGCTGATTCAGGAACTCATCATCACCATCATCGCCGCCGTGCTCTTCCTCCTTCACTTTCGGTCGAGTCTGGTCATCGCGATCACCTTACCGCTCGCGGTACTCTTCGCCTTCATTTGCATGGAGGCACTTGGACTCCCAAGCAACATCATGAGTCTGGCGGGCATCGCCATCGCCATCGGTACCATGGTCGACATGGGTATCGTGATGCTCGAGAACATTTACCAATACCTCACTGACAACGAAGAGAACTACTCACGGACCGAGTTCGACCACCGCGGCGGTGAACGCATCGTGATCGATGAAGGCAAGCGTGGCGAACTTATCCAGCGTGCAGCCACCGAGGTAGGTCCGGCCATCGTGACTGCAATCGCCACCACAGTGATCTCCTTTATGCCCGTTTTCTTCCTTGAGGGGCAAGCCGCAAAACTCTTCACCCCTCTCGCCTGGACCAAGACGTTCTGCATGGTGGGTGCTGTCATGCTGGCCCTTACGGTCGTTCCGCCGCTGTCCCGCGTGCTGCTGCGTGAACGAAGGCCAAGCATTCCGACGGCCGGGATAATCGCCGCTACGCTGGGAGGCGTTTTCGCCGGATTGTGGAGTCGATACCGCGTCCACTACGAACCACTCGCCCACATCGACGAAACGTTAGCCGCGTACCTGCGCATCGAACCCGGACTCGCCGTACCGCTGATGGGCTTGGCAACGGCACTCATCGTTTATCTCGTACTCCGCGAACGCATCCGCCCCATTGACCGGAATCCTACCAGTCGATTCATCCATTGGATGTACGAACCGTTGTTGCGATGGATTCTACACCACAAGCTGATCTTCGCGGTCGTGCCCGTTTGCATGGTGGTTTGGGGACTGAGCATCTGGATCGGTTGGGGAGCCTTACTGGCCGTATTGCTCGCCCCGTCTCAATGGTTCGGACTTGATTT
>JANQHN010000230.1 GCA_028282665.1 Phycisphaerae bacterium | reverse complement strand
AATCACTGGTGCCTACTATCAAGCCACTGTTGCAAATATTCGCCCAACAGCGCGAATCGGGCGAGCGATTCTCCGACTTCTACCAGAGACTCCTCGGCCGAATCGAACCCAACGAAACAATCACCGGTGATGAACAACCCACGATCGAACAGTTGAAGCTACAGGTGCCTGATTGATGGCAACACCGAATAAATTAAATCAATCGACCGATGCAACGCATTCCGATGCGTGCGGAGGAAATCGTTCCAAACGCGATACCGCAATCATACTCGCCGCCCATGGCGCGGGAGACGATTCCGCGGTCAACAAACGACTTTGTGAAATCGCGGAAGTACTCGCGCGTGACGCCGATTATGCCTTTGCAATAGCTGCGTTTCAACTGGGCACCCCCTCCTACACCGATGCGTTCGCCAGGGTAGAAAACTCACACATCATCGTAGTGCCTGTGCTCACGAACGATGGGTATTACCGGCGTGTGGTGTTACCTCGCGCGCTGCTTTGTGCACCACGCCCAAAAGAACAGATCGTCCACATTGCACAATCAATTGGAACGCATCCGCGATTTCGATCGCTCGCCGCTGCTTCTGTACAAAAATTGATGGCTACCGCAGGCCTCTTCGCTCATAACACGAGCGTTGTAGTCGTTGGGCACGGCACAAAAAAACACGCGGATAGTCGATTGGCGACGCAAACATTAGCCAAGTCACTCGCACGGCAGCTTGATGGTCTGGAATGTTACGCCGCGTTCCTGGATGCCCCCCCCCTGTTGGATGACGTCCCGCGCCTCCTAACCAAGTCCAACGTCATTTTGCTGCCGCATTTAATAGGCGGCGGATACCACGCGAATGATGATATTCAAAAGCGTTTGGGAATTGCTCTGAACCCGCGCTCCTGCAGGAGCAAGCAAAGCGTCTCGACCGGCGGTCGCTGGTGGTACTTCGCCCCGCCGCTCATGGAACATCCCGAATTCCTGAATCTGATAAGCAGATGCATCGCGGGTCCGCTCAAGTTGTTGAAAGATGAGCACGTAGAATGTCAATCATCACTCGCAAATTCGGAGATTCACTGATGAAACCGGCCTACGGAGTGGTTTATTTGATCGGTGCGGGTCCGGGCGATCCGGGATTGATGACGGTTCGCGGAATGGATGTCCTCAGGCGAGCTGACGTGGTCTTCTACGACCGACTGGTTTCACGTGAGATTCTCGATGCGTGCAAGCCGGATGTGAAGCTCATCGACGTTGGCAAAGCACCGGGACGCAAATCCCACACACAAAGTCAAATCAACAAGATGCTCGTCGAGTTCGCTCGCGCGCACCGCATAATCGCAAGATTAAAAGGTGGAGATCCATTCGTTTTCGGTCGCGGGTACGAGGAAGTCCTCGGGTGCCGGGACGCGGGCGTACCGTGCGTGGCAATCCCCGGCGTAAGCAGCGCAATCTCCGCCCCGGCGATGGCGGGCGTGCCGGTGACGCACCGGGCTATCGCTCGATCGTTCGCCGTGGTGACCGGAAAAGTGGACGGCATAGCCATTCCACCGCACGACTACGGAGCCCTCGCAAAGGTCGACACGCTCATCCTAATGATGTGCCGATCAAATCTGCAAAAGCTTACGGAAGCGCTCATGACAGCCGGTCACAATCCGGATACACCCGCCACTTCAATCGCGTCTGCATCAACTTCCAAGCAACAGATCATCACGGGAACTTTAGCGACGATCGCCCACGCTATTCAAAGTATTCCACGAAATCTGCCGCTCACGACCATCATCGGCGTTACAGCCGGCTTCGCAGATTCACCGAGTCATCCTACAGGCACAACCTTGGAACAAATCGAAACCGGCGGTCTTACAGAAGATCAACTCACACCGTTGCAAAACCGCACGTACACTAATCAATAAATACCACGATTCGACCACCTCTTATCGCGATTGACCGGCGCGTGTTTAATTTCATGGTGATTCGTGTATATGCGCAAATAGACGGGCGATATTGCGAGCATCATCAATGCCCCGATGGTGTGTGCCTACAAGCGGCAATTTCGCGTGGCGAAGGGCTCTCGCCATACCGCAAGGCTTGATGCCCATCGCGTCCGCGAACATCTGTTTGATGTTGTAATGTTCCGTAAAGGGATACTCGATGCCGTGCCGCTCGCACTCACCGCACATCTGTTTGTGATCGAACGCACCCCATGACGCCAGTGTGTACGGTTCGTAATCCCTCGCCCAAGCAACCAACGCCGCAAACACCTCCGGAAACACCGAAGCGTCATCGACGTCGTCCTGTTTGATTTGGGTAAGCTGCACGCAAAAGTCAGACAAGACACATTCTACGCTGGGTCTAACAAAAGCCTGGAATTCATCAATCACCCCCTTCAATCGGTCATACATCACAGCGCCCATCTCGATCGTCTCTTTTGGCGCCGGCGCGCCATATTCCCAACAAGTACATTCTAAATCGATGATAAGATAATTCATTTCAAGCTTCGACCTAAGTGTTGCAAACCTCTGAGCGAACTCTTTGCCGCAGGAGTGTTGCCCCTTCCATACTGGATCATCATGCCCCACGGAATAATGTCACGTAAGTGCCCGGCCAATCCCTATACCTTTCCCAAGCAGTGACCGTCCGGAAACGAGCTATCATCAGACTCTCCATCGAGGATGGCCAAAACATCTGGGACAGATTCAAACCCAACAACTCACACACCAAAACCTCATTCAAAACGATCGCATTCACTCCGTCCAAACCCATCTCGTCCAGCCCACTTACCTTTCCTGGCAAGATAGTGTAATGATACCGGTCGAAATCAGCGGTTTTGGGATGGAAGGGCTGGCTGCAACATCAAGAGATCGCCAGGAAATGTCATCATTCGTTCAATAAACCAAAGAACTGAATTCCGTTTAAAATTTAAATTTTGCACCACAAAGAGCGTTTTAAAGCTCTCATCTTGCTTTTAAGTCCCAATTTGTGCAAAATGAAGGATGGTCGTCGACCGGAAACGCACAAACATGTAACTTTTTGTGCGCATTTCGTCATTTTTGTCGGCATCTGTGGTGGCGAGCAGGTTTTCAAATCAGGTCCCATAAGCCCAACCTGCTCGAGCAGTTCTTCTGACATTTTTGGTTCTTTGAGACTTGTACGAATAACTCGTTAGGTTTCTGCGCTTCGCGATTGCGAGGCGTTCATGTCGTTCACATTTTGTTGCTGCGGTTACATCGGGTGAGTAGTGGCATCGACATCTGGTCAACGCTTTCCGATGCGCGGTGGGAGAAAGGCCTTTGTTGGAGGAGGTTTTGGTATGAAGTGGAGATTTTTGTGTACTTGTTGGGTCATCCTTATGGCAGTGACGACTTTTGCTTGGGCGAGCGGAAAGTCGAACGGCATCCCGACTGAGATGCAGAGAACGGAGCGAGCGGATGACGGCGGAAATGTAAGTCCCGTGGTAACCGATTTGCGTGCGGCGATCGGCATTGAGATTCAGCTGGACGATTGGCCTGAGGAGACCACGTGGGAGCTGCGCAATCGCGTGACCGATGTGGTGGTCGCTTCCGGAGGGCCGTATCCGGATCAGGAAAACCAGCTCATTACCGAGAGCGTCGCGGTTGCGGATGAGGATTGTTTCACTTTCACTATTTTCGACAGCTTCGGCGATGGTATCTGCTGCGGCCAGGGCAACGGCTATTACACTATTACTTATAACGGCAGCGTCATTTGCACTGGTGGTGAATTCACACTGCAAGAAGTCTGTGACTTCATCGGCGATCAATGTGTGATTCCGGATGGCGCATGTTGCATCGATGGCCAGTGCATGGCGACGGTACCCGAGTCCGAGTGTATCGCGATGGCCGGTGACGCACCCTTCGAGTGGATCGAGGGCGAAGATTGCGCGACTTACACTTGTATGCCGTCCCCCGTCGGTGCATGCTGCATCGAGCTTTCCTGTGAGGTAATCAACGGTGAAGGCGCTGTGACTGAGTACGAATGCCAGCAATATGCAGGCCAATTTGGTTTTGAAGCAGAGTGGTATGAAGGCGAAACCTGCCCGGACTTCTTCTGTCCACTCCCCCCAACAGGCGCCTGCTGCTCCTATGAGGACGGCATTCCGACTCAATGCCAGACGACCGATTACGAAGCCTGCTCCACGATCAGTGGTTTGTGGTATGAGGGCGAGGATTGCTTCGGCGAACCCCCGTTCGAGTGCCCGCCCGATCCTTGTGGTGATGATGCATTGTTTGCTTACGGACCTACAGGAACAACCGCGGCCACGTCGGATAACATACCCGGATACCGTGCGTTCGATTACTTTCAAGGCCTGACGGACGGCTTCAACGCATTAACGTTCTACGGAATCAACAACGTCTACCTCGGCGGCTGGACGGACTGCGATAAGGATCCGGACAGTTTCGAGATCGTGATCTACGGCGATGATCCCAATCCGAATCCACCGTACCCCACGCCGGACTTCAACAACGTCCTGTGCGGTCCGTACACGGTAACCCCAGCCAAGTTGGACTCGGGCGACACGTTCAACGGCGCCGTCATCTGGCGTTATGACATCCTCGAACTAAACCCTACTTGTACAGCAAACGAAGGCTGGATTGGCATTGGCGGTCTTGACAACGGCGAGGACAACTGCTGGTTCCTGTGGCACAACTCGATCGACGGCGATGTCTACTCGCGTCAGTTCTCTTGGCCTAGTGGGGATCCATTGGATGACAACCCCGACGGCTCGTACGGCAACGCTTACGACCTTTCAATGTGCATGAACGGCAATTACGTTCCGAGCTTCGGCGCGTGCTGTGACGATGAAGCTGGAACTTGTGGCGATAACGTCGAACTGCTCGACTGCCCCGCACCACTGCGTCACGCAGCCGACACCATCTGCGCAGAGATCGCTCCCACATGCGGTGCTGCGCCTGGCGCGTGCTGCCACATCGATGGCACTTGCGACATCGTTTCGGGTGCCGGTCAGTGCACTGGCGGAGATGATTTGTGGACCGGTCGTAACACGTTCTGCGAAGACTGCCCCTGCCGCCTCGTCTGTCCCGCTGGTGCGGACTTGGAAGGCGAGGAGTGCGGCGAGAGTATTAACGGCGGTTGCAGTGGTCTGCCGGGGGAAACTCCGAACCCGTTAACAGTGGGCGTGCCAGTTTGCGGCCTGGCCTGGGCTGATGGTGGAACGCGCGATACGGACTGGTACCTTGTCACACTTGAAGAGGGCAACTATACGT
>JANQHN010000081.1 GCA_028282665.1 Phycisphaerae bacterium | reverse complement strand
AGCTCTTCGCAGTCGGCTGGAGATCCCTTCGGAATGCCGGTCATGATAGTAGGCTCGATGAATGCGCCGTCACGCTTGCCGCCGACGAGGATCTTCGCGCCGGCATTCACCGACTTGTTGATCTGGTCTTCGAGCTGCATGGCGGCCTTCTCTGTGCACACGGGACCGTAGCCGACGGCTTCATCCATTGGGTCGCCGGGCTTCAATTCCGCAAAGAGCCTGGTAGCGCGATCAAGAAACTCCTGGGCGATCGACTCGACGAGGATGATGCGTTTGGCGGCAATGCAGATCTGCCCAGTCGCGTGGAGTTTCCCAAACTTGAATCGCTCGATGGTCGCGTCCATGTCCGCATCATCGAGCACGATGAACGGGTCGACGCCCCCCAGTTCCATAACGGTCTTCTTGACATTGCGACCCGCCTGCTCGGCGACGGCTGCGCCGCCCTTGTTGCTGCCGGTGAAAGCAACGCCCTGGATGCGGTCATCATCGATGATAGTCCCCGCGTTGCGGGCTGAGAGCTGCAAGTTGGCGTGGACGCCCTCGGGGACACCCGCTTCCTTGAGAAGGTCGTCAAACGCTTCAGCACACTGTGGGACGTTGGAGGCGTGTTTGGTCAGCACAACATTGCCTGCCATGATCTGGGGAGCCACGACGCGTGAAGGCTGATAGAAGGGGAAGTTCCACGGTTGGATGCCGTAGATCACGCCGACCGGTTGGTTGATGAGGGTGCCCTTGCCTTCCCTGGTGTCGTACTCCTTCGGCGCGAGAATCTTCGCACCGTTCTCGGCGTAATACTCGAAAATCTCGGCGCAGAGGTCGATCTCCGGCCTGGCGTCGCCGATCTTTTTGCCCATCTCCTTGGTCATGACGGTCGCGAGTTCCTCCCGACGCTGACGCATCAGCTTCGCCGTGTTCAGCAGAATACCGGCGCGGTGGGCGAAGCTTGTTCCGCGCCACGAGAGGAACGCCTCATGCGCGGCGCTGATTGCAGCATCGACGGTCTCCGGCGTCATCTCTTCGTAGGTCTTTAGGACTTCACCACTGTACGGGTTCACGGATTTCAAGATCCCGCGGTGCGGGACTTCGAGAGTGGCGGCCATGTTTCGGTTCTCCGTTTTTAGACCTTTCCAGGAACGGTCGAGGGCCTCGCCTCTACCAACCGATTGGTAGTTTAGCACGTAGAATCTTGACTGTCAACCATTCGGTTGGTAGAATTTTTCCATGCGTGACAAACTCCTCGATGTGGCGGAACAAATGACTCAGGACCGCGGTTTAGGTTCAGTCACTTTTCAGGAGTTGGCCGACGCGGTCGGGCTTCGCAAGCCGAGCATTTTCCACCACATCAAAAACAAGGAAGAGTTGGCGCTGGCGCTAATCGACCGATGCTCGACAAAGCACGCCCCGCAGTATCAGAACGTGGTCGACCGCAATGTTTCCGCTCCCGAAAAGCTGTGCAAGATTGCCAAGATCTTCGAAGACGGCTTGCGGGATCACCGACCTTGTTTGATCGCGGCCCTCGCCGGCAGCCGAGGTTCGTTGTCGGAGACTGCGCAGCAGAAACTGGGCGAGAAGGCGGATCGAACGGTAGAGTTGTTCGCCGAGGTGTTCGACCAGGGCCGCCGCGAAGGGTCGCTCGAATTCGACGGCAAACCGGCGCACGCGGCAGCAGGCTTTTTCGCAATGCTGCAAGGACTCCAGACCTTAGTCCGCGCTCGCGATGATCTCGCAGCCTTCAGGCACGCCGCCCGATCCTACATAGACTCAATTACTGTTTAATCTACACCGCAAGCGCCGGTCTCGTTAAAGCGTTGGAGCGTCAGCTTTGCGAGGCTGAACTGCTGCCAAGACCGCCGTTTCCGAGCGACCGGGCTCGAACCCACGGCCGATCAAGATATTTTGCAGTAAATTCTGCGTTCGACCAAAATATAGTAGAGAAGATTCTTCGCGAATTATCGAGGTTTGCCCATTACCGATGCCGCCGAAACCAGTATGTCCAGAACTTCGGATGAGCCCGATCAAATCTGGACCAATCTGACGAAACCGAATGACGTTGTGCACAACGCACCAGTACAAAAACTACCAATATCATTAATTATTAGAATGCACTTAATTTGTTTTCCGAAATGGTCATTTTGAGAATTTTCATATCGACCGGTTGTGCGAAATGTCTATTCACAGCACCTTTCTGTAGCAGGCCTTGCAAGTCGGGTGGAAATTTCTTCGAGGTGAGATATCTTCCTATTTTAGGGTACTCCTCCTGAAGCCGCGTAAAAAACAACCGCCCGTTATCGTCCAGGGAGTGACAGTCCAGCAAAATCGCGTCCACAGCGTCGGTATTTAAGCACTTCAGTGCCTTCGCTGTATTATCGGCGCGAATAACGTCGAAACTGCTGAACATTTGCATCGTAACATCAAAGCTATGTGCACTATTGCCAATGATCATTAGGCGCCGCTTTTGACACTGGACCGCAGGTTCAAATCGTGATTCATTATCCATCGACTGGCTCAAGGGAAATGTCACAATGAATGTTGATCCAACATCGGGTTCGCTCGTGGCGGTTATCGACCCGCCGTGCTTGGCCATGATCTTTTCAACCGTGGCCAATCCAATGCCCGAGCCCTCAAATTCCTCGCGAGACACCAGTCGCGTAAATGGTTTGAATACCCGGTCAAGGTCACTTTGCTCGAAGCCCACGCCGTTGTCCTTCACCAGAATCTCATAGGCGGTTTTTTGTTCATTCAGCTGACCAATTATTTCCACAATTGGGGTGATTCCCTGTTGCCGATATTTCAGGGCATTACCGACAACGTTCTGAAATGCTTGTTCAAGCAAGCTCATGTCCCCCTCAACATGAGGCATATTGCTAATCCGTATTTGCGCGTTAGTTTCGTCAATGATCGAATGGTGATTTTCCAGAACGGCATCCATGACTTCTTGAAGATTTACCGTAGTGATTTTCAGTTTCGTACCGCCTGCGCGAGCGTACTCGAGCAGGCGATTAACCAGGGCAATACCTCGCGATGTAGCCCGTATAATGTGCTCGGTGTAAGACTCAGATTTTTCACTTAGCGTCGACTGCTTGTCTCGCACCAAGTGGCGTGCGAATGAGTTGATCGTCTGGAGAGGTGATTTAAGATCGTGAGCCGCCGCATACGCGAAATCGCTAAAACTCTTGTTGGAACGCTCAAGTTCTTGCATTATCTCGTCGAGGCGTTTGTTTGAGGAGGCAAGGCCCTTTCGTTCCGTTATGTCATTGAGCGTAACGAGGAATCCTCTTCTCCCCTCCCAATGGCCTTGTTCCACGACCATTTCCGCGATGCGGAATTTGCCTTCACTGCCGAGGATGGTTATTTCGGCCGTTTTTTCAGAGACGGGAATTCCAATATTGAGGCCGAGCAAGCCTTCTTTTTTCCGGTCGATCATTTGATGGGCAACGTTGTTTGCATAAAGAATCGTACCAACGTCATCGACAACCAGAACGCCGGTTGCCGTGCTATCCAACGCGTGTTCAAGCTCGGAAATTCGGGCATGAGCCTCTGCTAAGGAGTTAGTGCTTGTTTTGTCAGATGGCATCTTTGTATCCACCACAGCAAGACTCCTTCAAAATTGCTTTAACGATCACAGCTATTTTCAGTGCGCAACGACCGGCAATAAGACAATTAGTGGACCATCTTTCGTAAGACATCACGCTCCATTTCGGTAACCGCACGCGGCGAACCGGTCATGATGCTCTCTACGCCCCGGAAGGGTTTGCCGAGTTCGAGGCCCTTCCCGGTGATCGAATACTCCACGATCTCTTTTTCATGATCCGAACCGCGCATTTTAATGACCGTCATGCCTCGTCGCATACGCCCGCCCGTTTCCACGTAGCGGAGCAATAGAATCGAATCAGTCAAGGTCGAGATGTGAGTTTCAGTAATCGACTCCCCACCCAGAAGCGTAGCCGTGGTATTGGTGAAAAAGCCCGCCACTTGAAGTTGCTTAATGTGACTCGTAAGCGAAATGACGAACTCGCGGAATGAGCGTACGGAAATCACGCGTTCGAGAGCTGACAGGGAGTCAACAGCAATCCTCTGTGGCTGAAACTCCTCGATGACTTGTTTCATTCTAAGCAAATGATCCTCAGGTCCGGCAGATTCCGGATAATTGCACACCACTTTCAGAAAGCCCCGTTTTTCCATTTCAGCGAGATCGAGACTCCACCCCGAACCGTTCCGAAACAACTGCTCGCGCGACTCCTCGAATGCGAAGAGAATGGCCTTTTCATCTTGCATACAGGCGGTATGCACAAATTGGCTGGAGAGCAGGGTCTTTCCTGTTCCCGTTGGGCCAGAGACAAGGATGATCGAATCACGGAAAAAACCACCGCCGCACATGCGATCCAATTCCGCGTTGCCCGATGGTGTACGTTGCATCGAAGATTTCGAAGTCAATTCCATGCCGACGTTCGGCATGACCACCACTCCCGAGTTGGAAATCGTAAACGGGTACTCACCTTGGGAATGACCCGAGCCGCGATACTTCAAAACTTGTACGGTGCGACGGGTTTTTTCCTCTTCAAGAATATGGCGCAGAATCAATACGCAATCGGAAACAAATGTTTCGCTTTTGTACGCCGACAGGGAGCCGTATTCTTCGTAACGCTCCGCAGAGATTAGCGAGGTTACACCAAGTTCCGCAAGAGCGGAGGAGAGATCGAGAAGCATGCGACGCACCGGAGCCTGTCGAAGCTGTTCGAAAAACGCGGAAATCGAATCCACGAAAACACGTTTGGCCTGTATTTGTTCGACCGCCGCCTTGATGCGTTCCACCAGAATCCTAAGATCAAATTCACCTTCGATGACGTCAGCGGCCAAGGTGCTCTTATTCAGTTCAACGAATGCAAGCCGGCCGGAATCCACCAACTCCTGAAAATCCCAGCCAAAGCTAGAGATATTGCGAACGATACGCTCTTGACTTTCCTCAAAACTAACGAAGACAGCGTTCTCTTTCTGCTCTGTAATGCTCCGCCAGAGAAATTCGCAACCGAAAATGGTCTTGCCACTTCCCGCGGTGCCAACCAGGAGAGCCACCCGCCGTTCCGGCAAACCTCCGTTCAGAACAATATCCAAACCGTGAATGTTGGTGGGCACTTTTTCTATGTGTCGCTTTGGGTGAACGGTTTCGGTCATGTCAGTTTCCTTTCTTATGTGGATGGGTCTTGAACCCAAGATGGAGGGCGGCTGTTTCAGGATCGGACAAATCGCCTACGATGCGCGTAACAGGTTCGGGCGCCTCTCGATCCACTGTCGGGGTGGCGAAAATATCCTTCTCGTTCGCAAGCTCGGGGGAAGTTCGCAAGTCCACAACTTTGAGATCGTAAAGACCATTCAAGTATTCTTCACACAAACGCCTGAGATTAAAATAGGCTGCGGATTCTTCCGGTAATTCATCGAAGAGGTACAAAACAAACCGGTACGACTTGCTCATGTTGATATTCCTCTCCTTTCGGAAGACGAGTGTTCGGAATCGGTGAGCGGCTTTGTGAACTGTATGCCCGATGCTTTGTACATGTCTGCCAGGTTGACCATGATACCGAGAAGCAAGAGTCGAGCTTCCTGTACGATTTGATTTCGAGCCTGCTCATCCGAGCCGGCCGTAGCGCGATCCAAGGCCTCAAGGTGAATTTCAACGACGTGCTTCGCAGACATGTTATGATCAAAGAGTTCAGTGGCGATCTTCTGAGCGAGATGCCCATCTCGAAATTGCAGGAACTCCGTCAAGTGATCGGTATAGCGCGTAACTTCGTTTTTGAGAACCGAATCAGAGGGTTCCTTAGATGTAGCCAGACTACGAAGCCGTTGTAGCTCCCGATTCAGATTCTCTGCGTGCTGTTCGAGGGCTTGTGTTTTTTCGAACAAATCACAAAACACCCGCACTTTGGCTCTCAAAAATTCCGGTACCACCGGTTTGAACATATAGTCGATAGCGCCAAGCTCGTAACCGCGCGCAACGTATAGTTCTTCTTTCTGAATGCCCGTCAGGAAGAGAATCGGTGTATGTCGATGGGCAGGACGCGCGCGAATGGCAGCGGCGATCTCGAAACCATCCATATGAGGCAATTGGACGTCGAGAAGAATCATCGCCACCTGGTCCTGGTTAAGCAAACTGCGTAATGCGGACTCTCCGGTATCGCATTCCATGATTTCTACCGGTAACGATTCGATGGCGGACCGAAGAGCCAAACGGCTTCCTCGATCGTCGTCCACGATCAGGATCCAGCTTTTTCCACCTGTTGCTCTCTCAGCCATTATTCGCTCCAGCTCCCATCGTCCGTGTCGAATTCCAACAGCATCTTTCCAATGACGTCGAGCGGTGCGACCTTGGCCATAGGGACAGCCGATCGTGCAGCTTCGGGCATTGCCGGAGATTCCGCTGATTCGACATCTTGAATAAAGACTTCACCGCCTTGCGAAAAAATTCGTTCTGCTCCCTTCGCCCCATCCTGGTTAGCGCCGGAAAGAATCACCCCAACCGTTTCGGCTCCGAAGGCTTCCGCTGCCGATTCGAAAAGGACGTTGA
>JANQHN010000053.1 GCA_028282665.1 Phycisphaerae bacterium | reverse complement strand
TCTACCGCCACGAGCAGGGCTGTACTGAAATCGCTCGTGTTCTCGGACTGCCTGTGGCGACGGTCAAGAGTCACCTGCACCGAGCCCGTGCCAAGCTGCGCACGCTTCTCGAACCCATAGTCGGCCAGCAGGAAATTTCGCAGTTCCGCAATTTTGCGTAGAGTCGTGTGTACAAGAGGCCGGTATGGATAATTCCGTGTAAACGGATCGGCCAATGGATGACAACGCCATGCGATGCGAACAAACAAAACTGCTGTTTGATGCGTACATAGACGGCGAGCTTTCCACGCACTTAAAGAGCGAGTTTTGCGCTCATTTGGTGAACTGTTCGGACTGTAGACGAGCACTCGCGCTCGTGGAGGTTTCCGGCCAAATCATCTCCCTAAACGATCCGGAAGACCAATTGGGTGACGACTTCACGAATCGGCTTCTCGCGTGCCTGGAGAGACCCCGCGCAAGCACGTATCAGAAAGTGCGACGGATACTTTACATCGGCGGGCCGCTGGCTGCTGCCGCAGTCGTGGTATTTTCGATTGTCGGCATCATCACAAGCAAGGACAATAATTACGTCCTAGGCCAAAAGGATGTCGCAAAGCTGCAGGCGCCTGAAGTCACGGATAAATCTGCCAAGACAAAGCCGCTGGATGCCCACTTCGAGGATCCGGCAGCGGATCCACTGGAAAAATGGATCAGTAAAGGACGAGAGAATTTTGGCGGCGAACTACCCAGCGAACCTTCCGATCCACGTGCAGTCGACATGACTATTCTTCAGTTGCTTGAAATGTTCGACGATGCTATGGATAAGTCTCAAACGATGCCCATTGTCGAACCGGAAAGCCCCGCATCCACGCCGCTCAATGCCACGCCTCAGGTTAACGTCAACGAAATCGAAGACCTCTGACGCCGTGAGCCGACCGCCATCACGTTTTTCCCCGCATCGCCTCACGCAAAAGCGCGCAGCGAGATTTCTGTTGCTCATCGCGAATCTCGATCCTATAACCATTGGGCAATCAGGTGAGCAGGAATCGGAATGACACAGGACAAGCGAGTGAGCAGAACGGATCATCACGCAAAGCGAAGATGCCATGCATTGCGGTTCGCGTGCGCGTCTCTGGTTTTGCTGGCCGCGGCTCAACACTCCCTGAGCCAAGATCGCATCCCAATCAATCAGCGGGCGCCACAGCCTTCATCTTCCACATTTTTACCGGAAAACACCGCCTCATTGATTGAGTTTCATAATTTCGAACGGGCAGCCCACCTGATTCAACAATCGAATATACATCGCCTGTTAGAGCCGTTCGGCGACCGGGATTTTCATGGTTCCGATGCACTTAGCGACTGGCTTATTCGCGATCTGGGCTCAGCAGGTCAAAGGCTCGGTCAGAGAATCGGTGACGGTTACCTCGGCATCGCGTTCGAATCCAACCCATCAATGAACGCAGGGGCATGGGTCGGTCATGTGGCGGACCTCGGCCCGGAAGGATTGGACTTCGTGTTCCCTCGTTCATCCCGAGACGTGGAGAAACAGGTCGGCGACGCTCGTTTCATCAAAACCAACGACGGTGTTATCGTCAGCTTGCGCGACGGGCTTTTTGTTGCAGGGAAAGTCGAGCGCGTCGAATCGCTTATGCGTAGCGTCATGAAACTCATGACGGAACCGTCAGAAGGTTCGCTTGAAGAACAGCTCTATTACCGATCACTATTTAATCAGTTGCCGAAACGTCCGATCATTACGCACTTCATTAACGCGACTCTCCACGAAACTGATCAATCCAACTCGCTCCGTGCTGACGGCAACGCGCTTTCCGGCTTCCGGTATCTTGCGTGGGCGCTCTACGAACGGCGCGAAAGAATCGATGTCGCAGTACGTGCGATCCTGCATAAACCGCGACTGCTCCCTCCGTTGGACAAGCCGACCGTCGACCAGATCCTCGCATTACCGCAAACGACCTTGTTTGCTTGGGCGACATCGTTGGATTTCGAGCAATTATCCAGCTCGCTTTCAAAGAGTGCATCCGGCGCCCCCGCGCCAAGCCTCCTGCCGTGGCTTTCAGATCTTGCCAGCCCCAAAAAAAGTGAACCGCCGCTTACGACCGGACTCGGACCGAACCTTATCGCGGTCTGGGACCAGCATCTGAATACTGAACGCGCAAGGCTCGAATTCGCCCTACTGATTGATTGCGACAACCCTTCCGCTTTCTGCGATCGGATGATTCGCGTTCTGGTTAAATTGGTCAGTGTAGCAAGGGCTCTTGGGGGAACGTCTTCCGAGAATGAACCTACCGTAGAAATCACCCATCACTTTGGCGAAAAAATCTACAAAGTTCCATTCCTTGAAGAAACGCGCAGTTCCCGCCTCCCGCTTGTCCGTATGCTCGCACATTGCACGCCATCCTGCGCTGCCGTTGACAACTGGTTCGTTTTCGCCTTATCGGAAAACCACATTCAACGTATTGTCGAAGCACGAAAAAGCCTGATTCCGTCACTCGCTTCGCTACGGCATGTGCGTAGTTCGCTCCCGTTCCGCATCAGAAGCGATTCTATCGCTATTGCGCAGCCCGAACTTGCCGCTGACGAGCTTGAACAATGGCTGGTCGAATATGCCGCAGGCAAAGATTCGCTGCTCGCACCGCGCTGGTGGCGTCCGGCGGGAACCGCCAACTCCTCGTATACTTCCAGGTGGGGCACCGGTGTGCGTGCCCGCCAGGAACCCGGTGTCGTGGTTGTGGCCAAGGTCTACGACGACAGCGCCGCATCCGGCAAGCTCGTTGTCGGCGACAAAATCCTAGCGGTCGATGGTAAGGTGCTCGATATTGAACACCCCAACCGTGATCTTCGTACGCGGCTCACCACATCCTCCTTATCGCCGGGACCAGTCGTACGCGTATTGCGTGACGACCAAGTGCTTGAAATCGCGTTACCGGCTAACGAGGATTCGAACCAGGATCGCTCAACTTGGCCTGATCCACACGACTTGGCTCAACGAACAGCGGATGTCGCGAAAAATTTCAAAGTCGGCACCTTTTCCGTTCGTTATTCGGGCGGTCGACATTACGTCGCTCACATCACTTTGGTTAGAAACGCATCAGGCGCAAACGATTAAGCGCCATCACCTTTAATCTGCAAAACACCTAAAAAAACGACAGTTGATAAACGGCCTCGGCGTGAACCAACTCCAAAACTCACGTCGGCGGCTATGATTGGTACCATACGAATACTTGGAGAAGTTGTTGGACACTGGAATCGCGATGAATCGGAAAGGTCGCGATCATTTCACAACGCGGTACGCCGCTCGGTAGATCGACCGACCTTCCCTGCGATATTTAATTTCGAAGTTGGTGCCGCTCCATTCAGGCCCGTCGCCCCAGCCACCGGTTCCCCAGTCGAACTTCAAAAGTGCGTTGTGGCTATCAAGCACCTCACGCATTTGCTCGTAATACCCCGCGTGATCTGTCTGTAAGAGCCAAACCGCGCCGTCCAATAGTGCTGAAACCGCCGCATCAGCGAACGAAGTCTGAATCAATCTACGCTTATGGTGTCTTTTCTTGGGCCAAGGATCGGGATGATACACGTGCAACGCGGCTAAACAATTCACGGGCAAATGATCACGCACGAAACGCGAAGCGTCAGTACGCATCATCCGAACGTTTTCCATCTTCCACCGAAACATCCGGTCTGACGCATACAAGAAGAATTTGTTCGCCCATTCGATCCCCAACAATCTGACCTCAGGATGCGTCTGGGCACGTTGCAGAAGAAACCCACCTTTTCCACAACCGATCTCCAGTTCGAACGGGCCTTGCGAACCGAACAATGCCCCAGGATCGATTCGCTCACCCTCATTGGGCGCGTTCACAATGATTTCATCCATTGACAACATGAGGCACATGGACTGTTTGGCTAAATATTCCAATGCCATTCACAACGATGCGGAATCTCACAACAACACCGTCGGCATTCACGGTCAAGTTCTCCGTAGCGTACGGCTGAACTGGCGGTTATACTACCGGTGGTGGCGTGTGTCACAAGTCGAAAGGCGCGTCTAGATCGAATACCTGCAAATACTTGCGTATGAAGCGAAGACTTGCGGAAAATCTGAAGCAAATCGAAGACCGAATTCAAACCGCCTGCGCGGCCGTGAATCGCGAACGCGAGACCGTTAAACTCATCGCCGTAACCAAATCCGTCAGTGTCGACGTGATTCGAATGCTCATCGAACTTGGCATTCACAATTTGGGTGAAAACCGCGTTCAGGAGTTGACGCGCCGCGCGGCGATGATTGAGGAATGGGTAGAGCGGAAACAATTCACGCTTGGTTCACAAATCGACCTCAGACCTCATTGGCACATGATCGGCCACCTCCAGCGCAACAAGGTCAAGCAGATTCTGCCGTGGATTGCAATGGTTCACTCCGTTGACAGTTTGCGATTGGCAGAGGAAATCAACACACAATCTGCCAAAGTCGATAAGAAAACGCCTGTGCTGCTCGAGATCAACGCGAGTGGAGAAGAGAGCAAATACGGCGTCGCCGTTGCTGCGGCCACACATCTCGTTGCAGAGCTCGCTTCGCTTTCACACATCGAAGTTTGCGGTCTAATGACCATGGCGCCACTCACCGATGACGAAACGGTGATCGACCGAACGTTCAAGCGTACGCGGGATCTGTTTGAAGAAATCGTTGGCAAACGCACCTGCGGTCCGGCATTTCGTTGTCTTTCGATGGGGATGAGCAACGATTTCGAAATAGCGATCAAGTCGGGCGCAACCCATTTACGCATCGGCTCAGCACTTTTCGAAGGCATTCC
>JANQHN010000046.1 GCA_028282665.1 Phycisphaerae bacterium | reverse complement strand
TTCACTGCTCTGTTCCGGCGATACGCGAATGCGGGCAAACTCACCAATACCCGTGGTCACACCGTAAATCGCTACGTCGTTGGCGACCGCCTGCTCGATCACCTCGCGCGATTTGCGCACCTTGGCGCGGGCGGGTTCGGAAACCGTCACCGTCACCCCGTCTCTAGCAGCCTCGACCACCTGTTCAATCGTCAGCGAGTTTCCATCCAGCACTACTTCCATCTTCGGGTCCTTTCCGAGGATTCTGCGAAGGTTTTGGTTCACCCACCGAACCGTCTACCACGCACGATCTGTGACTATCCACCAGAACGCATAAGCACATTCCGTCCACGTTTCGCCTGCGCAACAGAGAACCCCCGAGCGGCCTGTGCCCGTCCCGGGTTCACAACATCCGCCGTGCATGATGCATGCCATTTCCCGATCAAGCCGCTTTTACACACTGGAGACAATCGGGTCCACTCCAAAATCACAGCCCGGTCCGGCCCTGACATGACTGCCCTCGCCGGTATAATCCCGCCCGTGATGACAACAACGAACAAACCAAACGAAATCCAGGTAACCCGTGGTGACTCCCGCGCGACCCTCACCCTTGACGGCAGGAGAATGACACTCGACACGATCGACGTCATCCTTGGGGCAAAGCTTTCGGTATCCATCAGCGATGGATTGTGGGATCGCATGAAACGATCTTACGAGACGGTCGCCAAGATAGCCGGTGGAGAAAACCCGGCGTATGGCATCAACACCGGTTTCGGCCGTCTGTGCAACAAGCGAATCAGCGCCGACGAGACGGACGCTCTCCAACGCAATCTTATCATTTCGCACGCCGTCGGCGTAGGTGAACCGATCGGCGACGAATTCGTACGGCTGATGATGTTGCTGAAGGTGCACGCATTGACGCACGGACTGAGCGGCATCGCACGGTCCACCGTCGACTGCATGCTCAACATGCTTGAAAACGACTTGTTGCCGGTTGTTCCCTCGCAAGGTTCGCTGGGCGCAAGTGGTGATCTCGCACCACTCGCACACATGGTGCGACCGATGCTCGGGCTGGCAACCGTTCGACGAGACGGCGTGGAACTCCCGGCAACGGAAGCGTTCGCGACAGCCGGACTCGCTCCGATTGACCTGGGTCCCAAGGAAGGTCTTGCTCTGATCAACGGCACTCAGTTCATGAGCGCTCATGCCTGCGCCATTCTCGTGCGTGCCCATCGACTCATCAAGCACGCGGACATCTTTGGTGCTATGTCCCTGGAAGGGTACGCTGGAAGCCTCAAGCCGTTTGACGAACGCTTGCACGAAGCGAGACCGCATCGCGGCGCGATCGAAGCGGCCGCCAACATTCGCTTGCTGATGAAAGACAGCGAAATCCTAGCCGCTCATCAGGAGGACTGTCCGCGAGTGCAAGATCCGTACTCGTTACGCTGCATTCCGCAAGTTCATGGGGCCGTGCGGGACGCCATGCGGCATGCAAAGGAAGTCGTCGAAATAGAAATCAACGCCGTCACCGACAACCCACTGATTTTCGGTGAAGATGTCATCAGCGGAGGCAGCTTCCACGGCGAACCACTCGCATTGGTACTGGACTACCTTGCAGTCGCACTGTCCGAACTCGCCTCGATCAGCGAACGGCGAATCTACCTGCTGCTAAGCGGCGAGCACGGCCTACCCGCGCTGTTGATGGAAAAGACGGGTCTGAACAGCGGCTTTATGCTGCCACAATACACCGCTGCGGCACTCGTCAGCGAGAACAAAGTGCTCGCATCGCCAGCCTCGGTGGATTCCATTCCCACATCGCTCGGGCAGGAGGACCACGTCAGCATGGGAGCGACCGCTGCCCGGAAATGCCTTCGCGTTCTGCAAAATACGGAAACCGTGCTGGCAATCGAGCAGATGTGCGCCGCACAGGCTGTTGATTTCCGCGCTCCACATCGACCGGGAACCGGACCTCGCATCGCCCACGAGATCGTGCGGGAATCCATCCCTCACGCGGTTGAAGATCGCCTCTTCGGCGAGGATATCCAAATTTCGCTGAGTATCCTGCGATCGAACCGAATTCTCAAACCTATCGAGGAAAGCGTCGGCAATTTACGATGAAGAAACGGAGGAACGCTCGTTCGTTGATCATCATCGCAAACGGCGTTTGCGATTGTCCAATCTCGAATAAAAATCAACGAGCCCCGCGCGCACCAAGCTGGCGAACACGGGGCTCTTACTGTTGGAGATTCGCTGATGGATTGCGGCAGTAAAACTAATCGGCCAATTTCACCCGCACGATAATCGCAACCGATTCGGTATCGCCGGCGGAAAACGGGGAGCCCGTAAGTATCACGAACTTGTTCGGCGGAATGGTCAACTTCGTCTCAACTCGATAACCGGGCGGGGCAGACCGTGAAGGCTTTTTGTCTTCGCCCTGCAACGATTCGTTGCGGACCACGCTATAAAGGCTTGTGCTCAACTCAAGCTCGACGGAGTCGCCCGATGCGGACATTTCACCTTTGCCGTCGATGTCGATGTTCAATTCCTCGGAGGTACCATTTTCGAGCGTGGTGCGGACTACGGAAACCTTCTGAAAATATGAGCCGTCGTTCACATGCACGAGTAACGGAAAAGGTACCCACGCATCACCAAACCCCTTTTCGGAAAGGGTCCGCACGATTGGAGCAAGCGCGTTGGGCAGTTCTCTCCCTTTACCATGGCTAACGCCACGCATCACAAAGAATTCCATCTCTAATGAACGCTTTGGCCTGTCGAGTCGTTCGACGAGGTACCTGACCGCATTGATTTCCTCCTGTGAGCCCGTGACGATGAGTCGCCGATGAACGGGATCCATCGCCACCGCTGCATCAAGTTTCCAAAGCGTCTTACCTACGATCTTGAATAACTCTTTTACGGGATAAGTCTGTACATCTATCAACTCAGTATGTTGTTTCGGACGGGGCGGTGTCAGCTGCTCCACAAACTGCTGAACCAGTTGCACCTTCTTTGGCACGCCGATCACCTGCAGCATGTCTGGATTTTCGGAAGTCAGAATCGTACAGTCTTCAGCCTCGGGTAGGCGCTCACGAATGAGCGACTCCACGTCACCCGCTTTGAGATTAGTTAAAGCAATCGTCCATCGCGTAACATCCTCGGACTTTTCTTGCTGAGCCATCGCGCCAAACGGCGCAGCCAACGAAACCGCCGCCACAACCCCCCAAACAAACGTGTCTTTCATTAACATTTCGCTATCTCCTTTTCGCCAGACTGAACCGAGGTCCAGCCGAGTCTCGCTAACCCATTGATGGAGCGTTATCAGATTCCCCGTCGACCGGTACCGTTTCGATCACACGCTTCGGGTAGAAGCTGATGATTTCGACAGGCTCACTTTCAACGCCCTCTTCCTTTACCACATGAAAATCCCGCGCGGTCTCACCTCGCAGGTAAACATGGACAATATTTACCTTGACCGGCGAAGGCTCCGCGCCCTCTTCGACGCCATCACTTGTGAACCCTGCAACAACGCCCGGATCAGGCACGTCATCGGCTCTCAAGTAGAGCGAGGCCGTCACAGCCAGCGCGAAGCAGGCGGCCAACGCAGCTACCCGCCCCAACCAGATCAACACAGGATGACGTAACGGGGCATCACCATCCCGGCCGGTCTGTACGATCGGGGATCCGGCTGCAATCAGATCCGTTTCATTCCGCAGCCCCCCCAGCGCATCCGTGACCAAACGCATTTCCGCAACATAAGCCTGACAGGAATCACAGGCAGCAATGTGAGCTTCGACCGCCTCATCACGAGTCGCGTCGTCCATCATGATGTGCCATCGTTGCCGCGTTTGTTCACATTGCATAACGTCTATCCCGTTCATGGTCCCCGCTCAATCGGCGGACCGTTTCAGCATCAGATCGCGAAGTGCTTCCCGCCCCGCCTGGGCATGAACCCGAGCGGTTGACGGTGAAATACCCAACAGTTCCGCGATTTCATCAAAGTTCATCTGTTCCAAGTGCCTAAGCACAACGACCTCGCGTTGGCGCCTGGGCAACTCCCACAAAAGCGTCTTGATGACCTCCGCAGATTCCCGCGTTACGTTTGATCCGCCGGATTGCGTCGGTTCATTTGCGAGAGCGTCTTTTGCAAGACGCTCGACATCACTTCGCCTCCGTCTCGTTCGTCGCCCATGCTCGTGACATAGATTGACCACGATGCGGCGAATCCACCCCCACCACCGCGAACCATCCCGCAATGTTTCTCGCTGCCGGTAAGCGAGAGTGAGAGCATCTTGCACTACGTCTTCCGCGTCCTCACGCTGAAAGACAAATCGAACGGCAAGCCTTACGAGCTTCTCGCGTTCTTCGCACGAAACCTCGAACAAAGTCGACGAAACGGGGCGTGCGGTAACCGCCGGCATCACTGCATTGGTTTGTTCCAGCGATTCGTTCATCCGCCCGCCATTGCCCTTGATCGTCAGATCGGCCACTGCACGTCCGACCGCCGATGGCCTTTCCAGGCCGGCTTCACCCCTATAGACGTCGCCAGCCCGAATTGCGTTTAGCGAAAAAGAAAAAAGGCAAAAGGTCCGGTTTGACCGCCAATGCCCCAATTGGATATGCGCATTCGAGGTAAACGGTTGCGGCTAGAGCAAGCTCCAGTCAGGTGAAGCGTCCGACACCGTGTTTTGTACTGCCGGAAAGTCGACATTCTACGCTACGTTTGGATTGAAACTGCTATAGCGTACGCTACCTACCGGTGGCGGTGCGACTAATCTGCCGATCGCTCGCCAACATGCTCCCTAAGAACATCCGCGACCCGCTCGGAAGTATGACCGTCTCCATAAGGATTGATCGACTGGGCCATTTGACGGTAGACCGCTTCATCGGTAAGAAGCTCGTTGACACCGGCAATGATTCGATCCGACTCTTCGCCTACCAGCCGAACGCACCCCGCATCCACCGCTTCCGGACGCTCCGTCGTGCGCCGCACTACCAAGGTGGGCTTACCCAAGTGAGG
Organism: Phycisphaerae bacterium; assembly: GCA_028282665.1. Taxonomy (GTDB): domain Bacteria; phylum Planctomycetota; class Phycisphaerae; order UBA1845; family UBA1845; genus JANQHN01. Next base: position 5,992 of record JANQHN010000046.1, on the reverse strand, counting down.
CGCTTCTTCCTGCACACCGCCCGAATCGGTCAATACCAAATCACACGCCCCCAAAAGCCGAACGAAGTTCGCGTAATCAAGCGGTTCGAGCAAATGACAGCGATCCGCGCCACGCAAGATAGGCCTGACGGTATCTCTAACGGCAGGTGAAAGATGCACCGGTAACACAACTTCCACGTCCTTGTGCGTCTTTAGGATTTGAGCGATGGCGTGAGCGATTCCGGCGACGAACGGATAGTTCTCCCTGCGATGCACGGTAACGGCAATCAATCGCTTCGGCTTTGCGTCTAACACTGAACCGAGAACGGGGTCGACGGGAAAACGATCGAGACGCTCCGTCATCAATCTCAGTGCGTCAATACCGCTGTTACCCGTCACCCATATTCGATCGGCAGGCACGCTCTCCTCAAGCAGGCAGTTTCGCGCACGATCTGTCGGCGCAAAGTGCAACGCCGAAAGGACTGTCGCCAGCTTTCTATTCATCTCTTCGGGAAACGGATGACGCAGGTCATGACTTCGCAATCCCGCTTCCAAATGAGCAACCGGAACGTTCAGGTAAAATGCGGCGAGCGCTGCTACGAATACCGTGGTTGTATCCCCCTGCACGACGACGCAGTCGGGCTTGAGCTGATCCAGTCCGACCGATATCGTTGAGCACAAAATAGAGGTCAGTGCGTCGAGCGACTGCCCCTCCCTCATTACCGCAAGGTCCGCGGTCACGGGAATCTTGAGCAGTTCGACCATCTGGTGGAGCAACTCGCGGTGCTGTCCGGTCAAAAGAGTCTGCACCTCAAATGAATCATCGCGCAAGAAATATTCGATGACAGGCCAGGTCTTGATCGCTTCAGGTCGGGTACCGATCACGAAACAGATTCGTTTGCGCCGCGCCATTGAATACTCCTAAACCATAACCCCCATCGCTGACGGAAAAAAGTGCATCGCGATTCGAAGCAACACGAACGTATACACGCCCGCAACGAGATCATCGCCCACCACACCCCATCCACCGGGTACACGTTTTTCCACCACATTCGCGGGGAAGATTTTTGCGATGTCGATAATTCGTTCAGCGAAAAACCCCAGCACCACGATCTGCCAAGTCACCACGGGCAAGAAAGCCATAGCGACAAAGAACCCTGCAAGTTCATCCCACACAAGCTTGCGGCTGTCTTTCTCGCCCAGCAATTTGTCACCCAAATCGTGAATCCATACGGACACTAATGTAAAGATGATCGTCAATGCGACGTAAGCCCACGCGGGAAGCATGTGCATGAGGAGGAAGAGCGGCACTCCCGCAACCGCCACCGCAACGGTTCCCGACGCGGGCATATGGCCTAACGGGCCGATGGAACCGACCAACAGCAGCCGTCGCCCATGCCCATCACGTTCCTGCTCGGGCTCGGTCGAACCGGGCTCTGCTTGTGAAGTTTCAATATCCATGGCGTGTATGGTCGTGGGAAACGGGGCCGGTTTCAACCATATTTCAAACCAGTAACGCAAAGGTAACTACAACATCTACCCGTTGCTTGGCGAAGTCGATATGGGTTATACACAATCGGTAGCGCATTCGCGTTTGTGCGGTTTGCCGGTATCTCCAGAGGTGCCTTAATAGCCCTGAAATCGCTCGCGCCTAAGCGTTTTGCATTCTTGTTGAATGGGGAAGTCCAAAACATCTGATGATCAAGCGAAGGATGGATGTATAGTCATGTTTAATCAAACCAGCTCTTTCACGATTTCTTGGCCCAGGCGGCGACTGGCACTTCCCGCGATCGCTTCGGCGATGTTGATATTGGCCTCGACCGCAGCCGGTCAACAACCTCCCAAAAAGGAGAAACTCGAACCAAAGCCCGCAACGACTGCAGGCCCGGTCGTCAGCAGCGCAATTGGCAAACCGAAAGCCCTGGTCGAAGAGCCGGTTCACGATTTCGGTGTAATCTGGTCGGACAACAAAGAACTCCTGCATACGTTCGTGGTTAAGAACATAGGTGACACACCGCTTAAAATTCTCCGCGTCAAGCCAACCTGCGGATGCACCAAAGCGGGCGAGCATCCCAAGGAAATCGCTCCCGGCAAATCCGGCGAATTTCCCTTCAAGCTTCGAACACGTGGTTTGCGCACGGGGTTCAAAAAAACCATCCGAATCACTACGGATGATCCAACCGAACCAATGCTGCAATTGCAGTTGACAGGGTCGGTCAAACACTACGTCCAGGCCGAGCCGAATATGGCGTATTTCAACAACATCTTCGGCGCCGAACGCCACGAAAAGATTATCAAGATTACCAACAACACGGAAACCCCGCTTAAGCTGACCCTTCCTGAAAATTCCAACGGATCGTTCAAGTTCGATCTGAAGGAAGTCGAACCCGGCAAGCAGTTTGACTTGACGATTTACCTGGAGCCCCCCTACGAACCGGGGCGCGAACGGGAAACGCTCAACATCAAAACTAACATCGAAAAACAGCCCGTGCTAAACGTCAGACTTAACGCTGTGTTTTCCGAACGAATCGACGTCAGGCCTTCCCCGCTGGTGATTCCTGAGTCAGATCGCGAGATCCCTCGCGTCGTGCTCGTTCGCAACAACGGCTCAACACCCGTGAATGTTTTGGATGTAACCGTGAATGACGATTCGGTGCTGGCTGACAAAGTCACGTGGAAAGCCCGCAAGGCCGGCTTCAGTTATCAAGTCCAAGTGGTCATCCCCCCGAACCACGCATTGCCCAAGGAGGGACGCAACCTTCTCATCAAGACCGACGACAAAGAAAAACCTGAAATCGTGGTTCCCATGACGCCGCGTCCAACACGTACCGCGCGGGCTAACAGGGCTCAGAGCAAGAACAGCGCACAAGCGCTGGTGGGCAAACCCGCGCCGGCGATCAAGGCTGCCATGAAGTCCGGAAAGATCCTCACCAATGACGACATGAAGGACAAGGTCACGGTGCTGAACTTCTTCTCCGCCAATTGCGGTTGGTGCAAACGACAACTGCCGCAAGTTGACAAGACTCGAAAAAGCTACGAAGGAAATGACAATGTGCAATTCGTCAATATCAGCCAGACGATGCGCAAACCCAATACGGATGAAGAAGTCGCCAAATTGCTCGGTAATCTGAAGGTCGGCGGCGAACTTGTCACTGATCCGAGTAATTCACTAGGCGACAGGTTCAACGTGAACAACGGCTATCCGAAACTGTTCGTCGTGGGCAAGGACGGCAAGGTCGCCGAGGTCTTCATCGGCGCCAAAGCCGATCTGGATGCGGGATTGAAGAGCACGATCGACAAGGCGCTGGGCGGAGGTCATGCGACTAAAAAAGAAAATGAACCGCGTACCCGCATAAGGCTTGATGGAAAACTCCGAACTGCGAACACTTCGTCCGCCAGCGCAGTCACGAAAAAGTCGGATACGGACAGCACCAATTCACAGAGCGTCAGCAACGAGAAAAACGACAAGTAGTCGGTTCACTGACGATTTCTACAGACTTTTGTTTACCTTCTCCAGAAAGAAAGGGGCTCTTTCCGATGGGAAGAGCCCCGGTTTATTTCAAGCAAAATCACGCAAACACCGTCAACCACCTCAAACATCGCACAGTGATAACCAATCTGTGTGGCTCATCTCCATGGCCTCGGTGCTAGATTCCCAAGAAGACGGTCTGGAAGTAGGCGAAGTCCGACAAATCACTATCGCCATCTCCGTCAAAGTCCGCATACCCGCATTCGACGCCGACTTCGGTCCCGGGCCCCGTGAGGCAGGAGTCAAAAATGGTGAGGTCTTCCAGGTCTATGTCACCGTCGCAGGTACAATCTCCAGGGTTCGGTTGAAACGTATAGGTCACCATTCCGCCTACAACTCCCAATTCGCGAGAGACCTCCGTGGTAACGCCACTTCTAGACCAAAACAAATCGGTGTAGAACGCAGGCCAAGAAACCGTGGCGGATACCGTACCGGTGCCGATATAAGGCTCCAATTCTTCGTGGATGGTCATAGGGCCTATACCCAGATTTTCAGGACCGAACACCTCGTAGACCGGCGTTCCCGGCTGCCAAACCAAACCGCTCCGAGTCCGCGTAAACGATCTGGACAGAACAGGGAAACTCGGAGCGTTTAAACGAATCGTACCGCTGAATTCAATCGCCCAACCATTTGGAGCATTCGCGGGACCGGTACCGTATCCGCCAACTACCCCGGAAAACTGAGCGACAACGTGCAAAGTGACGGATTCCAGCGTCCCCAGCGACGGGTCGAACCGTGGAATCTGTATGGTCCGACTGCCTGTGTAGGGCAACCGGATGAGTCCCGGAATCTCGTACTCCACCTCACACGCCTGTGACGCCCCAGGCCACACAAACCAGCTACCCGACAATGCAAACAGCACGAAGCAGAATGCCGTTTTCTTCATCAAATGCTCCTTTCAAAAAAGGCTGACAACGCACTTCCATGAAGCCCTCTTCGGCTTCATGGAATTCCCCAACCAGGGGCTCTTTATTCAGATGACCCACAGGAAACGCGCTCGGTTAGTTAAAATCGCATCAATTCCCCGCAATTCACCTTTGCTTGTCGCCGAGTGTTCGCCCAAAAAGTGCCTCGATGTGGCACTTTAAGTATCGCTAAATCAGATGGGCCGACAATAAATGAACGCATCGTCTAAAGTGGTAGCTTCGGCTTGCCAATAGGAAACGAGCACGCGTCAGCGAAATCGGATCCGGGGCCGATTGGGCAAACAGCGCAAATGCACATCCTGATTCTGGAGTTGGTTGTGTGCAAATAGGGAACAATCAAAGTGCCACATGCCGACAGAAAGGTTTACGCCACCGTCAAGTTCGGTCTGCGCCTGCGGCCGGCCGAAGCAGGTGGTCAACCCTCGTAGCGCCGCATTTCCCGTTTTGCATCGCGTTCCTTGACCGTATCGCGTTTGTCCGAAACGGTCTTGCCACGCGCAAGGGCGATTTGAACTTTGGCAATGCCACGCTCGTTAAAATAGACTTTGACCGGCACCAAGGTGAGACGTTTAAGTTGGACTTTGTCCGCAAGTTGACTCAGTTCCCGTCCGCGAGCCAGAAGCTTCCGCTTTCGGACTGGGTCGTATTTCCTGCTGGTATCATGGGAATACTGGGTAATATGAAAGCCGATAAGCCACAACTCCCCCTCTTCGAAACGAGCGTAGGCCTCTTCCAGAGATGCTCGCCCCTCGCGCAGACTTTTCACCTCCGCCCCTTTAAGAACCAAACCGCACTCGATCTTCTCGATAAGCTCAAAGCGGAATTTGGCTTTCTTGTTGCGGCAGACGACGTTATCCGTGGACTGTGACTTTTTCTTGCTCATGCGAGAATATCAAGTTAAACTTAAGACGATTGAGGAAATGTCCTTGACCGGACAGCCCAAACAGACCGATTCTACCTGAGGGTGTGTTGACCGCAACGCACCCTCCGAAAATCGGGTATAATCAGAACGGAATCGTACTCTACCCGGGGAGGGTATCGTGGCTAAGGATACGAAGGTTAGCGTGCAGCAGCGAGAGCGCGATCTGATCGAAAAGGTACGCGCAGGCGATCGTGAATCCACACGCACACTAATCGATCTGCACAAGGATCGTCTTTACGCGTTTATCAGACGCATGGTCCGCAATCATCACGACGCAGAAGAAATCTGCCAGGACGCATTCCTCAAGGCCTTCGCTTCCTTAGATTCTTTCTCCTCGGAATACCGCTTTAGCACATGGTTGTTTACGATTGGGTACCGGGTGTGTTTGAACTGGTTGCGTAAGCGACGCCACATCACTCCGGACTTCGATTTCGGTACAATTCCGTTGTCAGGCCTAGCTTCAGATGCCCAGTCCGAATCGATTGAGTCGGAAGAAGCGGCCAGGTTGCGTGAGGTCGTTTGGTCAGCCGTGGATCATCTAAGCACACCGCAGCGTGCTGCCGTGCTGCTCTTCTACCGCCACAGGCAGTCCGAGAACACGAGCGATTTCAGTACAGCCCTGCTCGTGGCGGTAGA